>CAZFCJ010000156.1:0-6652 GCA_964517315.1 uncultured Anaerolineaceae bacterium | reverse complement strand
GTCATCGGCTGGACCCCGCCGGACATCACCGGCGTCTTCCAGACGGCGACCGATTTCTTCGAGGCCTCGGCGGCTGATGCTAACGAGCACGGCTTCGATGTGGAGGTGATCTCTCAGTCGCCGGCCACGCACGTGGCGTTTGAGGACCAGGTGGCGATTATCGAGGACTACGTCGAGCGTGAAGTCGACGCGATCGCCATCTCTCCGATTGAGGTCGAGGTGATTAAGCCCGCCGTACAAGGCGCCAACGAGCAGGGTATACCGGTCATCATCGTCAACCTGCTTGAGCCTATCGAAGGCCTCGAAGTGGAGTCCTATATCGGCTTTGACAATAGGGTGGCGGCCGAAGTCACCGCCTACGCCGTGCTGGACTACTTCGGCGGGCCGGGCGTGCTCGGCGAGGGTGAAATGGTGGAGATCGAACAGGGCCAGTTCCTCGATCACGAGTTCTGGACCAACCTCTACGGCGATCTCTCCGAGGATGAGAGAGCCGCGATCGAGGCGCGCGGGGCCATTATCGAAGGTGTGGCCGGCGGCTTCTTCTCGACGGCCCGGCTAAACGGCTTCAACAGCGTGATGGACCAGTACCCGAACGTCGAGATCGTCGGCGAGCCCTGCGCAGCGGATTGGAACCGCGAAAAGGGCATCGCCTGCACCGAAGACCTCCTGACCGCCAACCCCGAGGGCCTGGACTTCATCTGGGCGGCCTCGAACGAGATGGGGCTCGGCGCCATGCTGGCCTCGGAGTCGGCCGGGCGTCTTGAGCTGGCCACGGAAGGACCCACACTCGGCGATGAGAACGTCGCCGTCTTCACCAACGATGTGACGCCTGAGTCGGTCAACCGCATCCGCGAGGGCAAGATGGTGGCTGAGACCAACCACGGCTTCGCCGACTGGGGCTGGTATGGTACCCAGTTCGCGGTCCAGAGGGTCTGCGGCCAGGACGTGCCCCAGACGTTCGACATTCGACCGCGCATCGCCTACGAAGGCAACGCCGACCTCTTCTACCCCGATCCGGCACTGCCCGAGATCGATTGGGAGGGTATCAAGGCGGATTGTCAGTAGGTTCTCCAACGCCTGAAGTCGCGGGTCGGGGGGCGGCAGGTCCTGCCCCCCGGCCCGCTTGGTGCATGGCGGGACCAGCCGAGAAGGGAGGAACCCAGCATGCGCTTTGCTGACAAGGTCGTCGTCATGACCGGCGCCTCGAAGGGCATTGGTAAGGCCAGCGCGATGGCCTTCGGCGAGGAAGGGGCCAAGGTGGCGATGGTGTACTATTCGGACAGACCGGCCGATGAGGACCTTGAGCCGATCGTAAACGCCGGCGGAGAGGCGTTGCCGGTCCAGACCGACATTTCTGACGAAGATCAAGTGAAAGCGTTGATGCGGCACGTCGCCGATCGCTGGGGGCGTCTCGATGTCCTGGTGAACAATGCCGGCGTGTATCGGCAGGGGACGGTGGTCGATACCTCAAGCTCGGACTGGGACCGGGTGATGGAGGTTAACTTGCGCGGTGCGTACCTGTGTACCCATTACGCGGTCCCTTTGATGGAGCGGAATGGGGGAGGGGCCGTCGTCAACGTCTCATCCGAAGCGGGCTTGGTAGGGATCGAGAACCAGGTTGCTTACAACGTGTCCAAAGGAGGGCTGATCGCGCTCACCCGCAGCTGCGCGGTCGACCTGGCGCAGCACGGGATCAGGGTGAATTGCGTCTGCCCGGGGACCACTGACACTCCGCTGGTGCGGGAAGCGGTCAATCGAGCCGAGGACCCTGCGCAAGCCCGTCGCGATCTGGAGCAAGCTCGGCCGCTCGACAGACTAGGCGCCCCCGAAGAGATCGCCTCCGCGATCCTGTACTTGTCGAGTGAGGAGTCGGCCTACGCGACCGGCTCCATCTTCAGCATTGACGGTGGTTACACCGCCCAGTAGGAACAAAGCATCCGGAGCCAACGATATGCACGCCGGCGAACTGATCCTTCAAATGGAAGCTATCGACAAGAGCTACCCTGGGGTGCATGCGCTGGAGCAGGTCGATTTCGACCTTCGCCGCGGCGAAGTGCACGTGCTGCTGGGCGAAAACGGGGCCGGCAAATCCACGTTGATGAAAATCTTGAGTGGTTCAGTTCAAAGGGACTCGGGCCGAATCGTGGTCAACGGAGAAGAGATCAGAGAGATAGACCCTGAGCGGTCCCAGGAACTGGGAATCGGGATGGTGTACCAGGACTTGAGTCTGGTTCCCTCGCTGAGCGTGGCTGAGAACATCTTTCTCGGCCACTTGCCCCGCACTCGCTGGGGGACTGTGAATTGGCGCCAGACCCACAAGGAGGCCCGCGAAAACCTTCAGGAGCTGGGCGTCCAGCTCGATCCGCGCACCCTGGTCCGAGCGCTGGATGTGGCCGAGCAACAGCTGACGGAGATCGCCCGCATCCTGGCTTACGAGCCCCGCATCCTGCTGCTGGATGAGCCGACATCGGCATTGTCGGATGAGGAGCGCGAGCAGTTGTTCTCTATCATTCGCAATCTGCGACAGCGAGGGGTCAGCGTGGTCTACATCTCGCACCGACTGGCCGAGGTATCCATGGTCGGCGACCGCGTCACCGTCCTGCGCGATGGACGCAAAATCGGCACCCTGCCGGTCGACGAGGCGGACGAGGATACGCTGGTCAGAATGCTCGTCGGTCGGGAGCTGAAAGACCAGTTTCCCAAAGGCGAAGCCAAGGTCGGCGAACCCGTGCTGCGGGTGGAGAACGTATCGCAAGAGGGGGTCTTGCGCGGCCTTTCGTTCGAACTGCGCGCAGGGGAAATTTTGGGCTTCTTCGGCCTGATGGGCGCAGGACAGCCCGAGTTGGCGCGCGCTATTTTCGGGCTCCAGCCGGAGGCCAGCGCCGAGATCTTCGTGGACGGAAAGCAGGTGAAAATCCGACACCCGAGCGAGGCCATCCGGCATGGGATAGGCTATTTGACGCGCGACCGCCGTCAAGGGCTGGTCCCGATGCTTCCAGTAACGCCGAATATCACACTGGCGGGCCTGAGTCAGGTGCCCATGCTCAGTCGCCTGCGGCTGGGAGCGGAGCGTGATACCGCGTCCCGCTTCGTCCGCGACCTGCGCATCGACACGCCGTCGTTGAACCAGGAAGTGATCTTCTTGAGCGGCGGCAACCAACAGAAGGTTGTCCTGGGCCGCTGGCTCGCCAGCGAATCGCGGGTGCTGATCTTTGACGAGCCCACGCGCGGCATCGATGTGGGCGCCAAAGCCGAGGTCTTCTCCTTGATGGATGAACTGACCCAACAGGGAGTAGGGATCGTGATGATTTCCTCAGAGATGACGGAAATCCTGGCCATGGCCGACCGCATCTTGGTGATGCGGAGCGGTGAGTTCAGCGCGAGCTTCGATGCCGATGAGGCTACGCAGGAGAAATTGCTGCGGGCTGCCAGTTGAGGGATGGGAATTGACATGCAGGAGAACAAGCCACCTGAAGCCCAGGACGAACTTGAGAGCGAGGGGGAAAGCGTACGGCAGAGCGCATTGAACCGCTTCCTGCGCCTGTTGTTGCTCCGCGGCGGTCCCTTCGTCGCCCTGGCGCTGCTGCTCAGCTACATGTCGCTCGCCTCGCCCCACTTCTTGACGTTCGGCAACTTGAGCAATGTAGCTCAACAGACCGCGATCACGGCGATACTGGCGGTCGGACAAACGCTGGTGATCATGTCGGCCGGGATCGACCTCTCCGTGGGGGCCATGGCAGCGCTGTCGGCTTCCACGGCCGCGGTGCTGATGACCTCGCAGTTCGAGGTGTTGGGAGTCACGCTAGGACCCTATCCGTTTGGCCTCGGGCTGCTCATCGCGCTCGCCGTCGGGGCGCTGGCGGGCTTGTTCAACGGGGTGGTCATCGCCAAGGGTCGTATCCCCGATTTCATCGCCACATTGGGCACTTTTGCCACCTTCCGCGGCTTCGCCCTGTTGGTCACCGGCGGGCTGCCGGTCCCCTCCCATCTGACCGCGACAGAGCTGAGGGGCCAATTGCCTCAGGCAATGTTGTGGATGGGTGGCGGTGAACTCCTGGGCTTTCCCGTGGCGGGCGTGATCGCGCTGGGAACCGTCCTGCTCGGCTGGTTCATCCTCCGTTACACCGCCCTGGGAAGGGCCGCTTACGCCGTGGGGGGCAATCGGGAGGCCGCCCGGGTGTCCGGGATCAACATCGACCGCACGAAAATCGCGGTGTACGTCTTCTCGGGGCTGATGGCGGGCTTGGGCGGCTTTGTGCTCGCGGGCCGGTTGAACTCCGCCAATGCCCTGATGGCCAGCGGCCAGGAGCTGACCTCGATTGCCGCCGTCGTGATCGGCGGCACCAATCTGTTCGGCGGTGAGGGAGGCGTGTGGGGCACGCTGGTGGGGGCGGTCGTGCTCGGTGTGCTGAACAACGGGCTCAACTTGCTGGATGTGAGCGAGTTCTGGCAGCGTGTCTTCCAGGGCCTCGTGATCATCGTCGTCGTGATCTTCGATCAGTGGCGCCGGCGTCGTTTTCGATCTTGAACTGGGGAGGTGCAGAGTGCGCTACGCGGTGAGCAACTGGATCTACGCCGACGAGCCGCTGGAGGTCACCTTCCAACGCCTGGCGCGCTTCGGCTATGACGGGATCGAGCTGAAGGGCGAACCCGATCAGTACGACGCAGAGCAGGTGCGATCGCTGGCCGATGAACACGGCCTTGAAGTGACCTCAGTCTTAGGCTGGTCGCTGGCCTCGATCCCGGGCCGGGACTTGGCCTCGCCGGACGAAGGCGCACGGGCGGAAGCGGTGGAGTACGCCTCGGCGTGTGTGGATCTCGCCGAGGCGGTGGGCGCGCCGATCGTGGTCGTCATCCCCGCTGCAGCCGGGCGCGCCGCTCCGGTCGGCTCGCCCAGCGATCCCGGCGACTGGAAGGCCGCTTATCGCGCGGAATGGGCCCACGCGGTTGAATCGGTCCAAAAGGTGGCGCGCTACGCACAGGAGAGGGGCATTACGCTGGGGGTCGAACCGATCAACCGCTACGAAAGCTTCCTCGTCACCGACCTTGAATCCGCCCTGACTTTCGTTGACGAGGTCGGAGCAGAGAACGTCAAGCTTCACCTCGATACGTTTCACATGAACATCCAAGAAGACGATCCGGTGGAGGCGGTGCGGCGCGCCGGCGACCAACTGGTGAACATGCACCTATCGGACAGCAACCGGGAGGCTCCGGGTCGGGGTCACTTGGACTTCTCCGGCATGCTGACTGCGCTTGACGCAATCGGGTATCCGGGCGCGCTGGTCCTGGAACCGGTCCCCCCGGGGTCGGATCCCATTCTTGCCACCCGCATGCCCGAGCATGAGCGCTTGCGCGACGTGTACGCGGAAGAGGGCATTCACTATTTGAAAGGTCTCGGACGAGCCGAGGCCACGAGCTGACGGGAAATTCAGGCGGCAACGACCCACCAATGCTGACGCTACAGGCTCTCCCTCCAAGTTCCCGTTATCTTCTCGGCTGAGATGCGGGCAGCTGTATATCGAGGCATCGGCAGGATCGAGCAGGAGCACCGCGCCGACCCCCGGGTCGGGCCGGGGGAGGTGCTCATGAAGGTCGCTGCGGCCGGGATCTGCGGCACCGACCTACGCATCTTCGCCCGGGGTCACCGGCACATCCCGGAAGGGACGGCGCGCGTGCTGGGACACGAACTGGCCGGTGAGGTCGTCGACGTCGGGGAGGACGTGCGGGGCCTCAAACCCGGTATGCGCGTCGCCGTGGCACCCAACGTCGGCTGTGGCACCTGTGACGAATGTGTGGCTGGATGGAACAATTTGTGTGAAGAGGTGGAAGCCTTCGGCATTACGCTGGATGGGGGTTTCGCCGAGTATATGCACATTCCGGCTCGGGCCGTCCGTCAGGGAAACGTGGTGCCCATTCCCGACCACGTGCCCTTGAGCCAGGCGGCATTGGCGGAACCGCTCTCCTGCTGCCTGAACGGCCAGGAGGCGCTCGGCGTGGGCCCCGACGATGTGGCCCTGATCATCGGCGACGGACCGATCGGTGCGATGCATGTACTTCTGGCTCGATTGAGTGGCGCGCGCAGCGTGGTCGTCAGCGGCCATTCCGCATCCCGCTTGAACCAGATCGCCAGGCTCGGCGCCGACGTGACCCTGGATCCCAGGGAGCGCGACCTGGAAGCGGCGGTACTGGAAGCTTCGGACCGCCAGGGCGCCAGCGTTATTGTGGTGGCTGCGAGCAACCCGGCGGCCCAGAAGCAGGCGTTGGGGCTCGCCGCGCGGCGTGGCCGTCTCAATTTCTTCGCCGGTTTGCCGGGGTCGCCGGAGGTTGAGCTGGATACGAACCTGATCCACTACCGGCAGCTGATCGTGACCGGGACGACCGGATCCAATATGCGCCAGTACCGGTCGGCGCTCAATCTTATGGGTGCCGGACGTCTGGACTTGTCGCCGCTGATCGACGCCCGAGTGCCGTTGGAGGAAATCGTCGAAGGTATTGAACGTTCACGAGCCGGCGAAGGAATGCGCGTACTGGTCGAGCCAGCCGGATGAGGAGGGTTTTCGATGGAGCAGTCCTATTTGATCGGAGTTGATCTGGGCACGACGGGCACCAAGACCGCAGTGTTCGACACCGACGGTCAGCTGGCTGCGGAGGC
>CAZFCJ010000155.1:574-6841 GCA_964517315.1 uncultured Anaerolineaceae bacterium | reverse complement strand
CAGTGAGGGTCGGCGACGAAGCCTACGCCGTCGGCAACCCGTTCGGCCTGCCCCAATCCATGAGCGCCGGGGTGATTTCAGGCTTCAACCGGTCCTTCAGGCCTGAGGGAAACGCCGAGCCCATCCGGGGGTTGATCCAGTTCGACGCCGCGGTCAATCCGGGAAATTCCGGCGGGCCGCTGCTCAACCGCCAAGGACAGGTCATCGGCATCGTCACCGGCCTAGCCAATCCGTCCGACCGGCGTTTCTTCGTCGGGGTTGGCCTGGCGGTTCCCATTTCGGTGGCCGCCGCCGCGGCCGGCGCGCCGCCGTATTGACCCTTGACATGACGAGACCACCGTTGACAGGATCGTCCGGAGGTTGACCATGGAAACCCCACGTCAGCGTATGGACGGAAGACCGATGGAAGAAGTGCTCTACGAGGTGAAGAAGGTCATCGTCGGGCAGGACATCCTGCTCGAGCGGCTGATCGTGGCCCTGCTCGCCCGCGGCCACATCCTCGTGGAAGGGGTGCCGGGCCTGGCCAAAACGATGGCCATCAAGACGCTGGCGCAGGTGATCGGGGGCGAATTCCGCCGCATCCAATTCACTCCGGATCTGGTGCCGGCCGATCTCATCGGCACCCGCATCTACAACCAGAAGACCGGCGACTTCGACACCTCACTCGGCCCGCTCATGACCAACCTGCTGCTGGCTGACGAGATCAACCGGGCCCCGGCCAAGGTCCAGAGCGCACTGCTGGAGGTCATGCAGGAGCGCCAGGTGACGATCGGGCGCCAGAGCTACCCCGCGCCGGACCCGTTCCTGGTCATGGCGACCCAGAATCCGATCGAGTCCGAAGGGACCTACCCCTTGCCGGAGGCCCAGGTGGACCGCTTCATGCTCAAGGTGCTGGTCGACTACCCGAGCGCGACCGAGGAGTTCGTGATCGTCGAGCGCATGTCCGGCGCGCTCGAGCCGGTCCGTGAAGTGCTCAACCCCGACGGGTTGTTGGGGCTGCAGCGCGAGGTCGATCAGGTGTACATCGACCCCGATTTGATCGAGTACGCGGTGGCGCTCGTCACGGCAACCCGCGAGCCGGAGAGCGTCGGCCTGGACGACCTCGAGGCCTATATCGAGTTCGGTGCCAGTCCGCGCGCCTCGATCAACCTGATCCTCGGTGCCCGGGCGCTGGCGTACCTGCGCGGCCGGGATTACTCGCTGGCCAAAGACGTGCGCGATCTGGCGCACGATGTGATCCGACACCGGCTTGTCCTCTCGTACGAAGCGCTGGCCGACAACGTGACCAGCGACCAACTGCTGGATCGGCTGGTCGGGACCGTACCGATGCCGGAGATCTTGATCGATGACGATCAGCTCGCCCGACGGCCCAGCTAGTCCGACCGAGACGCCGAAGAGAATCCTGCAGCGCTTGGACTGGCAGGTCATCCGTCGCTTGGATGGGCTCCTGCAGGGCCATTACGAAACCCTTTTCTACGGTCCCGGACTCGACTTCGCCGATCTGCGTGAATACCAGCCCGGGGACGATATCCGTCACATCGACTGGAACGTCACCGCGCGCCTCAACCAACCCTATGTGCGCCAATACTACGAAGAGCGAGAGATCACCGCCTGGTTCCTGCTCGATCTGACGCCTTCGATGGCGTTCGGCCCGCCCGGGCGGTCGAAGCGGCGGGTGCTGACCGACCTGACCGGAACGCTGGCCAGGCTGCTCACCCGTCATGGAAACCGAGTCGGCGCCATGCTTTACAACCGCGAGGTTGAGCGGACGATCCCGCCGCTTGGGGGCGAGCAGCAGGTCCTGCGGCTTATCAAGGAAGTGAGCCGAACCACCGAGGGTACGACCGGGCGGGAAACCGACCTCGCGCCGCTGCTGGAAGCTGCCTACAACACCTTCAACCGCCGCTCGCTCGTCTTCCTGATGTCCGATTTCTTCAGCCTGCCGGGCTGGGAGAAGCCGCTGGGCCTCCTTAATCGCCGCCATGATCTGGTCGGGATTCGGCTCTGGGACCGACGGGAGGATGAGCTGCCCGAGGCGGGCATGGTCTACGTCCAGGATTCCGAAACCGGCGACCAGCTTTACATCGACACGGGCGACCCTGCCTTCCGCCGGCGGTTGAACGAGGCGGTCAGGCGCCGCGAGGCTTCACTTCAAGCGAGCCTCCGCCGGGCGGGCGTCCAGCTGTTTGAAATGTCCACGGAGGACGATCTGGTCAAAACCGTGATCCGGATGGCCGCGCTGCGCAAGCACCGGCGGCGCTGAGATCCAATCCAAGTCGCCACCGGGACCCGTAGTGCTTAGTGAGCTAGGTTGAAATGTCGTTCATCTGGCCCGGGCTGCTGGTCACTCTGCTGTTGATCCCGCTTCTGGCGTGGGTTTACCTCAGCCGGTTGCGTGAAAAGCGGACGGCGGCGGATGACCTGCAGACGTTCGGCGCTCGCAACGAGGACGTCGACCGGTTTTCCCGCGTCCGGCGTCATCTAGCCCCGTCGGTGATGGGCCTGGGACTGTGCTTGCTGCTGATCGCGCTGGCGCGCCCCGAGATGACCATGGCGCTGCCGCGCACCGAGGGCACGTTGGTGCTCGCGTTCGACGTCTCGAACAGCATGACGGCCGGCGACGTCGAACCCAACCGGCTGGAAGCCGCCAAGGCCGCCGCTCGGGTCCTGGTTGAAAATCAACCCCCGACCGTGCGCGTCGGCGTGGTTTCGTTCGGCGGCAGCGGCCTGATCGTGCACGCGCCCGGCGACGACCAGGCGGAAGCGCTGGACGCCATCGAGCGACTCGCGCCGCAAGGCGGCACCTCTCTCGGGGAGGGCATGTTCGTCTCATTGAACGCCATCGCCGGCGAGGCGCTTGCGCTCGAGGAGGCTACTGGCGAGGACGGCGCCGAAGCCCTGCGCATCGACGATTACTCGTCGGCGGTGATGATGCTGTTCACGGACGGAGAGAACACCGACGTCCCCGATCCTCTCGAGATCGCCCAGATAGCGGCGGAGGCCGGCGTGCGCGTGTACCCGGTCGGAGTGGGCACAACGGAGGGGGACACGATCGAGGTGGAGGGCTTCAACATCCTGACCCGCTTGAACGAACCGCTGCTCATGGAGATTGCCGACGTCACCAACGGTGAGTACTATCGAATCGACAATGACCAACAGGTTCAGGCCATCTACAATCAGGTCGATCTTCAGTTGACGACGAGGTCGCAGGAAATGGAGATCACCGCGCTCGTCGCCGGCCTGAGCGCGCTGCTGCTTTTGACAGGCGGGGCACTCTCGCTGTTCTGGTACGGGCGGGTCCCTTAGGTTCAATGTTGCACGATCACGGGGCGGCTGCGAAACGATGAAGTCAATCCGAGGTGGTGAGCCGGTATGAAATTCCTCTGGCCAGGGATGCTTTTCTTCCTCCTGCTGCCGCCCATTCTGGTGCTCGTCTACCGGTGGGTCTTGCGGCGCAGACGCCGCCACGCGGTGCTCTACTCGAGCCTCTCGCTGCTGCGCGAAGCGCTCCCCGACCGTTGGCGCTGGCGGCGGCACCTGCCGGCGGCCCTCCTCCTGGCGGCCATCATCAGCCTGCTGACGGCCCTGGCGCGCCCCGCGGCACAGGTGTCCGTTCCGCTCAGCCAGACGACGATCATCCTCGCGCTGGACGTCTCGCGCAGCATGTGCGCCACCGACGTCGATCCGAACCGCTTGAGCGTCGCCCAGGAGGCGGCCAGCCGGTTCATCGAGGAGCAGGCGGACAGCACGGAAATCGGCATCGTGGCCTTCGCCGACCTGGCCGAAATCATCGTCCCGCCGACCAGCGACAAGGAGCGGCTGCAGCAGGCCATGCGCACGCTGACCACCTCGCTCGGCACCGCCATCGGCAGCGCCACGTTGAAGGGGATCGACGCCATCGCCGAGGTGAACCCCGAGGTGGCGCCGAGCGGCGCCAACCTGAACCCACCCATCGAAGACCGCCTGCCGGACAACCGAACCTATCAGCCCGACATCATCGTGCTGCTGACCGACGGCGCCAACACGCGCGGCCCCCGTCCGGTGGACGCGGCCCAGCAGGCTGCGGACCGGGGCCTGCGAATCTACACGATCGGCTTCGGCTCGACCGAGTTCAGCCAGATGGTGTGCACGCCGGCGCAGATGGGGACGGACGGCTTCGGCGGCTTCCGATTGGGCGGCATCGGCCGCAGCGGCTTCGGGGGGCGCTTCTCGCAATTCCTGCTGCTCGACGAGCCGACCCTGCGGGCGGTGGCCGAGACCACCGGCGGCGAGTACTTCCGGGCCGAGAACGCCGACCAGCTGGTGGACGTCTTCCGCGACCTTCCCAAGCGGATCGAGGTGCAGACCGAAGAACGCGAGATCAGCTTCATCTTCGTCGGGTTGGGCGCGCTGTTCTTGCTGGCGTCGGTGGGATTGTCGTTGAGGTGGTATCGGATTCCGTAGAGTTGTGGGGATTGGCAGTGGGTTGACTGGAGACTGGAGACTTGGGATCGGTTACCTGTGATCTGTGACCCGGAGGGCTAACCACGAAGAGACGAAGGTCACGAACGGATATCTAAAAGAACACAAAGAGAGAGCTTTGAGTCTTTGTGTTAGATTGTTTCAGTGAATCGGCCATTCATGTCGGGTCGATCTCCCGTACGAACGTGCAATCGGCGGGGCCAAAATAGCAGCTAGCTGCCAGCAACTTCCCCGGCCGGCGGCCAGCAGCGAACGGCCAGAGGCCCAATGCTCAGCGCCCGGCGCTGAACCTCAGCGCGACCTGGCTTGCTCGCTCCGGGTCACGAAATCCTCGACGCTCAGACTGGCGATCACCCCACCGATCAACTCCAGCGGCAGATCCTCCAGCTTGCGGAAGCGCACGCACGACGCCCCGACGTCGTAGCGCTTGCCGGTGGCCTTGTAGGCCTGTTCAAACTCCTGCCTGGCTTCTTGGTCCATGTAGATCCCGGTCAGATAGAGGGACATATGGCGCTTCTGCGAGGCCAACGCGGCGTACATGAGCGGCTTGCCGTTGTACGTATCCGGGTACGTCTCCAGAGGGACCTGGTAGCTGATCATGCCCCAGTTCATCGCTTCCTCATAGCCTTCCGGAAGATTCTCGAGCACCACCTGGCGCACGCTCTCGACCGCCTGTCGCCGCTCCTTCGGCAGCTGGCTCAAGTATTCCTGGACGGTTTCCGCATTCGACTGCATCGTCTCTTCTCTCCTCGCGGCCCTCACCTTGGCCGACGTTAACTTGGACGCGCGGTACGAGTCAGTGTGACGAGTATGATTTGTACCAGAGTCCAGCCCATGGAGGCATCCGGATTCGCCTCGCCAATTCAGGGGCGCCCGTCGCGTGCTCCAGCGAACGGCGGACCCGCTTCCGCCTATACCTAGCCTCCAATTGGTGAACAATTCCCCGAGGTCTATGTGGCCAGCCGATTCAATCTGACCGTCCCGGCCAGCGAACACGATCACATCAAGGGCCCTGACCACGCGGCCGCGACCATCGTCGGATATGGCGAGTGCGAGTGCCCGTACCGCGGGCAGACCGAGTACGTCATCGACGAGATTTAAAACCGCGACATCGGCGGCGTACGTTCCGTGTTCCGCCACTTCTCCAACCGGCTGGTGCATCCGCGGGCCCGCAAGGCGGCCCAAGCGGCCGAGGCCGCCGGCGCCCAGGGCAAGTTCTGAGAGATGCAATGGTGGAACGGGGGCAGGTGCCCCGCCCTCGGCGTCTCCCGTGGGTCGCCAAATTCCATGCACGGCGTTTGGAGATCCGTCGGCCTCCTAGAAAGGCGGACCTGTGCGATCGCGATGCGGCCGCAGGATGACGGCAAAGTGGGCGAGGGATCACGCTGCAGGCGGCAGGAGCGGCTTTAGAAACGGTCTTCAAGCCAAGTCCTATGGCCCTATCATTCGGCGCTTCGCAGTCAATGGCCAGTCCTTCCTCCTGGCCAGAAGGCATTGCCCAATTTTCGTCGCCCTGCTCATCCCAACGCGGGGATCCCCCAATATGTAACTCGAGTTACTTAAGATCGACGCCGCCGGTTCTTATGGTGACAATAGATGAACGGGGTCCCATCTACCCTCAATCAATCAGTCCCCAAGTGAATTGCGGTATCAGGAAGATCCACCTTGCTTTTGGACGGCTCGTACCGCGCGTTGACGGAGGAGCGAGGAGGTATCCTATGATGCACGTCGGTCAACTCAAGAGGATGGTATTTATAGCGGTTGCCGTCGCACTGACGGTAGCGGCGTGCGGCGGCGGTGCAACTC
>CAZFCJ010000155.1:0-564 GCA_964517315.1 uncultured Anaerolineaceae bacterium | reverse complement strand
CTGCTCCCACCAGCACGCCCCAACCCGCGGAGCCGACAGCAGCTCCCGCCCCAATCACGGCGGCGGACATCACATTTGGCCAGTTCAACCTTGAGTCCTACTGGTATTCACGCTACATCCTCAGCCGCCACCACGCGCGCAGCGGCTTCGGGGTCCACATGCTCCAAGGGCCACTGTTCCAAGGCGACCCCGGGGCGTTGCAGTCGACGGTGATGCGGTTCAGCGAGGAGACCGGCCACGCGGTCCCCACCAACCCTTGGCCCGTGTTCCTGGAGTTCAGGAACGCTAAGCCGTTCTTCACCCAAGCCCCGGATCAAGCGGATTTCGCCACGCTCCGTTGGGACCGGGGCACATTCGATCGAACGATTGAGACCGGCGCGCTCGGGCAAGCGGCCACCAAAAAGATTGTCTGGATCGAGCAGTTCCTGCGCGCAATCTATGACCCGCCGGAAAATCGGTTCATCGGTTTCGTCCTGACCGGCGAGGTGCTGAGCACCTTCAACTGGCTGCGCATGCAGGCTGCCAACACAGGCGAACCTCTCGATCCGGGGAACTATCAGGGCG
>CAZFCJ010000154.1:0-7013 GCA_964517315.1 uncultured Anaerolineaceae bacterium | reverse complement strand
CTATATCGCAGTGAGGTCCACCCATGACCTACGGGGTGGACCTATGTTCAGATCGTTGCGAGCCTAGAACTTCAGGGCGTTGTCAGAAGGGGAGTGTTCGCAGGCCCGCGCAGGGAGCGGCGGGCGTCGCAGGGGAAGTCAAGTTCGGTGGGTGGGCGCGACACAGTAATCGACGCGTAAAACCAATTGCTAAGATTCGGCGCCTGACTGCAGCCCCCCGAGTCAAGCGTCGTTTGTTGGGTTACGTGTCTCCTCCTCGGCCAGGAACGTTTCAAGGGCAAAGACTAGAGGGGGAAGGTCATCCTGAATGGTTCGCTAGAGAACATCCAAATTGATGTCGAAGTACGCGTGAACCAATCGGTGCCGCATACCAATAACGTCCTCGCATACGACACTAGGAAGCCTGGCGCTCGCAAGCTCCGCTGTTCGAATAGCGGGCTCGCCAATGATTTCGATCGTCTTGACCAGCCCGAGCACAAGTAGCCGGTTCTGGTCTAAATACTCCCGGCTTCGCCCTTGGGCAAAATCAAGGGCCTCGTGAGCGGCATCGAGCATGTGCCGGGGCCGGACGCGATCATCCCTCCGCATATTGGACCTCGGCTTCTTCAAGGACCTGCTCGCGAAAATACGGACTCAAGTCTTCGGGCGTGCGCAGGTCGACCTTGCGTCCCCCGAACAGTTCAGACAGCTCTCGCTCGAGTCGGGCCACACCGAAAAGGCTTGGCGTGTGTTCGGGGTCAAATTCCACGAGCAGGTCGATGTCGCTCTTCGGACCGAGGTTGCCCCGCAGGGCCGAACCAAAGATTGCGAGCCGGCGTATGCTTTGTGATTTGCAGAATTCTGCTATTCGGTCCTGATCAAACGTGATCTGAGCCATTAAATCCTCCTCGAGGGGCACCGTACATTCCCCGCCTCTCATTGCTGGCCGCCCCCGACTAACCATCCGCGCGCACCTTGGGCGCAGAAGCCAGATCGAGGCCTGGGCCTCCAAGAAGTCGGTGGGCGATGACATCGTTTATCGATCGGAGAGAAACTTTATCCTGGCTCCGTCGAGACGTGCAAGGCTTCGGCGGCCAGAACGTCCATGGCGTATTGGACACAGGCTTGGATGTCTTCGCGCTCGAGGCCCGGGTAATAATCTTGAGTGATGGCTTCGAAGCCAAGCCCCTCTCTCACCAGTTCGAGAACGCTCTGGACGGGTATCCGGGTGCCGGCCACACAGGGCTTTCCAAAGTGGATGTTCGGGTCTACCTGAATTCGTGCAGCCATTGTTTTGCTCCGGCCGGGCGCATATACATGATATGCAACCTTGTTGACCCGCCAGCCACACTGCCGAACCGCGGGGCCTCTGCACCCCTGTCTTCAGCGCAGCCCACCCAATAGCGCCACCTCAACCGCTTCCATTTTAGTCAAAATGGTCAGCACAAAAGGACAGCATCACTCCCGGAGACTCTTTGTGACCACCACTGCGATTGCGCTGTTCACAGTCATCGGCCTGGGCGGCGCTCTGTGACTTTAGGATGCAACAGCGTTTCCCGATGACGATCCGGAGGCCAAGTAGACCATTGTTGTAGCCCTCGGCCGTTCCGGCACGAGCCAACTCCGCGGGCGACGAATCCAATGCTTTGAGAAGAGAAACTGTCTCAGGACTCTTGCGCTTCGAGCCAGTCGAGGATCTCCTGAGCAAATCGAGGAAAAACATCGAGACCCTTCTTGAGGTGTTGTTGGACCTCGCGAGGATCGATGTCAAGGTAGCGATGGACCAGGATGTTGCGGAAGCCGCCCAACCCCTTTATCCGACCATACACTTCCTCTGAGATGACCCCCTTGGCCTCGAGAGAAGCGAGACTTTCCTCGTACGTTTCGGCGTACACACCGAAATGTCCCGCCAGAATGTGATCAGCGATGTCAAGCAGAACCGTCGATGCTGCGATCAATCCCCGCTCCACCACCCACCGCTGGCTCAGGCTTTCTTGCATTTCCTCGGTGGTGATCTCTTGATGCTTCCGCAGCTCGGCCAGGATTTCATCGAGCTCTTTCAGGCGTCCTTCAATGGCCTCGTGTCGGAGATTCATCGTCTCATTCGCTCCTCTAGCAACTCGCGCTGTCGGGAGCGGAGAGGGTGAGTATCACGGTACTCGCGGAGAGTTTCAAGTTCGAATTGTTCGAGAATCAAATCGTCCACGGCGAACAGGCACGTGCCCGTGCGGAGAATTTCAAACCGCAGGACGGGGGGAGCCCGGTTCAGGTCCACCAGGTCAACTCTCTCCGTCCCAAGACGGCTGGTGATTGCCTCTCTCAAGCGGAACGCAGGTTGATCTTCTGTCAGGAGCGCGAGGTCGACGTCGTGAGCCCGCTCGCCCTTCCCGAGCGATCCGAAGAGGTATGCGAGCTGCACGTTCTCCTGTTTGAATAAGTCGGTCAACTGCCCGAGGGCGCGCTCGATATCCGGCGGCAGATCAGGGAAGCGCTTCCACTGCTCCTTGTTGCCCATGTCCGAACCTCCTTTCCGGCCTACAACCACACAATTGTGACAGAGGGGAAGCCTCACCCACAATTGTGGATTGCTGGCCTTCATTCTAGCGGCTCCTCTCGGATAGTCCAGCATGATCCCCTCCTGCGAACCAGCGGAAACCGGGGCTCCGGTCCTCCGCCGCGCACAGATCCACGTCTCGACGCCCAAACAATTTAGAAGCTGCCGGTCACGGGTAACCAGCTCAGACAGCAAGTTCGTGGCGAGGGTGGAATTCAAGGCTCGACATCCCGGGCGTACGATTGGTCTCGCTCAAGGTCGAGGTCGACGCCCACCAGGGGGGATTGGCGAAAGAAATCCACCAAACCGATCTGAGATTTTATCAACCGATCATATCCCTCCTTGGCAATGATCACGACCACCTCTTCGCCTTTTGCAGTTGCCACACCTTGCGCACAAGGGCCTCCTGGCCAGTCTCTCTAGATGACACGTTGTTTGTGAGAGCGCCCCTGGCGAAGAACAGCTCAGCCTTCGCCATACTTTTCTTGGTAATACCGCTCCCGCTCCTCATCAAGGGCTTCGACCAATTCCTCGGAGGAGATACTCTCTTCCTTCAGCGCCTCTGCTGTCTGGTCCCCCAGCCTCGCAACCTCGGAAACCCCGGGTGTGAGCATAAAAGCGCCTTCTCCCAGCTCGACGAGCGTGAAGAGATCTCCCTCAGCAAGGCCGTATTTCCGCCTGATCTCTATCGGAACCGTAATGACCCCCTTCTTTCGCATCTGCACCGTCTTGGTTTCCACCGTTGGCCTCCAATGAATCGGCATTTCCACCTTTCATCCTACATAATGCTCGAGCTTGCCGTCTCCGTCCAGGGACGCCATCGGCATTCGTGCTCACGGCGGCCCTTCATGCTGTTGGCCTCATTGTCGGAGTTGTCCAGCCCGTTACTCCACCAACTCACCAGCGAAAGTCTCTACCTGCCAGCTCCACCAGCCCTGCAGCAACCAGCCGGGATGGGGGAGATGGAAACTGAGCCCTCCCGGTGCTGGCCAGCCCTGGTTGAGATTTCCTCCTTGGACATAGCCTGGGACTGCGCGTGTGGGTGTCCCGACCCCCTGGCCAGCGTTAAATCGCAACGGCGACGGGATGCTCGCCGAGGCCAGCAGCGCGGCGATGAGGATGATCATGAGTCCGGTGCTCGTCTTCATGCTTCCGCCTCCAGCGGACAAGGCTCGTCCCAGGCGCGCCAGGCGCCCGGCATCGAGCCACTCGATCTGGCTTTCCTTTCGCCCCGGGCTTCGGCCCGGGGCGGCGGGTCGCAACTCATTCGTCCCCGCGCGGGCATGGGCGGGGCGGCCGGCGATCAACTTGAGTGGAGTTGCGGGGTTTTATATAGGGGAAGCGAGCCGGAAACGTGCCGTGGACGCGGCGAATGGCATGAAGATGAAGCTCACGATTGACAGCAAAATCTTGACCCGCTGGGGATCATATGCTACAAGGTGATCAACAGATATGTTGCGGACTTCGTACCGCAACACCTGTGCCGGCGTGTCCGCGCCGGCACTTTCTTTTCCGTACATGGCTGATTTCCCTCCTGTCTTGATATTCCGCTGAACGGCGCGTTTCCTCCCACCCCCTCCATGCTCTGAAGAAAGGAACCCCCGCCTCGCGCCCTGCGGGGTTTTGCCTCTCTCCTTACCAAGACGTTCCGCAAAGCACTTCGACTCTTTCATCGTATGCCTCCAATTCCTCCCTGCGTTTGGCTTGGTAATAGTTACTTTGTAATTCCACGGGCTCGCGCTTTCACCCGGCGTACCAGTACCGGATCAACTCGAGGGCGACACCTACCATGGCCACCAGGCCGACGCCCACGACCAGATCTCGGGCCGGGATAACGCCGACCGCGAAGCCCAGGACTAGACCACAGACGACCAGGATCAGAACTCGCTTTTCGTACATATCTTCATCCTCCAGTTCACGATGCAGTTGTCCGATTAGGGGGGGCGCGCAGCAGGAAAGGCCGCCTTGAGTGAGCCCCGGTATGCCTCGCCCCCAATAACGGAAAAGCGCGCGCCGGGGAGGCGCGCACTTGATGACCAACCTTTCGGTTGGGAAACGCTTCTTGTGCTGGCTCCCCCTGACTGCTTGGACGCCGCGTAGTATCTGTCGGTCGATAAAAAGGGACCGACGCTCGTGGCTCAACTCAGCTGTTGCAGGTTTGACCCATCCGCTGAGTTAAACGTCTAAGCGCCTCTGGAAGCCGATGCTCTACTGAGGTGCCTTCCGAGGTGATTTCGTCTGGTTCGGTTGTGCCCGCGGCCACTCAGAAGACGCTTGGGGACCCCTGCTTTCTATAGCTATCTGCGGTAAATATCCCGTCGATGGCCAACAGCATGGACAATGATGATCTCTTCATCGTGGATAATCCTATAGAGGGCGCGATAGTCGCCAACCCGAAGCTTGTAGAAGCCGCGAAGTTGACCGGTTAGGGCCTCGGGACGGACGTCGTCAAGATTCTCGGCAAGCCAATTCAGGCGCTTAACAATTCTGCGACCGACCGGTTTGTCAAGCTTGGACAATTCCCGGGCGGCCGCATCACGGATGCGAAGCTCGTACATTGCGGCTACTCGAGGTCAAGCTTACGGGCAACTTCCTCAAGAGGCCGACCACGTTCTCCGTCAGCCTCCTCCAGGCGCTCTCGCAGAAGCCGCTCTTGCAGAGACTTTCTGAGTTCAAGCCCTTCGTCGGGATCTCCGAGAATCTCAAGCAGCTTCTGTTCGAGGAGGACATCGAGCATTTCTCGGAATTCCTCTCTTGTCATATCAGCAATTTTCTGACTCATTTGCTCTCCTATTGTGATCCCTCGATCATCCGCTGAACCATGGCGCGTTATAAGCTCGCTCCGCTCTTCATGTGGCTGAGGGCTTCGAGATGAATCCTAGCATGGTTTAGGTGCTCAGGATGCCGGACTGCAGGCGGGAGAGTAACGAGAGCTCGCTTAAATACCTGCCTGCCTCACATGACTTGTGGGGTGAGGTTGGCTCTGAATTCTTCGAGCTGTGCCCTTCTGGGACACTTTCCCAGCCAGGGGATTGTCGGAGCTGCTTGCTCCAGAAGTCGCCGGTGGTGGCGATAGACAGTTAGGTTTTCAACGTAGCATGTCGGCGATGCCAAAGTCAATAGATTTGGGCCAAGACGTACAACTTTGGGACAAGTGAGACAGGACACTTGCCGCCGCCCGACTCTCTGACCCTGCGGCGCACGCCATCTCGGTCGACTCCTCTACAGCTGACACCTTGAACCGTTCGGCGCCGAGGGAAGGGTATGCGCGACAGGAGAGGTGGGCGAGGAATATGCAGGTAGGGTAGTCGGACAGTGAGGATGGGAAGAAGGTCGAAAAGAGATAAAGCGCCAAGAAACGAGAGGGCGAGGTCCTCGAGTGAGTCGGCGAGGTGGAGGGCCAAGGGATCATGGAGTCTACTGTTTCCTTACTATAGTAGTCCGCTCTTCGACATGACGGACCGAACCCGCCGACGCCCTCCCACCTCCTTTTAATGGACTCAGGTCTCCCGCGACCCGTTGACCTCTCCTCAAGGGGAATCTTGTATCTAAGCGGGAGGTCTTATCGCCCAAGCTGTGACACACGACCCCGCAATTGCTACAGTTCGGCGCCCGGTACACATTCCCGCCGCGGGAACGGAGATAAAGCGACCTTGCCAGGGCCGCGTTCCCGTAGCGGGAATGCGTAGGTGCTACAGCACACAAAGGGCACGCGAAAACTGGGACAACTCTGGGACAACTTAAGTGGCTCGCATCCTATATGCTCGTTTCAACGACGTCATTGTGTGCGGGGGACCAAGATGCAGACCCTGGCCATCGTTCAATCCAAGGGTGGGGCTGGCAAGACCACAATCGCGCTCAACCTCCTCGCGGCGGCAGCCGAGGCTGGAAAGCAGGCCGTTCTCATCGATGCCGACCACCACGCGGCCGGCAGCACGGTGCTGGTGGGTTTCACACCGCCGGAACGATCCCTCTATGCGGCGCTGCGTGACCGAGTGCATCCCCTGGAGGTGGCCCACCGGCTCGCGGCGCTGAACGCCCTTGTCCTGCCGGGGTCGTATGCCCTTTCGAATCTGGCATCCGACCTGCCGCTGAATGCTCTGGCGGATTGCGTCGACGCGTTGGCGAACGGCTCAACCGCCTCCGCCGGTGGCTCTGGTCACCCCGACCTCGTCGTTATCGACTGCCCAGGCGGCGATGTGATGATGGCCCGGCTCGCGGTCTATGCCGCGGACCGCGTATTGATCCCGTTGAACTTCTCCGCGCTGGACATGACCGCCAACGAGTCCACCATCCATCTCATTGACTCAGTCCGCGAGGTGCGGGGTGATGGCCCATCGCTGGCGGGACTGGTCCCCAACCGCGTCCAACGCGGCGACACGGTCGCCCGGGACCTTGCCTTTCTGGTCGCCTCCCGCATCCCGTTGCTGCCGACCATCCCCGACAGCAATCTGATCCGACGCACTGGATCCGACGCCGA
>CAZFCJ010000153.1:0-7357 GCA_964517315.1 uncultured Anaerolineaceae bacterium | reverse complement strand
CCGCCGCCCGGCGCTGCTGGCCGGAGATGATGCGCGTGCACTTCCGCGACGGCGGCTCGATCTTCTCGATCCTGTTCGCCAAGTATCTGGTCCGCCGTCTGGTCGAGCCGGTGATGCCGCTGCGGATGAAGTACCGGCGCTGGCGCTACCGGCGCGAAGCACCGGTGCAATCCTCAGAGTGACAGCTGGGTGCTGCTGGTGGGCCTTCCGCCGGTTGGCGGCTGGATGATGCGGTGCGCATCCTGATCCTGCATATGCGCTATGCGCCGGACCCCACCGGCACCGGGCCTTTGGTCACAGATCTGGCCCGCGGGCTCGTCGAGCGTGGTGACGAGGTCACCGTGGTCACCACCGCGCCGCACTATGGGCGCTCCGACGTGCCGGCTCGTTACAGATGGCGTATGGTGGTCCGGGAAGACGACCATGGCGTGGATCTGCGCCGGACAGCGGCGTTCCCGTGGTGGAGTTCCAACCCCATCGGCCGGGCGATCGATTACGGCCTGTACGCGCTGATGTCGCTGCTGGTCGGATTGGGGGTGCGTAAGCCGCAGGCGATACTGGCGGTCGCCCCTCCCATTACCGTGGCGCCGGTGGGGTGGCTGATCAGCCGGATCAAGAAAGCGCCCGTGGTCTTCAATGCGCAGGACGTCTGGCCGGACGGCCTGGTGCAGATGGGCCGGCTGGGGTCCGGTCCGCTGCTCGGCCTGCTGCGCCGTATGGAACGCTGGGTGTATTCGGTTGCTGACCGCGTGGTGGTCGTTTCCGAGGGGATGAAGCGCAACCTCGAGGTTAAAGGGGTGCCTACCGACAAGGTGCTCGTGCAGCGGAACTGGGTGGACACCCACGAGATCCAGCCGGTCGATGGAGCCGGATTCCGGGCCCGGCATCAGCTCGAAGGGCGGTTCGTCGTCCTGTTCGCCGGCAACCTGGGCTTCGCGGCCGGTTTGGATACCGTGCTGCACGCTGCCGAGCGGCTGCGAGACGACAGCCAAGTCTGCATCCTGCTGGTCGGGGAGGGCTCGGCCAAGGAAGGACTGATGGCCCAGGCCAAGGCGATGGGGCTGGAGAACGTGCGCTTCTTGACCACGCAACCAAGAGGCCAGCTCAATTCGATGCTGAGCGCGGCCGATCTGGGCCTGGTCACGCTGCGCTCGGGGATGGGCGACCTGAGCGTCCCCAGCAAGACCTACACCTACATGGCCGCGGCGCTGCCGGTCCTGGCGGCCGTGGATGAAAATTCGGAGATCCGGCTGGTCGTCGAAGAGCACCATTGTGGAAGGTGGGTCGCGCCCGAAGCGCCCGCGGAGCTGGTGGAGGCGATCGAGGAGCTGAAACGGAGTCCGGACCAGCTGAACGCGATGGGGGAACGGGGCCGGGCGTACGCCGTCCGTCATCTCGAGCGGGAGCAGGCGATAGAGGGCTACCGCTCCTTGCTGCGGATGAGCCCGGAGCGGCAGGCGTGAGCGGAGAAAAGCGGACCTATCTCGTTGAGGGTGACCTGAGCTTCCCCCACCTGTACCGGGCGCTGGCGAAGCGCTGGTATTGGCTGCCGCTGGCGGTCATGCTGGGGGGACTCGTAGGCCTGGCGTTGAGCCTGACTCTTTCGCCCGTGTATCGCGCCACGGCCAGCTTGGGCATCGCGGTCGATTACGGGAGAACCCACCCCTTGAATCCCGCGGCCGAGCGCGCCGCCCTGCTCCAGGCGCAGGAGCTGGTCCTGGCCGACGGAACGCTTTTCGGTGTCATTGACGAGATACCGGATGGGACCTTGAACCGCTTGGGGATTTCCCACCCCGCCGATCTGCGGCCGCACCTTCGAGTGGACCGTTTCGAGAACCGCTGGGATCTGTCCGTCTCTCTCGGACGGCCTGCCGACGCGGCCGAAGTGGCCAACCGATGGGCTGCGGTGGCGGTCGACCGGTTGGAGCATGCGGTCGAGCACGCTATCCGGGCGCGCGAGCTGCAAAGCCGCATTTACGAATTGGGTTGCGGTCTCGAAATTGCCGAATCCACCGGGGAGGCGGTTTGGCGCTGTGAGGAAGGTGACCCCGGTGAGACGGAGGACCTCTCCGAGCAACTGGTGCAAGCGGTGCAGGCGAGTCACGGAGTCCTGCCCGGTCTGTCGTTCGCCCAGCTGCGGCAGGCGACGCCGCCGGGCGATCCGATCTACCGCGGCCGAACGAGCCTCCTGCTGGGTGGGGCCATGCTCGGCCTGGCGGCGGGCCTTCTGCTGATGATCCTTTGGCCCGTCTCCCGCCCGTGATATGAGAATGTCCGAGTCTACTCCCAATCCTGCGAATATTGAGAACGACAGCGCCGGATGAGTGCTCCGACCATTTGATCTTTGATGGAGGGTCGAGGGTCTTGGGATCCAAGGAGAACCGATTTGCAGTTCGTCCAGCGTCCAGCTTCGCACCGACAGGTGGGCCGTGCCGGTGGCGGTGGGTTGTTCCATGCGTTCATGCCGGCTTCACAATTCATCTGCGAACCGGCGGCGCCATCAACGCTGTGACCCGTCCGGGATGCTTAGAGATCCAGGAGGCCAACTTACGTTCACGTGCCAGCTCGAGCTCATGCAAGTATGGTCAGAATTCGGTACATGTAGCATCAGGGCCAAGTGGCAAGCCACCCGTTCCATATGGATAGAGGGCTAAGTCTTAACTGGAGCGAGCCTTACACCTGGCTGGTGTCTGGATTGTGGGCGGCGCTCCTGATCGCGGTTCCAGTCACCAGCTTCCCCGTCATCGCTGAGCGCCTCGGCGCGATCACCGTGGCTCCGCTGTCGCTGATCCCGATGGCGGTGCTTATCATCGTTTGGCTGGCGCCGGATCTTGTGAACGGGGGCCGCCTGCCGTTCATCGTGTGGCCGCTGATCGGGTTTTCGCTGATGGGCGTCCTCTCGGCCGGTGCGGCGTTGTTCCTCCCATTGGAGCCATTCAAAGGCCAGATGGTCCTGCAGCGCGAGGTCCGGGCCCTGATCACACTGGCGATCGGCGTCGCGTTCTACTTGTGCGCCGCCCGCTTCCCCACCACTTCGAGGCGCCGTCGATGGACTCTCGCCGCGCTGTATGCAGGGGGAGCGCTCGTGCTCGTCTGGAGCACGGTTCAATCATCCTACATCCTCGAGGGGCTCAACAACGTGCCTCAGGACCTCAACGAATTTCACCGCTTCTTCTCCATCCGGGACTTGGACCGCAACCGGGTAACCGGGTTTGCTTTCGAACCGTCCTGGCTCGGCGACCAGCTCGTGGTCCTCTATTTGCCTCTCTGGCTGGGCGCGGTCCTGACAGGCCGGTCGTTGTTGAACCGCCCCCGGGCATCTCTGGTGCTCGAGCTGCCGCTGCTTATATGGGGAACGTGGATTCTGCTGATGACCAGGTCGCGGGTCAGCGTCGCCGCGATGCTGGCGGTGGTAGGGCTGCTCGTCCTTGTCGGTCTGTGGAGGCTGGCGGGATGGTTCGGGCGGAGAGTCATGGAAACCGGATGGGGGCCTGTGCGCGCTGGGACGGTGTGGATCTTCCGGGGCGCCCTGATGCTGATCGGCATTGGAATGATGGTTGCGGCAGCGTATGGATTGTTCGTGCGGTTTGCCGAGTTGGATTCGCGCATGAGCCGTGCCCTGGCAACACCTTCTCAGCTGCCGACCCTCCGGGATCAGCATCCTTACACGTATCCCTACGAAATCGCGAGCCGCTTCGCGTTCGCGGAACGGGTTGTGTATTGGGAGGCGAGTCTGCATCCGTTTAAGGGACATCCGCTGCTGGGCGTGGGTCCCGGCAACGCCGGGTTCTTGTTCGAAGCGGGGGTGCCCGCCTATGGCTACGGTGTAGGCGAAACCCGGGCCTACCTCGAAGCCTCCGTACCCGCCTTTCCCAACCCCAAGAACCTGTGGATCCGTCTGTTGTCCGAGACCGGGATCGCCGGCTTCGGATTTTACGTGAGCTGGCTTGCGCTGATGGGGGTCTTGGCCTGGAGGGCTCTTTCCGCAGGGGCCGGCGAATTCCGCTGGCTTGGGGCGGCCCTGATGCTTTCACTCGCCGCCCAGGTTGTGGAGGGCTTCAGCCTCGACAGCTTCGCGCTGCCGCAAGTCTGGCTCATTAACGGCCTGTTTACCGCGAGCCTTGTGGGGTACTCGAGCAGTGAACCCAAATCCGGAATGAAAAGCAAGTAGGCGAGCCGATGCTCGGGCGAATCTGGCTTCGCCGGCGATGTGGCTCGGGCCGATCAAAAGCGCAAAGAAAGAGACGAGATCCGGACACGAGCGCGGCCAAGCGCGTCATGGGGCTGTGCTAGAATGTCGCCCAGTCCATGCCGGTAAGGCCTGACGACTCCCGATGATTGACCGACTTGCAGATCTATTTCCAGTGATCTTGGCCTCCGCGTCCGCCGCGCTGATAGGCGCCCCGCTGCTCATCCAGGCTGCGCATCGCTTGGATCTGGTCGATGTCCCGGGCGCAGCGCCCCACAAGCAGCACAGGGATCCCACCCCGATGGTCGGCGGCGTCGTCCTGGCGCTCTCGATTCTGCCGGTCTATCTGGTCCTGGGGCCTCCGATCGGCCGCGCCATGACCGGGATCCTGCTGGCCAGCGCGGCCATTCTGGTGTGGGGCTTGCTCGACGACGTTTGGGATCTCCGACCCTATCAGAAGCTCGTGGGGCAGGTCGCGGCGGCGCTGCTGCTGATCCTGACCGGCACCCAGGTGCTGGCCACTCGGATCCCGTGGTTGGATTTGACATTGACCTTTCTTTGGACCGTGGGGATGATGAACGCCTTCAATTTCGTGGACAGCATGGATGGACTCGCATTGGGATTGGGCTGCATCGCGGCCGCGTTCTTTATGCTGGTGACGATCGACTCGCAGCAGCCCGCGCTGGCCGTGCTTTCGGCCGCCGTGCTTGGGGCAGGAGTGGGGTCCTTCTTCTTTAACGTGACCCCGCCGCAGATGTTCCTGGGTGATTCAGGCGCGCAAATGTTGGGATTGCTGTTGGCCGCATTAGGGATCGCTTACGTGCCGGGCCAGGCCGGCCTGCCGCAGGAGCTGTCGTGGTTTACACCGATTCTGGTGCTCGGAATGCCGATCTTCGACATGGCATTGGTTGTACTGAGCCGGGTGCGTACCGGACGACCGATCTTTCAGGCCGCCCGCGACCACACCTTTCACCGGTTGGTCGGTCTCGGCCTTCAGGAGACGCGCGCCGTGCTGGCCATGCAGCTGGGGGCGATCATGTTGGGACTGATCGCATTTATCGCGCTTGACACCACGGTGATCTTGGCGAATACGCTCTTTGGATCCATCGTGCTGCTCGGAGTCGGGGGGTTGCTCATCCTGTCGCGGGCTCCGGTCGGCTCGCCCTGACATCATGCCTCGTGACGGGAGGACGGACTGCATGCGCGTGGTTGGACCTACGGTGAAGCGAGCCTGAGTCTAAGATGCGACTGATCGTTCAGATCCCTTGCTACAACGAGGAGGCCACGCTGCCGGGGGTGCTTTCGGACATCCCGCGGGATGTGGCTGGAATCGAATCGGTTGAAGTGCTCGTGATCGATGATGGCAGCAGCGACTCGACCTCAGCCGTCGCCCGTGAGGGCGGCGCCGATCACCTGCTTCGGCTGCCGCGCAACCGCGGCTTGGCGTACGCGTTCGGCCAAGGGCTTGAGAAGTGCCTGGAGCTGGGCGCGGACGTCATCGTCAACACGGACGGCGATCATCAGTACAAGGGTGACTCTATCCCCAATCTGATTCGCCCGATCGTGGCCCGCGAGGCCGACATGGTCGTGGGCGATCGTCAGGTGGATACGATCGCCCATTTCTCCCGTACGAAGAAGCTGCTGCAGAAGATCGGCAGCTGGGTCGTGCGCTGGACATCGGACACGGGGGTGGTCGATGCGACCAGCGGCTTTCGGGCCATGTCGCGGGAGGCGGCCATGCGTCTCAACGTCTTCTCAAGCTACACGTACACCCTGGAGACGATCATTCAAGCCGGCAAGAAAGGGCTGGTCGTGGCGTCGGTGCCGGTGGAGACGAACGAGAAGAAGCGTGAATCGAGGCTGATCGGCAGCATGTGGCGATATGTGCTGCGCTCCGCGGCCACGATCCTACGCATCTTCTTGATGTACGAGCCGCTGAAGGTCTTCACCTGGCTCAGCCTGCTGCCGGCTTTCGCCAGCCTGCTGCTTTTTGTTCGTTACCTGTACTTCTTCTCGATCGGCGAGGGGGCCGGCCACGTGCAGTCGTTCATCGTCGCCTCGGTGCTGGTTGTGGTTTCCTTTCAGGTCCTTCTCCTGGGTCTATTGGCCGATCTGATCGCCCGCAATCGAAGGTTGAACGAAGATACTCTTTACAGGCTGCGTCGGGCCTCGCAGAAGGCAGGGGACGAGTCATCCTGAGGCGCTTATCGGGCCGGGTAATCCTTTTCTCCCCTGCTCGCCGACAAGTCCGTCGTGGCGGACGACGACGGATTCTGGACCGTAGTCGCCGCCAAGAAAACCCCCGCTTAGGTGGGATGCTTGGGATCGAGGCAGCTGGAACTCCTCCATGACGAGTGATCTCACTGGGTGTTGGGGTTCTGCTAACGGAACACTCGACCCTCATCCGCCCCGGTGCGACGAACCCGGTCGAGAAAGTTCCGCCCAAATCCAGGGAGCATAGGCCCATTATTGAAAAGCTAGAAGGAATTGCACTGCATCCTTTCCTGGTGGCTCTCTATCCGGTCGTCGCCTATCTGGCCAACAATGTCGATCAAGTGCGGATCAGTGAGGCCTTGAGACCGGCAGTTGGTTCACTGGTCATCGCGGCCGCTTTCTATGGATCTTTGCGAATTCTAGGTACGAAGTCTCGTCGGGCTGGGGTCCTCACCAGCCTGACTCTCCTCCTCTTCTTCTCATACGGACATTTGTACGAGGCGCTCAAATCCTCCGGGCTGATCGACCCGGTAGGGGTCCGCCACCGATATCTGGTCCCTCTGGCGCTTGGTTCGCTGTTCACCGGCTACTGGCTGTTGGTCCGCCAGCGTGCACTGGGAGCCGCCAACTTGTGGCTCAACGCGTTCGCCATTGTGGCTTTCATCGTGCCGACCTCTCAAGTCGCATGGTTTGCAGTAAGCGGCCAGATTGAGTTCCATGACGCGCGTACAGACTTGAACTGTGAGAATCCGCCCCCTTCCACCAGTGCCAATCCAGATGTTTATCTCATTGTGTTGGATGCATACACCCGCGGGGACGTCCTGCGTGAGCTGCACGGCTTCGACAACCGGGAGTTCCTCATGAAGCTTGAGGAGCGGGGATTCTACATCGCCGATGGAAGCCTGAGCAACTACCGCCACACGGAGATGTCACTCGCCTCGCTGCTCAATATGA
>CAZFCJ010000152.1:0-7385 GCA_964517315.1 uncultured Anaerolineaceae bacterium | reverse complement strand
ACGGACGGTGGCTCGCCCGGAGGGCATCCGCTGATCTCTCGATTTTCCCGGCCCGCGGTCTTGGGCGGCCCGGTTAACCCGGCAGTGAAGCCGGGAACCCTCGACCTCGTCACCCCGGCTTAGGCCGGGGCCTTGCGCTGTCCCTCCCCATTGATTGTGTGGGGCTCACCTCCCTCGGAGCGGATGACCCGAAACGCCCACATTATAACCGGCGATAGCGGTTCATCAACCTACGAGTGCCCTGCGCCAAGCGCGGGTGCCGCCAAAATTCCGGGGCTCCCGGGCCGGAAAGCAATTCCCGAATGCCAGCCCATCGGATGCAGATTGAGCATCTACTGGCTGGAGCCGAGGGCTTCCTGGCCTCGGACCTTCGAAGTCAAGGCTCGAGAGCAGCGGGAGTGGACCGCCGGCGGATTGTTAGCTCGGCGGTCGATACGCCTTTCCTTTCACCAACCCGAGCGCCTTCCGGAAAGTCTCTTCAATCGATAAGTCCGTCGTATCGATCACGACCGCGTCTTCAGCCGGTCGCAGCGGCGCCACCTCACGGGTGGTGTCCAGCCGATCGCGCGCCTTCATGGATGCCAAAATCTCCTCATAATCCGCCTCACCGCCACGATCACGAATCTCCTTCCAACGCCGGCGCGCCCTGGCCTCCGGCGTGGCCAGCAGATAGATCTTGAGGTCGGCTTCGGGGAGCACGACCGTGCCGATGTCCCGGCCGACCATGACCACCTCGCCACGACGCCCGATCTCCCGTTGCCGAGCGCTCATCGCCGTGCGCACGCGTGGGTAGGCGGACACAGCCGACACGTTCGCATCCACGGCTGCGGTCCTGAGTTCCTCGGTGACGTCTTGCCCTTCGACGAGGACGCGGTAGGGTCGTCCATCCGCCGGGGCCGGCTGCACGTCAATGTCCAGCCCTTCCGCCAGCTCCGAAATCCTGGTTTCGTCCTCGCTCGGTACGCCGGCCTCGAGCGCCTTGTAGGTGACTGCCCGATACATGACGCCGGTGTCGAAATAAAGATAGCCGAGCTCATCGGCGAGCCGAAGCGCCAGTGTGGATTTTCCGGATGCCGCGGGACCATCGATCGCAATCGCTCTCGCCTCGGTCATGAAAGCCGGTCCGTCAATCTCCCGTCTCACTGAACCCGGATAAGTCTTCGCCCAGCCCGGCGACGTCGGTGCGAACGTAGAGAACCCAACGGCCGACCTCGGTCGGCGACCGCCGGTCCACCCACCAATCCAGCAGGCTGGGCGGCACAGCGCCGGACCAAGCCCTGAATTCGGTCAGTGCAAAGCTCTGGCCAAGGTAGTCCGCCGGCAGCGCCGGCTCCTCGCCTTCTGGCACCAGGATCACGGGCGGCGCCTTCCCCTCTTCTCCAGTTCCCACCTGCGCGGGCTCATGGTCGCGCAGGGACCAAGCCAGGGAGGGTGGCGGCGCGACCATCATGCCCACCTGAACCCCCGCCTCGCGTCCCACGTAAGCATTGGAGATCCCCTCCAGCGATCTCTGAAAGACCAGCAGATTCGGCGTGGAGACCTCCCTCCACCACAGCTCACGGGCTCCAGTCTCCGCGGTGTGGGTAAGCCTCCAAGCCGTGGAGAGCGTCAGGGCGGCCAAGGTCAGCACAGCAAATGTGGCCAGCCCGAGACTCATCTCCCGCCACGACCAGCCGAAGCCGAACAGAAAGAGCAATGCCCCCAGAAATGTAATGGCCGCCAGACCGAACAGCGTCTGATCCGACGCCGGCAACTGCACGAGGCCGACGCCCGTGACGACCTGCTCGAGCTGCAAGTAAGTAAACGCGCTCAAGAACAGCAGGACCGCGGCCAGGCTGGCCGGCGCCAGCCAAGAGGTGATCGCCCGGTAGCGATCCAACCCCTCCTCCAGCGCGAAGCCGACCAGGAAACTGCCCGGCAGCACCACCCAGATCAAATCGATCGGTTGCCGGCCCGGATAGATGAGATAGGCGACAAGCGCCCCAAGGGACCAGAAGACCAGCGCCGATCGTGACCGATCCGCGCCCTTGGCTGCGATCAGGCCGCCCAGCAGACCCCCCAAGAGGAGCAGAGGTTCATAGAGCGGAAGGGTCAACAGCGCTGTGAGCACGTGGACTCCACTGCCGTCAAACCATCCCTGCATCCACGAACCTGCGGCGCCAATCGCTTCGGCCATCGTAGCGACCCGAAAGCCGAATCGGGTGGACAGCGCCAAGAATGATAGAGCCGCGATAAGCAGCACTTCTCTGCGCAACAAGCCGCCCAGCCACGGCGGCAAGCTCAGCCCATCGTCATCCTTCGGGGAGCTTGTCCGCCACATCAACAGCCCCAGTGTCAGCCCGAATAATCCCATCCACACTTCCGGCCCGGCCGCCAGCGCCAGTCCAAGACTGAATCCTGCCAGGACTGCGGTCCCCGCCGCATCCGCCTCGTTGTGACGGCTGCCGATAAACCAAAGCAGCCCCACCGCCAGCGCCGCGAGCGCCGCGCCCTGAGCCGTCCGGGAGGCGGCAAGTGCCGTGGACGAGATCGCCAGCATGGCCGAGGCGCCGAGGGTGGAAACCCAGCCCATCTCCCGCACGAACAAGAATGGCAGGCCGACGAGGGCGATCCCGGCTAAGGCGGGAACCAATCGCGCCAGCCCATCGCTGGCACCGAACGCGGAAAACAGCGGCCCCGTCAGGCTGCTGTAGGCCGCCGATACCGGCTGCGCTTCGCTGATCCAGAACGGCGACTCAAAGGGAGTGCCGCCTGCGGCCGAGAGCGCAGCCAGGGCCTCGAAATTGGAGAGCGGCGTCCAGGCCAGATCCACCAGCCGCAGCCCCGCCGCGAACAGGACGAGTGCCCCCGCCAACAGCCAAGGCAGCGGAACGCTTCGAGCGTTCATCGCGCGCTCACCGTCCCAGTGACCTCATATATAACAACCGGGCCGTCCTGATAAATGGTCCGCATAAAGGCGTTGAATTTCGCCTCCCGGATCACTCCATAGGTGGAGCGCTCCAGGGGCCCAACATACACGTATTCAATGCCGTACTGCTGCACGATCTTCTGCGCCTCCCCCCAGTCGGAAGTCGTGTACAGCCGCTCAATATCCGCCCGCCGCGATCCTTGCGGTTCGGCGTTGCCTCTCCACTGAATCTCGTGGAAATCCCAGCCCAGCACCGTCTTAAGCCCAGTGTGGGTGGCGATGCGGGCGTACTGCGTGTAGCTGCCGCCCACCGCCTCCGCCAGGATTCCGTCATCCAGGTTGCGGTTGATCCACTCGATGGCCCGCTTGTCCTCGGGCCGACCGAAGCTCAAATGGGCCGTCCCGTCCAGCGTGCGCATCCGATCGGTGTTGCCCCCCGCTGTGCGCGAGTGGAGCGCCATGACGGGGTAGAACAAGCCCAGCACCAGAGGCAGGACGACCAGGGCGCGCAAGCGCCCGGTCCAATCGGATTCCTCGTCCGGCCAGAGCTCATAGGTTGCATAGGCAGCGGCGACACCCCACAGGATCCACGCCGCGTAGTAAAACTTGAAGACCGTGTTCATGCGGGTGCCAAAGAGGTCCTTGATGTACAGAAATTCGGGCCCCAAAACAAGCAACCCCCCCACGCCACCGAGCATCACCACAAACGGCCAGACCTGGGGGGTGCGATCGCCAGCGCCGCCTTCGTCCTGGCCATGATTCCACCTGACCAGCAGCAGATGGGCGGCGGCCGCCACAGTAACGCCGAGCAGCAGCGAAGTCCACATGTGCCTTAATCTGCGCCCCAGCACCCGGTCCAGGGCGACGCCAAGATCGGAAGCGCCCAGCCCTCCCAGCGCCTCGGCCAACCGCGGCGGCTCGAGGGCCGCGGCGATAGCGCCGGCGAGCAGAAACGACAGAAGAAACATTGCCAGCGGCAGTCCAAGTCCCAGGCCAAGCAGCAGTCTCAGGTTCGGCTTGCCGTTCCTCAACAGCCGGCGGCCCATCCAAACCGACAGCGGTACGAACAGGGGCGCGAACATGACGACGAAATGCTGAATTTTGGTGGGAAACGCCACGTTGGGAAGGATCCCTCCCGCCTGAGACGAGAAGGTCGGGTACCACGGGAGATAAAACAGCACGCCGGCGACCAGCAATCCTACCCCGGTGGCGGCAGCCGCCTTGAGCGCCTCCGTCCAGCCTCTGCTGCGCAACGCCCAGAGCATGACCAGCCCCATCAAGCTAGAGTAGATCGGCAAGTCCCAAACGTTAAGGAAAGCCAGCGAACCAAAAATCCAGGCCGCCAGGATGAAAGTACGCAGGGGAAGTGCCGAGGGCAGCCAGCCGGCCAGGAGGCCGACCAATATCGCCAGACCGCCCAGCCCCAGCACCACCGGCGCTGCGACTTCGCCCACCCAGGCCGCCCCACCCAGGGGCCCTCCGTTGGCCGCCGCCGCCCCGCTCCACTGGGCGGCCAAGAGCAGAAGCGCCAAAAGGAGACCGCCGCCGATCATCAGCGGGCGGCCGAATGAGGCCCGGTGCAGATCCGACAAACGGACAGGCTTGCGTTCACCCCTCAGATAGACGTGGAAGGCGAACGCGATGGCCAGCAGCACAAAAGGCAGCGCCAGAACGTGGGGGTGATTGTCGGCCAGGATGAACGAAAACGCCGGAAACTCGTCTATCACCTCCACGTCCGCGCCGGCCAAGTTTACATCGCGCACGACCCTAGAGGCGCGCCACCACCACCAGTTGCGCTGGGGGATCCAACCGCCGTCGAACACCTGCGGGTTGACCAGATCCTTGATGTCGAGCCAGCGCCAAAACGTCGATGTCATCCCCGATTCTGGGGAGCCAGTCCAGAAAGCTCCACGGGTATGCAGCATTTCCAGGAACCCCTCCAGATTGCCGGTGATCGTCACAAACAGCGGGCCCAACAGCGCGGCCATCGGGTGCGCCTTTCCACGACGGGCGCCGATCAAATTGAAGACGACCCCGTAGGCGCCCAGCGCGGTCATGGCGAACCAGACGGCGCTGGTGAGATTGAACGCGACCCCGGACGCGACCCCGGTGACCTTGGTGACCGCACCCATCATGATGAAGCCGAAATAGTAATAGGAGATGGCGTAGCCGGACAGCCACGGGTCATGGGGCGGGAACTGAGGCGATTCCAGAACCGAGTTCAGAAACGCCAACTCCATCGGTTTTTCCGTACCGACGATTTCCGGGCTGAACGAGCGCACATAAGCCCAGCCCGCGAACAGCAGCAGGAACAATCCCTCCATCAGCAGTACGGTGCGCCGGTTGTCCCTCAGCCAATCGATCAAATCGCTCCAGTCCCCGCGCAGAAGCCACACGCTCGTGGCCGGGAGAAGCAACCACACGCCCAGGACGCCGGCGGCCGAATTGGGGACGATGTCGAGCGTCGAGCCCAGCCAGTATCCATAGGCGACCGCCAGCAGCCCGAGCGCCCGGATCATCGAGAATCCGCGGTCGGTAAAGCGATGGAATATGCGCCAGGCGATCGGCAGCGCGGACCAGCCGACGGCCGTGATCGCTATGTACCAGGAGACCGCTGCCTGCATATCCGACATCGTCAGCGAATCACCCTGTAAACTCGGGTTTCCCCGATTTCAAAGGCGACCTCGAGAATCCCCTGTTCGAGCAACTGCTCAAATTTTTCGAGGCCCTGGGTCGGACACCTGAGCGTGGGTGGATTTTCGGCCTCGTTGATCGCTGTGCACGCCTCGGGGGAGACGTTGGGGGCGGTCATTCCCACCGCACGGCCGCCCAGGTCGCACGTCACGGACTGTCCGGCGTCACCCTCCGGCCAGCACGGCTCAACCTCGGCGTAGTAAATCCGCTCGAGCCGACCGGCGATCACATAATCCACTTCATATTCCTTCAGAAACTCGTGCGCTACCGCCGCGGATGCGTTGGTATAGAAGTCCGTGACGGCGTGAACCCGCTCTGTCACCCGCTCAGCTCCCGACGCCACTCGCTGCTGCCGCTGGTGCCAGTTCCAACCCAACACATTCGGCAACCCCGTGTAGATCGTGTAGCGCGTTCCCCAGCGGTATTCGGGGATGTTCGCCTCAACAATGACCGGCGAGCCATCGACGTTGGCTTGCAGCCAGTGAATCGCCTCGTAATCCTCCGCCAGCTCGAACCGCGAGCCCAGCTCGCTCCGCTCCGCATAGCGCATGAAGGCCATCCCGTCCAATGTGCGCGGCGCGTCCGCCGCCATTCGATCCTTGATCTTGGCCGGCCCCGCCGTCAGCGGATAGAGGACCGCAGCGAACAAAAGGCCGGCCAGCCCGACTCGCCAAACCCCTCGCCAGACCGATGACCACAATGAGAAATCATGGATAATCCAGGCTACGGCCGCCCCGCTCACCACGCTGAAAAGAGTCCAAACCTGTAAGTAGAACTTGAAGACCGTGTTCATGCGGCCGATGTCGCCCCGCAGCACAACGACCTCGACGACGAGGGTCAGGGCGGCGCCGGTGGCCGCCAAGAACAACCCTACCCGTTTGCCGACGGTCTGATCCGGCCGCAGGAGAAGGACCCCGGCCCACACGACCAGCGGCAGGACAATCAGCGCTGTCCGGTAGCCCATAGAGAACGCCGCGGCCGCCCCAATCACGACGGCCAGGACGCCCACGACAACCACCGGGACGTATGGTCGCAGGCGAGCCAGCGCCGATATCGGCGTGACCGCCATCCACTGCCGCGTTTCCCAAATGAACCAGCTTACGAGCAAGAACAGGAACAGTCCGTACACCGTCAGGTAAGCGAGGATCGGCGTTTTCGATCCCTGCCACAGGGCGGCCTCCGTGTACCCCTGAGCGTACCAGCGCGAGTACGGCGCGAAGAGCAAGAACGCCAGACCGACCAGAAGCCCTCCGCTGATGACGACCTCCACCACCGCCTGCAGCGAAATCCGGCGCTCCCGCAGCCACGCCGCGCCCACCACCGCCAATGCCGCCAGGATCAAGTACACGGGGAAATCCCAGGTGTTGGTGGCGCGCAACGATCCAACGAGCAATCCTCCCACCGCGAGCCCCCACAATCCGTCGGCAATCGAGATGGACTTGCCGAGCGCGGCGGCTCTCAGCCATGAGATCCCCCACGCCAGCACCGCGACCGTGAGCGGCAGAGCGATCATGTGCGCGTGGAGGTCAGCGTAAAGGAACGTGAAGAACGGGAACTCGGTGATCGGGCCGGGTTCACCGGGCCCGGGAGGGATGGCCCGGGTGGGATCCCAGTACCACGAGTCCAGTCTGATGGGCAGCCGGGCGCCGCCGAGCACCGCGGAGATGCCCTTCAGCGCCTGGAATGCATCCACGATGATGTTCTGCGCGCCGGCCGCGGCGGGTCCGGCGGCCGACTGAAGCGCCTCAAACAGCATGCGCGCGGTTCCCAGATTGCCCAGCAG
>CAZFCJ010000151.1:0-7391 GCA_964517315.1 uncultured Anaerolineaceae bacterium | reverse complement strand
ACGATCCTGTTCCCCGTCCCGGTCAACATCCTGGAAGGGCTGTTTGAGAAGGCCAGGGAGCAGATCGACCGAGCGGGCCCGGGCGAGGCCGAATAATCCTCTAGCAGGGGAGCCACGGTGAGGTCGATGGGGCGCCTGGACGCCTTGTTCGCAGGGCGATCTGGCGCCGGGCCAGGATCCTGCACCTCCGCCTGGCCGGGCTCAAGCTGTTCGAAGAACAGGGGGAGCTGGTGCCGCTCAAGCTGGGACGAATCCTCTTCGAGGCCGCCGGCTTCCGCCCGACCTGGGATCCGAAAGAACGGCCGATCCGCTACCGCAATCCCCCAAATCCGAGGCTGACACCGGTACCGGCCCCAACGCCCACCCGAACTGCGACCACGACAGAAAGCCCGACCCCGACGGCGAGCGACGGACCGGTGCCGGTCACGGAGACGCCCGGTCCTTGATTTTCGAGTTCATGCGATGTTTAAGCGCAACGAAGGGCCCAGGGGCCCCCTCACCCTGATCCCTCTTCCCCAAATTGGGGGAGAAGGGCCGATTCTATGGGGTCACGGTCGCGCCAATTTCGTGACCCGCAGCCTGAATCGAATGGGATTTCATTCGTGAGAATCCTATACCCCAAACATGGGGGTCAGTCTCCCATCACCCGGAGGCCGGTACGCGGGAGGCGTGGGAGCCCCCGCTCCTGAGATATTTGCCACGTACTTCATTCATGGAAACCAGGTTGACGGAGTACGAGTGGAAAAGCCCCTCTGCCGATGGCTGAGGGCATGTGTCCACCACGTCTCCGGTACGTACAAGAAGGAGAGGGGTTGGGGTGAGGGTCCTCTGCTCAGAGGCTCTTTTCGTAGACCGGATAGGAGCGGTCCATTGAATGGAAGCCGAGCCCAAGGTAGAGGTCGATGCTGCGCCGGTTCGACTGTTGGGTGTTGACGGTGACCCGCGGGTAGCCGCGCTCACGAAAATGGCGCAGGACTCCCGCGACCAGGGCGGCTGCCAGTCCCTGGCCCTGGTATTCGGGCAGGACCGCGAGCCGGGCCAGGTGGCCCCCGAATGCGGAGGCGGTGCTGATCTGATAGGCGACGATCTGACCGTCTATTCGGATAAGTGTGGCGTGGGCGGACTGGTCGAGGGCCACCCGGAGGGTGTCCTCGGAGTGGCGCCAAATCAGCCTGAAGGCGCGGTTGTCCACCCGGGTGACTCCCGGCAGGTCTTGGGAGCGGATCGGCTCCACACCCTCGGGATCGGAGGGAAGATCATCCACCGGCCCCGTTTCCCACTCGAAGAAGATCACTTGGTCCTGCTCTACGAACCGGCTTGATTCCAAGATCCCCGCCAGCCAGTCGGGCAAACACAGCACCGCGGCCCGCTCGACACCCCGCCTCGCCGCGTCCCGTGCGGCCGGCTCCCAGAGCGCCAGCCAGACGTCTTTGGGGTCGTAAGGGGAGGCCACCGCGAACAAGCGGACCCAGCATACCTCTTTGGGATCCGGTGGGCAGGCCAAACAGCCTACGGGCAGGCCCCGCTCGGTCGCCAGATAGAATGGCTGTTTCTCGAGCAGGTCGTGGGGTCGAGACCAATCGAGATGGCGGTGCTGCACACCGGTGCCCTCCAGCAGTCCGTCCACGAGCTCACTGTCTTTGCGCCCTGCGGGTTGAATTTTCCATTCGGGGGCTGGATCGTGAGCCATCATGCGATGGGGGGTGAACTAGGCGCCCGTGAGCCGGGAGGGCAGGCTGAGCAACCAGCGTAGAAAGCGCTGTTTGACGGGCAGCTGGCCTTCGGAGGGGAAGCCTTGCTGGTAGGAGGTCAGGGCCTCCAACGTCTGCCCTCGCCTGAGCTGGAGTTGAGATAGGGCCTTGAGGGTGTGGGTGCGATTTTCCGCATCACCGACCTCTTCGAACAGTGCGGCGGCCCGCCGGTAGGCAGCGGCGGCCATTTCGAAGTCGCCCAGCGCCTCCTGGGCGGAGGCCGTGTTCCCGAAGGCACGGGCGGCCCGGCGCTTGTCATCGGCTTTCAGGAATCGCTCCGCCGTACCGTTCAGCGCCTGGAGAGCTTGTTCAGCGGCACCGTCCTGCAGAAGGGCGACGGCTCGGTTATTGGCCATCTCGGCCGCCGCCAGCGCGTCACCCTCAGCTCGATAGGCTCTCTCGGCGTCCAGAAAGGACTGCGCGGCGTCACTCCACTCTTGCTTTTTGTAGTGCTGCTCGCCCAGTCGGGCGGCCTCAGCGGCGGACGGGGCGGCGTTCACGGCGTGATCTCTTGGAGCGATCTCAGCAGCGAGCGCATCTCTTCCACATCCAGATTGCTGAGATCTTTGGCGACGCGAATAAAGGATCGCTTCTCGGGATCAGCGGTGAATTCCTGTAGGTCCTCGGGGAGGTTTCGGAACCCCTCAAACAGCCTGCGTTGTTTTATCCATTCGCCGATGAGGCCGTCCAGCTCCACATACTCATCCACATCTCGGCCGAGGGCCCTCGCCAGCACTTCCAGCTCGGGCAGGGGGATGGAGCGCTGGCCGCGCTCGTAGGCCGAAATGCGGCTGGCGGGGAAGCCCACTTCTTCGGCCAGGCCGGCGATGGACGAATCGGCATCGTGGCGGTGCTTGCGCAGCCGGGCGCCGATCAGCCTCTGCCGCAGCTGAATTTCCTGCTTCGCGTTGAAGGGTTTCCGATCTGCACGCTCGTCGGCGGTGTCGGTCCAGAAGGTCCTCAGCGGGACCCGGTAAGCATAAGCCAGGATCTCGAGCTCCGGCAGCGAGATGCCTTTGCGCCCGTGTTCGTAGGAAGAAAATGTGCTTGAGCTTACGCCGAGCAAGTCGGCCGATTCGCGGATGCTCTTACCGGAATTTTCCCGGGCTTCGCGCAGCGTGGCTCCCAACATCTTCGTGCGTAACGCGATGGCCTGTTCGTCGCTCATGATTTGGCTCCGGCAGGGGTTGTCGAGGTGGGGCGATTATAGCAGAGCGCGCCTTGGGTTTCCGTCCTTCAGGCGGGCAGCGTTTGCGCCGCTTCGACCTGGCGCTCGAGGATCATCGACGCTGCTCGCGCCACCTGCTGGGTGCTTCCGTCATCCGGGAACCGCAGCTTCAGGGGCACTTTGAGTCGGTTAGCAAGGGTTTGGTTCGGGCCCATATGGGGAATCAGGATGTCGATCCTCTCATGAAGGTCTGCTTCGACCTCGTCCGCCTCCATGTCTTCGGTTCCGAGTGGGCGGTTAGCGAGCAGGAAGAAACGCTCATTGGGGATGCCGAGCTCGTTCAGGTGGCGGAGAACCGCCTTCGTGTTGGACACGACGGCCGGCTCGGGGGAAAAGACCATAATGATCACGTCGGACTGGCGGAGGACAAGAAGACTGATCGGTGAGAGGGTGCGCCCCAGATCGACGGCAAGCAGGTCATAGCTGGTGCGCAAGCTCTGAAGGATGGGTGCGAGGCGATCCGCCTCCAGCTTCGCGCCAGCAGCAGGGTCTTTGGCTCCCGGCACAAATTGAAAAGCCCACGAGCGGGGGCTTTCCAGGTTCGCTCTGAAATAGTCGTTGTCCAATTGGTTGGTTTTCAGTTGGGTCGTGAGGTGCACGATATCATGGTTTGAGTCCCCACCGACGTAGTAGGAGAGCGACCCCAGCGGGAGCACCAGGTCGATGAGCACCGGATTGTGTCGCTCCCCTTCGCCGATGGTGTGGGCGATGTTGGCGCTGAGCGAGGATGTGCCCACACCTCCCTTCGCGCTGACGAACGACAAAACCCGCCCGGGTTTGGCCGGTCGCGGGTGGTCACTCATCTCGCTCCCGGGGAAGACCTCATCTGCCAATGTGCGCAAGAGCAGGTCAACAGCATCGGTCTGCTTGACGATGTAGTGGTCGACGCCGGCTTCCATCGCCCGCTGCGTTTCTTCCGCCCCGCTCATTTCGGTGAGGGTCAGAATCTTCTTGTACTGAGTCCGGCTGTCCCCACGGAGCTTGCGGACCACCTCAATCCCTTCAATGTCCGGCAATTCCAGTTCGAGAACAATGGCCTCCGGCTGGTCGCGCCACGCGGCGATCAACCCCTCCTTACCGCTGGGGGCGTATTGGACCTCATACCCTGCCCGGGTAAGCATATGGCGGATGAATGCTGCAGATGAGCTGTCCGGCTCGATCAGTAGAACACGGATGGAATCCATGCTTCCGTTACTCTTCCTCGCTGTCGTCGGAGTCCTCTTCAAAGGGCGGCATGAGGTAGCCAATACCTTGTCGGGTGACGATGTGAAGGGGGTCCTTCGGGTCGGGCTCGATTTTCTGCCGCAGCCGACTCAGGCACACCCAAAGTATTTCCTTATCTTCGCTGTATTCGGGCCCCCAGACGGTCTCAAGCAACTCCTCGGGAGTCTGCACTCGCCCCATCGAGGCGGCGAAGGTCTGCAGAAGGCGATATTCGGTCGCGGTGAGTGAGACCTCTTCCCCGTCGGAGGTGACAAGTGCGCGAGCCAGGTCGATCTCCAGCTCGTGGTGCTTGAACACCGGCCGGTGGAAGTCGCCCTCGGCGTGGCGTTCGGCGCGCCGGAGCACGGCCCGCACACGGGCCAGCAGTTCTTGGGCTGAAAACGGTTTCACGATGTAATCGTCGGCCCCCAGGTCCAGGCCTCGTACTCGATCCCTTTCCTCCCCTTTGGCGGTCAGGACGATGATGGGGACGGTCGAGAACTCTCGGATGCGTTCGATGGCGGTGAAGCCGTCCATAATCGGCATCATTACGTCCATGAGGATGAGGTCGGACGGGTCGTTCGCCACCTGCTCGACGGCTTCTTGCCCGTTGACTGCGGTTTGGACCTTGTAATGCTCGGTCTGAAGATTGACCTCCACCAGCCGCAGGTAGCGCGGCTCGTCATCGACAACCAGAATGCGTTTATCCTCACTCATTCGCCTTCCTCCGATCCTTCTTGGGCTGGGGTGGCTTGGAGGGGGATACGGAAGTGGAAGCGGGTCCCGCGGCCAGGTTCGCTGTCGACGCCGATGTCCCCTTCGTGAGCTTCGATAATCTTGCGGCAGATATACAGGCCCAACCCGGTCCCGCGGGCGCTGCGCGTGTTGTCCGGGACGCGGTAAAAGCGTTCGAACAGATGCGCCATGTGTTCGCCCGGGATCCCGGGCCCCTGGTCGCTCACCGCGATCTCCAACTGGGTGTCCTTGATGCGCGCTGAGATGGCGACAGGGGCCTCTGGAGCGTACTTGGCCGCGTTGGAGATCAAGTTGTCCAGTACTTGGGAGATGCGGGTGGAGTCGACTTCGATCATCGGCAGGTCATCCGGGATATCGGCGCGCAGATCAAGATCCGGGTACATGGATTGGGCCCGCGACACCGTATCACGCAGAAGACTGGCCGCGCGCACGGGCTCCTTGGTCATGCCGAGTGTGCCGCTTTCGAGGCGGGAGGAGTCCAGGAGGTTATCGATCAGCTCCCGCAGGCGATCGGCCTCGTCGTCGATGATGTGGAGAAATTCCTTGCGGGCGTCGCCCTCCCAGGCCGTGTCGTCCCTCATCAGGGTGGTCACATAGCCCTTGATGAAACCGAGCGGCGTGCGCAGCTCATGCGAGATGGTCGAGATGAACTCCTCCTGCATTCGGGCCAACTCGCGCTGGGCTTCCAGGCTGGCGATGCGCCGGGCCATGCGTCGGTTTTCGAGGAGCTGTCCGACATGCCAGGCGACGAATTCTGCTAATCGTATATGCTCCGGTGGGAAGGCTGGCCCACCGATCCGGCCGAAAACGAGCCCGCCTACACAGCGCCCACCGACCATCATCGGCAAGCCCAGATAGTCGCGACGCCGGTCCCGTCCCTCCACCGCCGCGCCTGCATCCTCTTGGCGCAGCACGGTCTGACCTGAGCGGTAGGCTTCGAGTGCCGCTTCTTCACCCCACGAAATTTCGGACTGCTGCGAGCGGCCGCGTCCAAGTGCCCGGGCGTAGATCGGCTCAAGCTCTTCGGAATCCTCGGAATGCAGATAGAGCGAGACCACGTCGAAGATGAATATAGTGCGCGCCAACCGGAACACAGCGTCGAGGCCGGCCTCGGTGTCGTATGTTTCGGCGACAATGCGCGCGATCGCGTACACCGCGTTGAGCTCGGTGCCGTGGGTGAGGGAGCCGGAGGGGACAAGCGGGCCGGTCATGCCTGGCCCCGCGCAGCCGGCAGCGAAAACTGGAACTTGCTGCCCTGTCCCTCCCGACTTTGGACGGTCATGTGCTCTCCGTGGGCTTCAAGGATCAGTCGCACAAGGGCCAGGCCGAGGCCAGTTCCCCCGTAGCGACGGGTTGGTGATCCGTCAAGCTGATGGAACGGTTCGAAAATCTCGTCCAAACGGTCCTCGGCGATGCCGATACCGCTGTCGGTGACGCTAACTTCGATCATGCGGTCTACGTTGCGGGCCTCCAGCCGGACGGTGCCGCCCGGCGCCGTGAACTTAATCCCATTGTCGACGAGCTGATACAAGACCCAGCTTAGTCGTTCCGGATCAGCCTTGAGGTCCGGCATGTCGCTGTCCAGCTGCATTTCGATGTTCACTCCGGCCTTTTCCGCCTTCTCGGCTGACTGGTTGAAAACAGACGCGGCCAGTTCCTGAAGATCGATCGGCTCAGGGTGGATACGCAGCCCTGTGCGAGAGGCGGTCGAAAACTCGATCAGGTCCTCGATCAGGCGCTCGAGCCGTTCGGTCGCCCGACGCACCACATTGAGCGCGTCTAACTGCTCTTCAGAGAGCGGCCCCAATTGTTCATCAGTGAACAGCTCAATGTAACCCTTGATGTGCGCGAGCGGAGTGCGGAGCTCGTGTGAAACGTTGGATACAAGGTTGGCTTTGATCCGATTCAGCTCTGTGAGTCGTTCCAGGGCCCGGCGCAGCTCCGCGGTGCGCGCTTCAACCCGACGCTCCAGTGTGCGATTGGCTTCCTGGATCGCGGCGTGAAGTTCGATGATCTGATCGGTGATGGCCCGGTCCAGCGTTTCACGGTCTACCAGACCCATCTTTATCAGGGTCTGACCGAGCAGCTGCTGCTGGCCCAGGTCCGCAAGCTGCTTCTGCCGCTCAAGTGCGCGTTGGAGTTGGTCTGGTGAGAGGATCCCCTGGTCCAGCAAGTATTCGCCGATTCTGGGAACGGCCGTTCCAGGGCTGGGAGGGAGAGGAGCCTGCTCGGGGAGCCCGTCCAAATAGGCGCGCTCAGCGAGCAAGGCCACCAGGGCCAGATCTACCCCGCAGTTCGGGCAGGTCTTGGCATCCGTCGGGAGCGGTTTTCCACATTGCGGGCAGTCAAGACGGCCCTCAAGGCTTGAGCCGATCATTTCCCTCGTCGCAGGACGCTCGAATCCAATACCGAGCGTATCATAGCTTTGGGGTCGTGCAAGGGCAAGACCGGGC
>CAZFCJ010000150.1:0-7405 GCA_964517315.1 uncultured Anaerolineaceae bacterium | reverse complement strand
GTCTCAGCCCCGCTCAACCGCCCTCGAAGACGCGCGTGTCCGGATGGTAATCCACCCAACCGAACCAGAACGCGGTGGTCTTCTGGATGCCCCGCAGCCGGGCACCCTCGAGCTCACCTGAGATCGCCTCCCCCGTCAGTCCGTTCCACAGGCTGCCCGTCTCCTCGTCCCGCACCTGGGTGGCCTCTTCGGCGCGGAAGGTCAGGGCACGGCCGTCGAATCGCCGGTCGAACACCGCCCCGCTGCTACTCTCCGGGTCAAAAACGACCAGAATGGGGGTTCCGCCCACGGTGTCGTTGACCACGGGAGTCTGGCTGAGCTCACGGTACGGATAAGCCACCGCCTCCTCGCCCTGGGCGACGCCGATTACGTTTTCTTTCGTCGGAAGACGGTCATCCAATTCAGTCCTGCCGTGGACGCCCGCGCTGCTTGAAAGGTAGTAACTGTTGTAAGGATCGAAGGCTCCTGAATAACCCTTGACCAGGGCCAGGGTGTCGGGATGGGCCCGCTTCCACTCCTGCCACGTGGCGAGCCGCGCCGGGACATAGGTCAGCTCCTCCCCCGCCAACGGGCCCTCAACCGCCACGCCGAGGAACTGCGACCACAGACTGTCCGTCTGGCGATCGTACATGACCAGCGCGTTGCGCAGCAGCTTTCCGCTGACCCCGAACTCGAGCGTCTTGTCTTGGACCCGGCGGGAATACACGATTCCCGTGTAGCACAGCGGTCACCAGGTGACGGCGATGGGCCGGCCCTGGATTTCGTCGTTGACGATTTCATGGCTGGAGAGGAGCGCGGTCGAGTAGGCGCGCGCTTCCCCCTCCACTTCGACGCCGATGACCTGCTCGTCCGAATCGTATTCTGCGTCGGCTCCCTCGGCCGAGTAGAAACGCGGCTCGTCGATCGAGGGGATCGCGTCTTTGGGCAGCACCGTGACGATTTCATCGCCCAACGCCTGATCGCTGGCGGAGGGCGAGGCGGCCGAGGGCTGCTCTCGTGCTCCACAGGCGGCAGCCAACGCCAGCATCAGGCCCGCGACCAACCATCCGATTCTCTTCCCCATAAGTCGAGTCTCTCAGCTCGCGATTCGCCCCGCCGTAAGCCGACTTACCCGCCCGTGCCCCGCCGACCCTCACCTGTGGGGGTAGGAGGGATGACTCCCCCCAGACCTCGCCCTTGACAAAAGCAGAACACCTGTTCTATTCTGAATGGTATAGAACACCCGTTCCATGGAGGACGATATGACCGCCTACACTTCCCATTCAGAGCGAGGTTTCGACGCCTACAAGTCGGCCCGCGACGCCTTGCGCACCCTGGCGCGGGGCTTGCCGTCCAACCGGGGGCTCGTATTCGGCGCCCTCATCCTGCTGGGGCTGGCCTCATTCGAGACCTTTAACTTCAGCACCACGGAATTCGCGCTCGCCGACCTGCTCGGTGGCCTTTCGTTCGCCGGCGTGCGCTGGGCCACCATCCTGGCCCTGGCGTTTTGCAGCATCGATTTCGCCGGCATCGCCCGCCTGATGACGCCTCAAACTCGGGACAACGAACCGATCGAGGTCTGGTACCTGCTCGGAGCGTGGTTCCTGGGGGCGACGATGAACGCCGTCTTGACCTGGTGGTCTGTTTCACTGGCGCTCATCAATCACTCCGGGTTGGGCAACGAGGTCCTGGGGCGCGAAGCCTTGCTCAGCGGCGTGCCCGTGTTCATCGCCGGCCTGGTCTGGCTGATCCGGGTCCTGCTTATCGGCACGCTCACCCTCGCCGGCGACCGCTTGTTCAGCCAGGGCGCTGCGCAAAGCGGCGGCTCTCAAAGCCGCAGCCGAACGACCGCCAGCGCACCCGCGCACGCCGCACAGGCCGCAGCGTCCGCCGCCCCGAATGCGATACCGGGACGCCCCTCACCGCGAACGGTCCACACGGCGCGCACCCCGGCCGCCGCCAAGGCCGCCTCCCGGCCCTGACCCACATGTCGCCCGGCGCGGCCTTGAAGCCGGCACACGCCCGTCGATCGGAGCGCTTTCGCCCTCCGGCCTCGGGCGTGTGCCGCGCTGTTCTGCACGCGGTCCCGCTCTCACTGCTGGCCGCTTTCATCTTGATCGCCGCGCACAGCTACCGCACCCTCGCCCGCCCCCTGACCGACCGTTTGTCGGCCTCGCCACCGGCCCCCCCGATGATCTTGTCCGACCGATCCGACCCGATCGCCAGTTTGTTCACCCCTTCGGTTCAACGATGGGCCGATTCAATCTCCAGTTGGGCAAACCAATCCGGGGTCCCGGCGAACCTGATCGCCACCGTCATCCAGATCGAATCCTGTGGTCACCCTCTCGTCACTTCCCGCGCCGGGGCACTTGGCCTGATGCAGGTCATGCCCTATCACTTCGACCCCCATCAGGACCCTCTCGACCCAGAAGTCAACGGCCCGGTGGGCGTCGCATACCTGAAGGCGGCGCACCTCCGCTCGGGCGGGGACATCCGCCGCACGCTGGCCGGTTACAACGGGGGCCACGCCCTCATACCGCGCCCGCCGCGCATATGGCCCACCGAAACTCAACGCTACGTCCGTTGGGGCAGCGGCATCTACGCGGATGCCGTCGCGGGCCTCGATTCCAGTCCAACTCTCGAGGCTTGGCTGACGGCCGGCGGCAGCAGCCTCTGCCGGCAGGCGGAGGAGGTGGCCGCAGTTCCGTGAGCGCCGTCCATGTGCCAGGCGAATCAAAAAGACGACCATCCGAACGATGGTCGTCCTTTTTTCCGAGCCGCCCCCCGTTAGACCAATTCTACGGTCGCCCCGGCCTCTTCGAGCTTCTTCTTGGCGTCGTCGGCGTTTTCTTTGTTGGCAGCCTCGACCACTTTGGCGTCCGGCGTCTCCGCCAGGTCCTTGGCGTCCTTCAGGCCCAACGTGGTCAGCTGACGTATGGCCTTGATCACATCGATCTTCTTCGGCCCGACGTCCTTGATCACCACGTCGAATTCCGTCTTCTCCTCGACGGCCTCCGCGGCACCGGGGGCCGCCGCGCCCGCGCCAGCCGCCACGGCGACCGGCGCTGCCGCCGAGACGCCCCACTTCTCTTCCAGCATGTCGACCAGGTCAGCGGCCTCCAGCACCGTCAGTTCACCGAGCTGTTCGGCCAGTTTTTCTAGATCAGCCATCGTAAGATTCTCCTTTGATCTGCTCTCTCGATCCTTGGGATCGGTCGTGACTTATACGAATTCGAAGCAGAGACCTCACCCTGCCTCGGACGGGGCCTCCTCGGTTTCGGCGTAGGCCTTCATCACGTTCAGAACCTGCCGCACCGAACTTTCAAGCACACCGGCGACCTGGCTCGCAGGCGTCTGCAGCAAGCCCAGAAGCTGCCCCCGGAGAACGTTCAGAGACGGCAGCTCCGCCAGCCTTGAGATCTGACGATCGTCGTACACGGCGCCGCGGACGATGCCGGCCTTTACCTGCACGACCCCGCCGTCTTGTGCCAGATCGACGATCGCTTTGGCGACGCCGGGGATATCCTCATCGGCGAACCCGACCGCGGTCGTCCCTTCCAAAGAACCGTCCGGGATCGGAACACCGGCCTCGTCCATGGCCAGCTTCAACAGGCTGTTCTTCACCACATGGAACTCACCGCCGACCTCACGGATTTTCGACCGCAGGTCCTCGGTGTCCTTGACCGTCAGCCCCGAGTGGCTGGACATGATGATTCCCGAGCTGCGCTCCAGGAGCTCCCGGTACTCGTCGACGAGTTCTTCCTTGCGCTCGCGTGAGATGGCCAAGCCCTGTCACCTCCTTCAAAACAAAAAGCCTTTGCGTCATCCGCCAGGGACCAGCAAAGACTTATGCGGAGGCCTCTCCGCCTGGGTCTCGCCTCGGCAGGTGATTAAGCCCGTTTGGACGCCTGCTGTCTCTGGCGAAGCTATATTCTTGTGTCTGCCGGGCACGATTGTACCCGCGATCCCCTCCGTCGGGAAGGGCTATCCCCTCAGCCCATGGCCAACGCGGTCATCGGATCGATCTTCACCCCGGGGCCCATCGTGCTGCTCACGGTCGCGGAGCGCACATACGCGCCTTTGGCGGCCGCCGGCCGGGCCCGCTTGACGGCCTCCATGAGCGCCGCCATGTTCTCCACCAATTGCTCGACCTCGAACGACACCTTACCGATCGGCACGTGCAGGTTCGCGGTTTTATCCACCCTGAACTCGACCCGTCCGGCCTTGAGCTCATCGATGACGCGCTCCAACTCGTCGTCGGGGACGACGGTCCCCGCCTTCGGATTGGGCATCAAGCCGCGCGGTCCCAGAACGGGCCCCAGCCGGCCAACGCTGCCCATCATTTGCGGGGTGGCCACGGCAGCGTCGAACTCTGTCCAGCCCCCCTGGATCTTTTCGATCAGCTCCTCGTCCGCGATAAAGTCCGCGCCGGCCTCTCGGGCCGTGCGGGCCGCCTCGCCTTCAGCGAACACGACCACTTTCACTTCCTTGCCCAGTCCGTGCGGCATCATGACCGTCTCGCGCACCTGCTGATCGGCGTGACGCGGGTCCACACCGAGGCGCAGGTGTACCTCGACGGTCTCGTCGAATTGAGCGTAGGCCATATCCTTGACCATCTGCAGCGCTTCGGCCGGCTCATACGTGCGCGTTCGGTCCACCTGATCGAACGCGGCCTGATAGTTCTTTCCGTGCCTTGCCATAACGACTCCTTTGTGGTGCAAGCGGGCCGTTCCTGCCGGCCCTCCCACGCGTATTCGAGATGTAGACCTAGTCTTTGACGACGATTCCCATGTTGCGGGCGGTCCCTTCGATCTGACGCATCGCACCCTCAATGTCGACCGCGTTGAGGTCCTTCATCTTGGTCTGTGCGATCTCGCGCACTTGGCTCCGGGTCACGGTGCCGACCTTTTCACGATTCGGTTCGGACGAGCCCTTCTCGATCCCGGCAGCTTCCCGCAGCAGGATCGCGGTGGGCGGGGTTTTGAGGATGAAGTCGAACGATCCGTCCTGGTAAATCGTGATCTCGGCCGGAATCACCTGACCGGCCTTGCTCGCCGTGCGCCCGTTGTATTCCTTGCAAAACTGCATCAAGTTGATGCCATGGGGGGCCAACGCCGGGCCGATGGGCGGCGCAGGGTTGGCCTTGCCGGCCTCGATTTGCAGCTTGACGACAGCCTTTACCTTCTTAGCCACGTTTCTCTCTCCTTGGGTGGTCCAAACGAGCGGCGAGGCGCCCTCCCACCCCTCGTCTTATGCCTTTTCGACTTGCAGGAAATCGAGCTCGACGGGCGTCTCCCGGCCGAAGAATGAGACCATCACCCGCACTTTGGCGCGCTCCATGTCGATGTCATCCACCGTGCCGATAAAGTCGTTGAACGGGCCATCGATGATCCGCACTTTCTGCCCGATCTTGTACGTAACCTTGATGCGCGGCGCCTCGGCCTCCATACGCTTGATGATTTGAGAGACCTCTTCCGGCCGCAGGGGAGTGGGCTCGTTGCCCATCCCCACGAAGCCGGTCACCCCGGGCGTATTGCGCACCACGTACCACGAATCCTCGGTCAGGATCATCTGGACCAATATGTAGCCGGGGAAGACCCGGCGCTCCACTGTGCGCCGCTTGCCGTCCTTGACCTCAATTTCCTCTTCGGTGGGGACGACCACATCGAATATGCGGTCCTTCATCCCCATCGTCTCAATCCGCTGCTCAAGGTTGTGAGCGACTTTGTTCTCCTGGCCGGAGTAGCAGTGGATCACGTACCAGGCCCGGTCGTCATCCACCTCCTCTTCTTCCTCCGCCTCCAGCTCGGCCTCGAGGACTTCCTCGAGCGTCTCGGCCTCGCCCTCAGCGGCTGCCGCTGCTTCGGCGGTCACTGCTTCGTCCACCACTTCTTCGGACTCCTCTTCGCCAAGCACTTCCTCGATCTCCTCGGCGTGCTCGACTTCGGCCTCCGCTTCCTCAGTCGCCATCTCGGCGACCGCCGGCTCCTCGGCCTCTTCGATGACTCCGGTGCCCGTCTCCTCCACCGCTTGCTCGACGGCCTCGCGCTCGGTTTCGGGTTCCTCTTCGGGCGGCCCGAATTCCTCCGCTTCTTGCTCGAGCGCTTTTGTCGTTTCTACCGGGCTTTTATCATCGTCAGCGGGCTGCTCCCAGGCCTCCTCCAGGTGCTCCTCCAATTCCTCCGGGTTCTCCCCGGGATCTCCGGGAACAGGAGGCGTGTGCGCGGCTTCGGCCTCGGCGCCCTGCTGCTCTTCGCGTTCTTCTTCAGTCATCGAATATCCACCACTAACCCACGGAAATGATGAGTCCAAACAGGCGCCGAAACACAAAATCGAGGAAGCCCATCAGCGTGCTCGTCGCGGCCAGCACGACCAGCACGATGATCGTCAGGCGCGTCGCGTCTTCCCTGGACGGCCAAGAGACCTTGCGCAGTTCTCCCATCGTCTCTCGCAGAAAGCGGGAAACGGCGTTCTGATTGGAGGCCGACTTCGCTTTGGCCATCTACGACTCCTCAGGATCGAAACGACGCCGTAAGCATCGGCGTCGCGTTACTCACTAGGCAGGCGAGGCAGGACTCGAACCCGCAACCCCCGGTTTTGGAGACCGGTGCTCTGCCAAATTGAGCTACTCGCCTGTGTCGGGGCGCACCGCGCCCGCCATCCACTACCCTATTTGGTCTCGCGGTGCACCGTGTGCTTCCCGCACCGCTTGCAGTACTTCTTCAACTCCAATCGGCCCGGATCGTTGCGCCGGTTCTTTTCCGTTGTGTAGTTACGCTCCTCACATTCGGTGCATTCGAGGGTCGTCACCGGACGTACATCTCTTCTAGCCATACCTGCACTCTACCGCGGCGCGAGCCGCCGCATATCCTTCCTTACTCCAAGATCTCGGTGATGACGCCGGCGCCGACCGTCAGGCCGCCCTCGCGGATGGCGAACTTCGAGCCCTTCTCCAGCGCCACCGGCGTGATCAGCTGCACCTTCAGGTTCACGTTGTCCCCCGGCATCACCATCTCCACCCCCTCCGGCAGCTCGATCGTCCCCGTCACGTCCATCGTCCGAATGTAAAACTGCGGCCGATATCCGCTGAAGAACGCCTTGTGCCGGCCCCCCTCCTCTTTCGTCAGCACGTACACCTCGCTCATGAACCGCTGATGCGGCGTGATCGACCCCGGCGCCGCCACCACCATGCCGCGCTCGATGTCCTCCCGCTCCACACCCCGCAGCAGCAGGCCCACATTGTCCCCCGCCTGCCCCTGCTCCAGCGTCTTGTGGAACATCTCCACGCCCGTCACCACCGTGTCCATGCTCTTCTCGCGCAACCCCACGATCTCCACCGAGTCGTTCACGTTCACCACCCCGCGCTCGAAACGCCCCGGCGCCACCGTCCCCCGGCCCATGATCGAAAACACGTCCTCCACCGGCA
>CAZFCJ010000149.1:0-7411 GCA_964517315.1 uncultured Anaerolineaceae bacterium | reverse complement strand
GCACCCCGGGCCCGCAATCTTTCGACTTCCAGACAGAACGTGCACGCAACCTTCGATTTGATTCTAACCCCAGAGTCGTCACTTGTACAGAGGCAATCTTTGCAACGGATCTCGTGGACGAATGGAGGGCAGATTCTGAAGTCATTCTTTTCTTCCGTTGGGAGATCAGAGCAACCATCGATCACCACGGATTCGCCGGCCTGGAGGTTCGAACGACGGAGTGGAAGCGCCCGCTGGGCCAAGTTTGGCGAGCTAGATCCCGTATGCGATAATGAAGCCAATCTGTGGACCCGTCCGCCCCATTTCCCACGCTCAACTTGGGCCGGGCCGGCGACCGAGGCGAGCAGCAAAGCAGGGCGGCAGCAAGTTTGTTGGAATACGAAGCGGAAGTCCTCATTGAACGCACCCCAAATCAAGTGTTCCCCTACCTCACCGACGCGGAAAGCATCTCACATTGGGCGGGGGAAGTGATCGAAGTCCAACAATCGACGCCGGACCCCGTCGGCGTGGGGACAAGATTCAGAGAGCGGGTGCAGTCTCCGTTCGGTGAAGCCTGGGTGGACTGGGAGATCACGGAATACATCCCGCAAAAAAGGTGCGGTTTTTCCAGCGATTCTCACGTTGCGGAAGGACAGGTCACGTACCAATTGAAACCGACTGAGGAAGGGACCTTGCTCAGCGCGCACGTTCTGGGGCGTCTGAAGGGGCTGCTGCGATTGCTGACGCCGATCATAAAGCGCAGGTCCTTGATCCAACGTCGGAAGGACCTGTCCGCGCTCAAGCGGTTCATCGAGGGCAACGAGAGGCGACAGCAGGCTTAGGCCCCGCCGAAGACACGATCCAAGCGCAGATTGGAATCGGGTGTCAGGATGTCCTTCTACGGCAACAGCGATAAATGGTGGGAAGCGCTGCTGACCGGCGAGAACCCCATCCTTCCGTTTCGCAATCTGCGTCATTTGTTTGGACTGCTCCCATCCAGCCCGCGCTGCAAGTTCTGCCACGCACCGTTCGAGGGGGCTGGCAGCACCCTGATGCGACTGATCGGCAAGCGCCCCTCCAGGCTTTCACCGGACCTCTGCCTGCAGTGTGAGGCCTTCGCCAGGAACATCCCCGGCGGCGCCGAAATTCAGCTCTCACTTCTGTTCGCGGATGTTCGTGGATCTACCGCATTGGCGGAGAGCATGAGCCCGAGCGACTTCAGTAAGCTGGTGAACCGCTTCTACGTGACCGCGACCGAGATCCTCGTCAGCAGGCACGGCTGGGTGGACCGGCTTGTGGGAGACCAGGTCGTCGGCCTGTTCATCCCCGGCTTCGCGGGAGCGCGCCACGCCGAGCAAGCTATCTCGTCGGCGATCGAGCTGCTGGAAGAGACGGGGCACCACCGTGAAGGCGACCCTATCTTACCCATCGGGGCCGGCGTCCATACGGACGTCGCCTTTGTGGGCGCCGTGGGCACGGCGGACGGAGCTACCGACGTGACCGTGCTTGGCGACGCGGCCAACACCGCGGCGAGACTCTCCTCCGCCGCGGCGGAGGGCGAAGTGCTTGTCAGCGAAGACGCCATGCGCTCGGCGGGAATGCGGACTTCCGGCCTGAAGAAGAGGACGCTCGATCTGAAGGGGAAAAGCGAACCAGTCTCGGCCTTCGTGCTCTCGGAGGGCAGGACTTCACCATCCCGGGATCGCCCGGCCCCGGGACCCCCAACATGATCGCCTCCAGCGAGACTCGGCGAGCGGTTACCGCAAGCGGCCGGATCCTACGGAGGACACTTCAAGGAGCCACATGTCCGTGGCACACTCCCCATAAACCCCGGGCATGTTCCTCCGCCTCGAGCTCAAGCCGCAGCAATTCGTCATAGCGGGAGGTGTCGGGCGGACGGTAGTGCGAATACGCATGGCCGCCGCGCACCAGGTCGGCGTTTACAAAGACGCCATCGACGAAGACATAGCGCAGCAGGCGGTCGTAAGCATCCCGGTCCGTCCGATCGAGCTCCAGCCGAACCCTCCCCCCTTCCACCAGCTCCCGATTCCGAGCTGCCGACTCGGCCGCATAACATTCGGGATTTCCTGCCTCGAGATTGAGCTCGGGTGCGTCGATGCCCAGGTACCGAACGACCTCACCGTTGCTCAGTGCAATGGTGTCGCCGTCGATGATCCGATCGACCTGATGCAGGTCACGTGTGGGGGTACGGGCCGGTCGCCAAATGCAGCCCGATGCGGCAAGCACGGTCAGCGCGACGAACGCGAAGCTCCGGCGGAAGGCGGCGGCTCTCCCGTCAGTCACAAAACGAAACCTGAGATCGGGACTCGGCGACGATCTGGGGCTGGCCCTGATAACGCGACAGGTAGCCCGTGACGATCAGACAGCGCCCGTCGAAGTCGCTCCAATCCTCGCCCCATACGAGCAGCGTAAATTCATGGGTCGGATAGGGGGCGTCATTACAAAAGGTGGGAGAGCCGGAGACATCCTCCCGGTAGCTGCAGTGAGCGAGGGCGATCCGGCACACCACCGTCGTACCCATCCGATCCGCCATGTCCGCGCAGACGGTTTCGACCGCCGGGCTGGCCGTGGCGGAGGGCGTAGCCGTTCTGTCCCGCAGCTCGCCTTGAGTGGGCGCGGCGGTCGCCGGCCGTCGCACTTCTGGAGGCAGTGCAGTTTCAGAGGCTGTCGGTGAGGGCGCGGGTTCGACGAGCGCCGCACCGCGCTCCGATCCGGAGGTCCCGCAGGCTGAGACGACGGCACCAACGAACAGCAGCAACAAGCACGACTTCTGCCACATGATTCAACCCCCCCTTTTCCGTGGAACCGACGATTCGACCCGCGTTCATGCTCGCCAAGCGCAAGCGCGGCCCAGGTTCATTCGCTTCAGGCCATGCACCTAACGCGGGCTAGGGGACCTGCGGCGGTTTAGCGTTCCGAGCTGGGGGCAGTTTCCTTCTTCCAGCCAGCGCCTTCCTTGACGAAGGTGCCTGTGCGCAGTTCGTGGACGGCTTGACGGATCTCTTCCTCGGTGTTCATGACAAAGGGCCCGTAGGGGAAGATCGGCTCCCCGAACGGCTTGCCGGCGATCAGCACGAAGCGGGCGCTGCGGTCCTGCCCAGTGCGGGCCCGGATCTCATCCCCCTCGCCGAAAACCAGCATGTGGGTCGCTTTCACCGAGTCTTCGTCATCCCGCGGCCCGAAGCGAGCCGCCCCCTCGAAGAGGTACGCGATGGCAGTGTGGCCATTGGAAACCGGCAGTCGGAACTCCGCCTCGGACTCCAGTGCGATGTCCATGTACACCGGCTTGGCGGCGATCTCGGAGACTGGGCCGTCGATGCCCTGGTACGAACCGGCGACGACGCGCACCTGCGCTCCGTCATCCTCGACGAGCGGGATCTGCTCCTGGCGCACATCCTGATAGCGAGGTGAGGACATCTTCTTGGCCTTGGGCAGGTTGACCCAGAGTTGAAATCCTCGCACCCGTCCATCCGGGCCGCGCTTGGGAAACTCCTCGTGCAGGATGCCGCTTCCGCTCGTCATCCACTGGACGTCTCCGGGCCCGATGAGGCCCATGTTCCCGAGGCTGTCGCGGTGGCGGGTGTTGCCCACCAGCATGTACGTGACGGTCTCAAGTCCGCGGTGCGGGTGCATCGGAAAACCGACGATCGGCCCCTCGATCGGATCGTTGAAGGCGAAGTGATCGAACAGCAAAAACGGATCGTACGGGTTTTCGCGGCTGGGTCCGAACGACCTGCGCAGTTTGACGCCGGCCCCCTCGATGGCGATCTGGGGCTCGATAACCCGGCTGATTTTCCGCACCTCGCTTCTCATCGCTGAAAAACCTCCACGCATCAGCACTCACGCCTACATCCACAATTCAACGACTCGGCCTTCAGACTCAGGTTATTCTACCGGACCGGTGTCGTTTGGGAATTTGCCGTTGGCCTTCAGATAACAGCATCAAGCTGCTGGCAGCTAACTTGGTCATTTGTCACCCTTCCGGATCCGGCGCGCCGCTGGGGTCTCCAACTCAATGGATCTCACAGCCGCCTCAAAACGATAGTCATCTGTAAGCCGACCGAACCGCGCACCGACTTACACTCCCCAACAGCTTGCAACTGTCGTTTCTTCGGCAACCTGTGGGTTGGAACTGATGACCGAGAGTGAGATCACATCACACGGCGAGAAGCGGCGGCCGTACTGGCACGTGGACGCCAAGTGGATCAGCGGCCTGCTCGGCCTGGCCGCTCTCTCCGCGACGCTGCTGTCGTTGGTGTTATTCCACATCACCTCAGAGCGGACGGCTGTTCCCCTGGCGGCCGAGGCGCTTGCCGCGGCCTTTAGTCCTCCCGGACAAGGAGGAAATGAGGCCAGCATCGCCTCCCTCCAGGCGCAAATCGAAACCTCGGAGGACGGCGTGTTCTATCCGTTTCCCGGCGTCGATGTCGGGGTGACGGCTGAGGACCTTCAGAACGACTCTTTCGACGATTTGCGGGAGCGGCTGTTCACCGGCCTGGCCGAGGAAATCTATTGGACCGGGCTCGAGTCGATGCCGGACGGATCGCAGGAAAGCGCCTGGAGTCGAGTCGGCTTCATGGCGCTGCTGACGCATGAGACACACGTGCTCATACGCCGGGCGCTGCTCGTCAGTGGGGCCATAAGCGCCCTTTTCATCGCACTGCTGGCGTTCTTCAGCCATCGCAGCGGCCGTGTGGCCAGCCCCGGCTGCGCGCTCACTCTGGCCGGCCTGCCGGGCACCCTGCTGTTCGGCGCCCTGATGGATGTTGTATCCAATCCGCAGGGCCGCGCCATGGAGACGGGCGGCGACCGGATTATGGGCGCCGTCGCGGCGCTTCAGCCCGCCGTCGAGGCCGCGCTGCGAACCTACATGTGGGCCAGCGCGGCCGGATTGCTGCTGCTGGTCGCGGGGTTGGTTGCCGCGATCATTGGGCGTCTCAGATCACCGTCACCCTCTTAGCCACTCAATGAGGTACTCACCACGGCGGCCCGGTTCGAGACTTGCCAGCGCAGGATCCTGGCGAGTCCTCGCTGCCTGCCTGTCGCTTGCGGCGCTGATCCTGGCCTGCGGCTCACCGAACACAACCCAGGAGCTCGCACCGACTGACGCTCCGCCTCAGCAGCAGCCCACCGCCCCGGACACGGAGCGGCCCGCGACCCCGACCCGACCCGAGGCCTCATTCATCCGCGGCATCAACCTATCGCCACGCGGGTTTCCGAACACGTTCGAGGAATGGGAATCGTTCTTCGACCAGGCGGCGGCGATTCCCGATGCCGCCGTGATATGGAACGGCGCCTGGCGCGAGGACGTTTCAGCGGGCAGCGACGCCGGGGAAGTTCCGGATTCTGCAGTGGCGGTGATGTCCTCTGCCCGCGGTCACGACCTCAGCTCTATATTCGTGTTCGGATGGCGATCAGGCTCCGAGCTCCACCTCAGCGTTCCACAGGATCCGACCGACGACTGGTCCAACGAGGCCGCCCACGAGCTCTTCGCCAAGACGGTCCGCGAGTTCGCAGCCGAACATCAGCCCAATTACATCCTGCTCGGAAACGAAAACGACTTCTACTACGAGCAGGATCCCAACGACTATACGAACTGGGTGCGGGCCTACGAGCGGGCCTACAGCGCGGTGAAAGCGGCCTCACCCGAGACCAAAGTGGGACCGGTGTTCAACCTTGAACACCTGGCTGGCGCCGGAGGCTTGAACCATTGGGACACCCCACATTGGGGCGCACTGGAGGGGCACGATCTCGAACAGGTGGACGTGATCGGGCTCACGCTCTACCCTTGGTTGGGGGCGGCCACGCCGGGCGAAGTTCCTCCCGACTTGCTGGCGCCCCTGCTGGATCGGATCGACGGCAAGCCGCTGGTGATCACCGAGACCGGCTGGCCGGCCGGCAATCCCGGCGGCCTCGAAGTGCAGTGGCAGTATTCTGAGGCTGCCCAGGTGGAATACCTGACCACACTGGCCGAACTTCTCCCTCCCGATGCGGCGGAGGTTGTGAGCTGGGTGTTCCTGCATCCCATGCAGGATCCGGGCGGCCAACCGGTCGAGTGGAAACTGTACAGCACGATTTCGCTCATGAACGAGGGGGGAGGCCCACGGCCGGTGTACGAGCCCTGGTTATCGTTCACGCCCTGAGGTCCAGGGCTTTCGTTCTGGTCCGACTCCACCCCCCAGCCAAAGCCGCTGAGTAGAGGTATGGTGGAGAATCGCGGTCCCAAAATGACTGACCCCCGGGAGAAGTCCCGGGGGTCTTTGAGTCTCCAGTTGGCCTATTTGCGGCTCAGTGGACGATGGCGTAGGTCACCTGGACCGAGGTGCTGACCGTCATCGAGCCCTCGCTGATCGGAGGCTCAGCGCCCCCGCCCATGCCGGCCGCGGCGCCCTCGAAGAGGGGAACCACCGACCCTCCGGAGAGCTCGTCAACCCGCACCACGTCGCCGAGACTCACACCCAGCTCGTCCGCCAACTGCTCGGCGCGCTCGCGCGCGTCGCGAAGACCGGCCACTCGCGCTTCTTGTGCCAGGTCACCCGGGTCCTGGATGCTGAAGCTCAACCCGTGGATGTTGTTGGCTCCGCCCTGGATCGCGTCCTGGAGGATGCCGCTAAGGTCATCGACATCACGCAACGTAATCTGCAGATTGCTGTCCACGCGGTAGAGTCGGGCTTCCTTCCGCTCTCCGGTCTGAGGGTCCCACTGTTCCTCACCCCAGATGCTGAAGTTCGTCGTCTGGATGTCCTCCGCGGCGATCCCTCGACCGGTCATGATCTCAGTGATCTGCTCCATGACCCGATTCGATTCCTCGACCGCGGCCACGACATCTTCATTGGCGACGCTCACGCCGATCGAGATGTTGGCCATGTCCGGGTTGCCGCGGGCGCGTCCGAAGCCGGTCACGGTGATCGTTTCCTCCGCACCCTCAGCCACCGCGGCGTCCGCCGCCGGTGCGCATCCGGTGATCGCGAGCGCCATTACGGCGGCAAAGATCACCAACATCCTCATCCCTTTCGCTGTTTTCATTGCCGTTCTCCTTTTGCGGTCTGACCGCAAGTCCTCATTGTTCGCAGCTCGCCGGGCACTGTGCACCGGATGGTGAGACAGGATTCCGACGTCACTATAGGTGATTTGGTTCCCCGACACCTCAGACTTTGGTCGGAAGTTTCGCCTACGGGAACCGAACGAGGCGGTGGAAGCGCGCCTCCGGATCCGATGGCGTAACCACGAAGCCATGAGCGGGGAGGTCTGTGTCTTTGGCTTATTCCTCTTTGCAAGGTGGGCCCGTTCGTCGCGCACGATACCGAGTGGAACCGGAACCCCCCCGGCCCGTTGGATTTGCGCCACGAGCATCGTTTCGTTCGAGTTGCGGATTTGACCCGGACCGGGCTGCTCATTGATGGGCACCAAC
>CAZFCJ010000148.1:0-7505 GCA_964517315.1 uncultured Anaerolineaceae bacterium | reverse complement strand
AGCCGCCGGATCACGGATCCCGGGTAACGGACCTCGAATTCCCAATCCGAATCACCAGCCTCTTGGCCCGCGCAACGGAATCCGCAGCGACCCCTCACCTCCGATGCGCAGGTCCCGGCGCTGGAACTGAACGTAGGCCAGCACGGTCAGCACCAGTGAGACGCCGATCATGCCGGCGATCCAGGCCAAATTGAAATCGTTCAGCGCCTCGCCGCCCTGGTAGTAGTCGAGGGGTGAAAAGCGGGCGAGGGGTTCCAAGTTTTCATTCAGCCGGGCCAACGCGCTGACGAAGTAGGCGAGCATCAGAAACAGGCCCGTAAGCGTAGCTGCCAATCTGCGTGAGGGAAGAACCTGGCTGAGGAACAGTGCCAGCGCGGCGAAGAAAAACGCCAGCGAAAAGAGCGATATGAACGGCGGCATGAGCTCGATCGCCCCGATGTTCAGGCTGGACCAACTCATTCCAACCAGAAACCCAAGCCAACCCAGCGCCAATATGCTCGCCGTGATGCCCGCCATCGCCAATACACGGCTGAAATAGATCGTCGCCCGACTGATCGGCTGCGCGGCGATCAGCTCCAGCCGCCCGGATTCCTCATCGCCGGCGATCAGGCTCGAGCCGTGCAGTAAGGCAAAAACTCCAAGGACCAAAGGCATATATGAAAAGAATTCCAGGTGCAGGAACCCGGCAGGCGTGGCGAAAGTGGACAGGTCGCCGAAAAACGCTCCCACCTCTCGCGGGTAGTTCTGGATCAGGGCCTCGAATTGGGCCTGGTTGGCGGCCACCATATCGTAAGCTGGGACGACAAGCATCCCTAATCCAAGCAGCGCCAGGCCCCAGCCGATAATTTCCCCGCGGCTGTTCTTGTAGGCGTGGATGAACACGGCCGTCATCTCAAGACTCCTGCCCTTCTGTGTCGGTCCGATAATAGGCTAGGAACACCTCTTCCAGTGTGGGGCGTTCGGTCTCGAAGTCACTGACCGGGTACTGCGCCAGTCCGTGAATCAACTCCTCCATCTCCCCCTCGACGCGGAGCAGAACGCTGGTGCCGTTATCGGAGGAGAGCAGATGAACCCCCCGGATCTTGGTCAGCGGCTCGGGGTCGACCGGCTGCTTGAAGGATAATCTCACCCGGCGCATCGACCGCGACAGCAGTCCACTCGTATCCACTTCCTCCACGATCTGACCGGCCCGAACGATCGCCGCTCGATCCGCGACGGATTGAACCTCCTGAAGAATGTGAGATGAGAAGAAGACGGTGGCGCCGTCTCCGCGCGCTTCCCGCACCAGATCGAGCACTTCGTGCTGCATCAGCGGATCCAGACCCTGTGTGGGTTCGTCCAGCAAGAGCAATTCCGGCCTGTGCATAAAGGCCTGGATGACCGCCAGTTTCTGCTTGTTCCCCTTCGAAAGGTTCTTGATGGGCACCGAGAGATCGAAGTCCAGGCGCTCGGCCAGCGGACCGATCCGGTTCTGGCCCGCGCTGCGCCCCCTCAGGTCGTCCAGCAACCTGAGCAGGCCCCGGCCGGTCAGGTTCTCGTCAAATTCCAGTTCGCCCGGCAGGTAACCACAGCGGGCCCGGACGGCCACCGGATCTCGCTGGGGATCGACGCCCAACACGCGCACCCGGCCGCGTTGGGGGCGAATCAAGTCCAGCAGGCAGCGGATGGTCGTCGTCTTCCCCGCGCCGTTGGGTCCCAAGAAGCCGTAGATGGACCCCGCTGGCACCTCCAAGTCAATTCCTCGCAGCGCCTGCACTGCTCCGTACGACTTCCACACATCTTGCAATAAGATGGCCGGATCGCTCATCGCCGCTCCGTTCTCGCACTTCGGGGTGAAAATTTAGGCGCACCTAATTACATCGGAATGATAATCTCGAATTTGCCGGGCGTCAAGCTGGAAACGGCGGCGCGCTATAATGCCAGGGTCCGTGGAAGCGGCAGTGGGGGGAACGCCGGACACGGGCGCAGTCCATGTGCCCAAACTTCGAGGAGGCTCGGGATCGTTCCTGGGCTCTGAATGAGCGATAACGTGGGGGGCCTCGCCGGCATGCTGAGCTTTGGAGAATGGAGAGAGGGATCGTCGGCTGGCTTCTGCTCGTGCTCGCGGCCTACCTGCTGGGTTCCTTCCCCAGTGGCTACCTGGTCGTGCGATTCACGACGGGGAAAGACGTGCGCAAACGATATTCAGGGCGCACGGGGGGAACGAACGCGCTGCGCTCAGCGGGCTTCGCTGCCGGGCTGGTCACGGCGGTCTCCGATATGGGCAAGGCCCTGGTCGCAGTATGGTTGGCCAAAACAGCGTACCCAGATCTTGCGACCGTTCATGCCGCGGCCGGCATCGCCGCCATCGTCGGTCACAACTACTCGGCCTTTCTGATCCAGCGCGAGGACGGCCGGCTGAAATTCTCCGGGGGTGCAGGAGGAGCCCCGATGGTCGGTGCCGCCATCGGTCTATGGCCTCCGAGTGGGCTGATCATCGTGCCGCTGGGCGTGCTGATCATGTATCTGGTTGGCTACGCCTCGTTGGCCACCATGACCACCGGTATTGCGGCCGCGGCGATCTTCGCATGGAGGGCCTGGGGTTGGAATTCTCCTTGGGCCTATGCGGCGTTCGGCGTGGCAGCGGAACTCATCCTCATTTGGGCGTTGCGACCCAACATTCGACGGCTCCTGCGCGGTGAGGAGCGCCTGGTGGGGCTGCGGTCAAAGATCCGGTCGAAACCCGAGGGCGATGCGGCTCGCTCGCCGTAGCCAAGTGGCTTGATGGAACTCGACATGGCCGGCGTCATCCCAATAGAACGATGGCGCCCCCACCGATCAGGCCGACGATCGCGTACTCCGTCATCCTCCCGCGGGAGAGGTCGCCCCGCAGGTGCAGTCCGAGCAGTCCGTTCACCAGATAGAAAAGGACCACTAGTAGCAGGGCTTCCTGAGCAGGGGGGATCGGCCAGTAGTGAAGCCCCCAGGCGAATTGGGCGATGGCCCCTCCGGCCACGGCCGCGTAAAGGAGCGAGCGGGTTTCCGGCAGCCACAGGCGGAGCAGTCGCCAGGACACGGCCGTCGCTGCCAGCAGGGCGGCCGGAACCAGAAACACGGCCCGGGTGCCTGAAGCTTGCAGTGTGAAGAACCCCTGAAACAGGAGGAAGTAAGCCAGGGCCTCCAGCCCGCGGGCGGCGAGCAGATAGCGGGGGTCATCCGGATCGATGACCAGATATTCCGCGACCAACACCGCGATGAGTGAGCCGGCGGCGACGAGCAGTCCGGTCCACAAGGCGGGTCCCTGGGGCAGTCGGGTGACGAGGCCGCCGATCGCCAGGGCGGCCAATCCGGGCACGATCCAGGCCTCGTACTGCCTGCCCCTGCGTCCGGCCATGGGATGAGACGTGGCCAGCCAATCCGCGCCAATGACGGTGAGCGCCGCGGAGAGCAGCAGCATCACGTTGCGTGTGTTGATCGTGATGGGAATGATCAGACCGAGGCCGGCGACCTCGACGGTGAACGTCGGTAAGCGCAGTACCCTAATCAGGCCGTAGACTAACAGCACGAGGGCCGTCAAGGTGCTCAGACGGTCAAGATCCGGCTGATGTCGTGTGGCATTCACGGGATCATTGTACTTCTGCGTCATGATCGTCGGTCAAAGTCGAAGCGGGAAGGTATAATCGCTGGCCGTGAGTTCATTGCCCCTTGCAGCCGTTGGCATACTTCTGGGTGGATTGATCAACCTGATCTCGGACAGTTTGCCGACGCGACGTCGCCTCGCCCTTCCGCACTGTCATGCCTGTGGGGCTCCCCGTCATAAGTTGGGCTGGCTGGCCCTTACCGCGTGGCTGACGCAGCGCACCGAGTGCGAGTATTGCCGCACTCCGATCCGCAGCCGGGCGTTGTTGGTTGAACTTGCAGCGGCCGGCCTAGCCGTCTGGCTGCATGCTGACCGCATGGGGCCCTCCGGCTATGTCCCCGCGCTCGTTATCACGATGCTGTTCCTGCTCATCACAATCATCGACATGGAGCACCGGCTGGTCCTTCACGCCGTGAGCCTGCCTTCCATATTAATCCTGACCCTGTACGGGGTGTTCGAGCCGACGCGCGGGCCGGCGAAAACCCTGCTGGGCGGTGCGGCGGGATTCGCCTTTGTCTTGGTCCTCTACCTGTTCGGCGAGCTGTTCGGCCGTTGGATCGCCCGCCGGCGGGGAGAGGAGCTGGACGAAGTCGCATTTGGGTTCGGGGATGTGACATTGGCCACCTTGATCGGTGTCGTTGTCGGATGGCCGGGAATTATACTGGCGCTGATGGTTGGAGTGTTGGCCGCCGGAGCGTTTTCACTTCTCTACATCCTGGCGGCGCTGGCCGCCGGCCGCTACCAGCCCTACATGCCCATACCGTACGGTCCGTTCCTGATTGTGGGCGCTTTGCTCGTGTACCTCGGCGGTCGAGACGTGTTCACCATCCTGTTGGCCGGATAATTGCTCCATTCGTGCTCCCCACGCGTTTCAAGTGAGATACAGTTGGCGGAATTGGTACTGGGGTCATCCCCGAAAAACTTGTGGAACGCCCATTGCGCTTCTTATACTGGATTTGTTTCTCGCAGCGGCCTGCGCGGCCAGGTCCAGCTAGGTGATCGGACTGCGAATGTCAGATAAGCTGAGGCGATTGAGAAGTTTCTGGAAGAGCTGGCGGGGCCAGAGCCTTGTGGAGTTCACACTGCTGCTGCCCGTCCTGCTGGTCATGGTGTCGGGGCTGGTTGAATTTGGCTTCCTGCTCAACCAGTATCTGGATATCATCGACACCGCGCGCGAGGTCGCCCGGCTGGCGGCAGACGACGACCCGGTGCACAACCTGAACGGTGAGTTTGAGCCGAAGCCGGTTGACCCGGAACCCGCGGGCTTCTACAAGAGAGCCGAGAACGCCACCACGGATCTGCTCGCGCGCGCCGGGCAGCTGAGTCTGGAATCGGACCAGGGGGACGATCTGGTCATTTCGGTGTTCGCCATCGAGTCGGGCTCCGTCGTCGCACGCTACCCTCCGACCTACGATGATGGGGTATGCCAGCAGGGTGGCGACCTGGGATGGCGCCGCTACTGCAACCAGACTTCGAAGTTCACCAATAACGCTGATATCGAAGACCGCGTGGATCCAGGCGCTCCGAACACCGGCCTGGTCGTGGTGGAAATCTATTACCACTACGACATGGTGTTGGCGCTGCCCTGGATCACCACATTTATGGGCAATCCTGTCACGCTGCACGCGTACAGCATCATGCCCAATGCCTCAGCGACTCCGTGAGGATTCCCATGCAACGCATCGTCGAAAAAGGACAAGCTCTGGTCATCATCGCGGTCGCGTTCGTCGGCCTGGTCGCGTTCGTCGGCCTGGCGGTCGATGCGGGCGTGCTGTTCGCCCAGATCGGGCACCTGCGGCGCGGCGTGGACGCGGCCTCGCTGGCCGCCGCCAACCAGTACCGCAGGAACACCACCGCGGCGGAAATGGAGGCCGCGGTCGATCAGATGCTGCTTCTCAACAACCTGGATCCGAGCACGGCGACAAGTTTGGATATCAGCGTCTGTAATCTCCCTTCATATCCCCCCGATCTTTCGGCGCTGCACTCAGACCACATGTGTCCGAATGATCGATGGCCTGATAACCCCTGGACCTACGAGCGCAAGTTGGTCGAGGTCGTGCTCGATTACCCCGTGAACTTCATGTTCCTGCCCATTATCGGTTTTGACTCGGTCGACCTGCACGCGGAGGCCAGCAGCGAGGCGGCCTCAGTCGATCTCGTCCTGATGCTGGACACTTCCAGCTCGATGGATTCGAGCGGCGATCCGGCCAGCTGCAACCCGGACAGCTGCCAACCCTTCGAGGATGTGCGGACCGCTGCTTTGGGGTTCGTCAATCAGCTGTACTTCCCCTATGATCGAGTGAGCATCATCCATTTCGACAACGTCGGTCACACACCGCAAGAAGTTGGCTATCCAGCGGACGTATATCTGACCGACAACAAGACCGTGGCGGACGACGCGATCAACTCGCTGGAAGTCTTCGAGCCCTCCCCGTGCGACACCTATCCGAACCCCGGTGGATGTCTCTCGACGAACATCTACGAAGGGCTGAGGGAGGCCGCCAACGCGCTGGCCGGCGGCCCCGGCGGCACCGGTGTCGGAGGCCGCCAGGAGTCGTTGTGGGTCGTCGTGCTGTTGACCGATGGTGCCGCCAACCAGGCGCGTTGGGATATCAACGGTGACGGGGCCGTCGCCAACGATGAATGGCTGTGTCCGAATCCGGACGCCGACGGCTCGAACGATGACGAGGAGCCGACCTGGATCCAGCCATACTGTCGTGATGGCGACCCCAACAGCCGGCATGACGAACCGCCCGAGAGCTCCCGGCCGGACCCCTCCTCGGAGTTTGACGTCGAGGACATCACCAAAGACATGGCCGATGTGGTCGGCTGCCTCGATACGACCAACGAGGAGTACCCGGGCTCTTGGTGTGAGAGTCAGGGAGTGGACAATGGCTTCGAGGCGCTGGTCTTCACCATCGGCATGGGCCCGAAGGTCATCGAAGAGGAATGCGCGGATGGCGAAGCGGGCGAGGTGGACTACTACGACTCGACCGAGCCGTACACCGACGGCCCACCGTGCCACAAGGACATGGGCGCGCAGCTACTGCGCTACATCGCGGCGGTCGGTGACGACGGCGACGGGACCACCGATCCTTGCGCCGGGCTGGAAGACAACCCACAGGCCGATTGCGGACACTACTATTACTCCCCTGACAGCTCGGGCTTGAATGAGATTTTCAGCACCATCGCCAACAAGATTTACACCCGGATCACGGAGTGACGGGAGCACGGCCGGAGGGCAGCATGCCATTACCACGCGCTGGTCACGAGAATAGTCATCGGGCACAGGCGATCGTGGAGTTCATGCTCATTCTCCCGATCCTGCTGCTGTTGATCTTCATGATCATCGAAGTGGCGCGCATCCTGCACGCCTGGATGGCGGTCGAGAACGGCGCTCGTTTCGGCGTGCGCTATGCTGTCACCGGTCAGTGGGATCCGGCGAACTGTCCGGGTGGGACGTGTGACAACGAGGCCGAGGAACAAGAAGCGCGCTTGGAATCGATCAAAGAGGCCGCCCGCAGCGGTTCGGCCAGTATCCTGCGCGACCTGGGCGAGACGGATTGGGCGGATCCCACCTATTTCAAGGTGACGGTCTGCTCGGACAGTGCCGACGATTTCGTCGAGCCGGATCCGAATGAGTGGTCGAGCGATTGGACCGCTCAGTGCCTTCCGGGCGACCACCCCGGCGAAGAAAACGAGTTGGTCTGGGTCACGGTTGACTTCAACCATCCGGTCATCGTACCGCTCTTGAGCTCGATTGCCGACCAGCTTCATCTGACCTCCCGCCGGGACGGCGTCGTGGAGAGCTTCCGCACCGTGCGCTTCGTCGGCTCCGGCCCGTTCACACCGGCGCCCACTTTCACTCCCTCCAACACGCCCACCG
>CAZFCJ010000147.1:0-7613 GCA_964517315.1 uncultured Anaerolineaceae bacterium | reverse complement strand
GGCCGGGATGTGCTGGTGTTCATCGACAACATCTTCCGCTTCAGTATGTCCGGCTCGGAGGTCTCCGCGCTGCTGGGCCGATTGCCCTCGGCGGTCGGCTACCAGCCGACGCTGGCGACGGAAATGGGCCAGCTGCAGGAGCGCATCACCTCGACCCGTACGGGATCGATCACCTCCATGCAGGCCGTATATGTCCCGGCGGATGACTATTCGGATCCGGCCCCAGTGGCCACGTTCGCCCACCTGGACGCCACGATCGCGCTCGAGCGGTCGATCGCCGACCGGGGCCTGTTCCCGGCCGTCGATCCGCTGGCCTCGACCTCACGCATCCTCGACCCGCAGGTCGTGGGCGAAGAGCACTACGAGACCGCCCGCGAGGTTCAGCGCGTGCTGCAGCGCTACAAGGACCTGCAGGACATTATCGCCATTCTCGGCATCGAGGAGCTGAGCGAAGACGACAAGCTGATCGTGTCGCGGGCCCGCAAGATCGAGCGCTTTTTCTCCCAGCCGATGTACGTCGCCGAACAGTTCACCGGCCGTGAAGGCCGCTACGTCAGGCTGCCCGACACCGTGCGCGGATTCCGCGAGATTTTGGACGGCGAGCACGATGACCTTCCCGAGCAGGCCTTCTATATGGTCGGCACGATCGAGGAAGCCGTCGAGCGGGCCGAAGAGCTCGAGGCGCAGGAGTAAAAGCGGCCGGAGTAGAGAAGATGCCCATACGCTGCGAGATCGTCACCCAGGATAAATCGCTCTATGAGGGCGACGCCGACATCGTGGTCGTGCCGGGTACGGACGGCGAGATGGGGATTCTCCCCGATCACACCCCATTGTTGACCACGCTGGATCTGGGCGTCGTGCGTGTCAGGAACGACGATCAGGAGCTCGTCTTCACAATCGCCGGCGGCGTGATGGAGGTGCGCCCCGAGGTCGTGACCGTGCTGGCCGACGTCGGGGAGAACGTGGAGGAGATCGATCTGGAGCGCGCGCAGGCCGCCAAAGAGCGCGCCGAGAAGGCGCTGTCCGAAGGCCCGCCGCCGGACACCGACGAGTACCTTCGAATGGAAGCCGCCCTGCGCCGCTCCAATCTGCGGATCCAGGCGGCCCGGCGCTACCGGCGCACCTCGCGTCGCGCCCAGCAGCAGCCCTCGGGGGCGGCAGAGGAAGCGTAGGCCTGAATGGCCCTGTTTGGCAAGGACCTGGGGATCTCCCTGGGGACAAAGAACACGCTCATCTGTGAGGGCGATGAGATCGTACTTCACGAACCCACCGTCGTCGCCATTGATATTGACGAGTTGAAGATCGTCGAGGTCGGCCACGCGGCTCGCGAAATGGACGGGCGCGTGCCCGAATCCATCGAGGTCATGCGCCCGCTGCGCGATGGCGTGATCGCCGACTTCGAGGTTTCCCATCGCATGCTGGGTCACTTTGTCCAGAAGGTGTGCGGGCCAGCCCGACTGTTCAAACCGCGCATCATGATCACGGTCCCGCACGGCGTGACCAGCGTGGAGCGGCGCGCGGTGCACGAGGCCGCTCTGCAGTCGGGCAGCCGGGAGGTGTACCTCATCCAGGAGTCGCTCGCTGGTGCCATCGGTGTGGGCCTGCCGATCGCCACACCTTCCGGCAATATGATCGTCGTGCTGGGGGGCGGCGTCACGCAGGCGGCGGTGATCGCCATGAGCGGTGTTGTGAGCGCCGGCGCGGTCCGATTGGGTGGCGCCCACATCGACGAGGCGATCCAGGATTACGTGCGCAAGAAATACGGCTTGATCATTGGACCCCGCACCGCCGAGGAGGCCAAGATCCGCATCGGAGCCGCCATCCCCCGGGAAGAGGAGCAATCCATCGAAATTCAGGGCCTGGATCAAGTGACGAATCTGCCGCGGCCGATTACGCTGACCACGAATGAGATCGTCGAGGCTATTCAGGACACGCTGCACCTGCAGGCCCAGTCGGTGCGGGACGTGCTGGAAAGCACGCCACCTGAGCTGGCTTCGGACATCATCGACCGCGGGATGGTGGTAGCGGGAGGCGGCGCCCTGCTGCGCGGCATCGACAAGTGGCTCACCCGAGAAACCGGCGTGCCGGCCTATCTGGCCGAGGAGCCCGTCGCCTGCATCGCCAAAGGTGCAGCCCGGGGCCTCACGATGCTCGAGCGGTTGCGACGGAACCTGCCGGCAGTGTGAGCTGCCCCGCGTGACATATTCTCAACTCCCCAGCCCAGCTTCTTTATGCAGTGATCCTCCGTCAGCACGGTTCGGGGGGCGGGGCGCGTGAAGAATATATCCGCAATCTTTGACAACTGCGCCCGGAGAGGCGTACCGGAGATGGGGTTCCCCATCGATCTTGGGTGGGGCTCAAGTCCCTGTGAACGTAGTTATCATGAAGATGGGAAGGTAGAGGCGAGAATGGCAGAGAGCACCGAAGAGGTCCTTCAATCGGTCCGATCCGCTGAGGCTCGGGCGGTCAAGCGATTGGCCCAAGCGCGGCAGACCGCCGAAGGGCAACGGGTAGAAGCGCGCAAGCGGGCCGACGCCCTGAAGGGAAAGGCCGAAGGTCAGTTGGACGAAATGGCCCAGCGCGCCGTGGAAATGGTCCTCGGGGTTGTAGGCCAAGCCGATGAAAGTTGAGTTCCAGCCCATCCAGGTCATTGGCCTGAAGAGGGATATCGATGCGGCGGTCCGCGCGCTGTACGAATTGAGCTGCCTGGAGCTCGTGCGGGTCGTTGTGGTCCGGGTCTGAAAGTTTCGGGCTTTGATTGGAGTGAACGGTTGCGCGAAGGGCTCTATTCGGTCCGCAGCGCTCTGGCGCACTTGGAAGCCCTCATGGAGAGGCTGTCCCTCGCCGCCGATCTCCAGGCTGAAATCGACTACATTGAGATGAAGCTCGAAGAGCGGGAACGGGAGCGAAACTATCGGCTGCGGCTGGTGAAGGGTAAGATCCAGTCTCGGCAGGTGCGGAACCAAGAATCGGGCGGCTAGGCGAGATAGTACGTCATGCGCTGTAAGTGCAAGACGGGGTCGATGTACTGCACCCGCACGCTCTCGGGCACCGTGAGTGAAGTGGGGGCGTAACATAGGATGGCCTCGATGCCGGCGTTCACCAGTCGCTCCGAGACCTCCTGGGCGGCCGCCGCGGGGACCGCCAGCATGGCCACTCGGTAGCCGTGACGCCGGATCTCTTCTTCGAGCTTGCCCATGTCCCGCACCGTGAAATCGCCCACCGAAGTGCCGGTCTTCGCCGGGTCGGAGTCGAAGATGGCTGCGATACGGAAGCCCCGATTGATGAATCCGCCGTAATTGGCGACGGCGTGACCCAGGTCGCCGGCTCCGATCAGCACGACCTCCCACAACCGATCCACTTTGAGGATCCGCCGCAGTTGATCCGCAAGGTAATCGACGTTGTAGCCGGTACCCTGCTTGCCGAATTCCCCGAACTGGGAGAGATCCTTTCGAATCTGAGCCGAAGAAATCCCGAGGCGATCGCCCAGCTCCTGCGAGGACGTGATCTCCTTCCCCTCTGCGGCCATCTCCGCTAAAGCGCGCAAATAGAGAGGAAGACGGCCGACAACGATATCGGGGACCTTCGTTGAAACCATCGTTTCCTCCTCGATGCGGCCGACCGTGAAGCGTGAAAACTTTATCACAATCAATCCGTATGTGCAAATTGACTCAATCAAATGGCTGCCTCAGCGCGTTGGTATAATCGCTCCGTTCACTTGCCCACATGTTCTGGGCCCTGATGGCATGGCATGTTTGTCGATGACGTAAGAATCCACGTCGCGTCCGGCCGCGGCGGCGACGGCGTGGTCCATTTCCGGCGTGAAAAGCACGTCCCGCGCGGCGGCCCCGACGGGGGGGATGGAGGCAAGGGCGGCGACGTGGTTTTTGAGGTGGATCCCCACCTTAACAGCCTGCATCCGTTCCGCCGCCAGCGCCATTTTCACGCCGAATCGGGCGGTCGCGGGGGCAGCGCCAATCGCACCGGGGCCGCGGGCGAGGACGCCGTGATCCGGGTCCCCCCCGGAACCGTGGTGCGCGATGACGACACCGGGGAGGTCCTGGCGGACCTCACGGAGGAGGAGCAGCGCCTGGTTCTGCTCGAGGGAGGGCGGGGTGGTAGAGGCAACGCCCGCTTCGCCTCCTCGCGCCAGCAAGCTCCCCGCGTGGCCGAAAAGGGCGAGCCCGGCGAGGAGCGCTGGGTACGCCTCGAGCTGCGCCTGATCGCCGACGTAGGAATTGTCGGTGTTCCCAACGCCGGCAAGTCCACGCTGCTGGCGGCCGTCTCGAACGCGAGGCCAAAAATCGCTGAATACCCCTTCACGACACTGGCGCCCAATCTCGGGGTGGTCGAGCTCGACGTTGAAACATCATTCGTGCTGGCGGACATTCCGGGTCTCATCGAGGGCGCTCACGAAGGGGTTGGGCTGGGGTTTGAATTCCTTAGGCATGTGCGGCGCACCCGGGCGCTGATTCATCTGCTCGACGGATTGGCCGAGGATCCGATCGCCGACTACGCGCAGATTAACTCGGAGATGGCGCTGTACGACGAACGGCTGACACGCCTGCCGCAGGTCGTGGCGGTGAACAAAATCGACCTGCCTGAGGTGGAGCAGCGCTGGCCGGAGCTGCGCGACGCCTTGCAGGACGGAGGAGTGGAGCCGATGGCGATCTCCGCCGTGGCTCAAAAGGGGCTGCGTGAGCTGATGTACGCAGCCTACGAGGCCAGCCAGCAGGAGATCCCGGAGCCAGAGCGACCCCCAGAGGAGGACCTTCCCGTGTACCGGCCGGGGCCGGACAAGACGGGCTTCGAAATCTCTCGCGACCCGGACGGCGCCTGGCGGGTCTCCGGACCGGAGGTCGAGCGGGCCGCCCAGATGACGTACTGGGAATACCCAGAATCGGTGCGACGCTTTCAGAAGCTGCTGGAACGAATTGGAGTGGAGCGCGCCCTGCGCGAGCGAGGGGTACAGGAGGCGGACACGGTGCGGATAGCCGACTATGAACTGGAGTGGCAGGAGTGATTGGAGTCTTCGGTGGAACCTTCGATCCGCCTCACCTTGGCCACCTGATCCTCGCCGATGAGGGGGCGGCCCAATTTGGCCTGAGCCGGTTGCTGTGGGTCGTCACCGCGGCGCCGCCGCACAAGCCCGAGTGGCCGATCAGCGAGGCGCAGGCGAGGGTCGAGATGGTGGAGCGGGCGATTGAGGGCAACGGGACGTTCGAGCTCTCCCGAGCCGACTTGGACCGGCCGCGCCCGCATTACGCCGTCGGCACGCTGGAGTGGCTGCGCCAACACGGCGAGGATGACTCCATCGCCTATCTGATGGGCTCGGATTCACTCATCGATCTGCCCACCTGGCATCGGCCCAAAAGGTTCGTCTCGGAATGCGACCGCATTGGGGTCCTGCGTCGGCCGGGAGCCCGCGTCGATTGGGACGAGCTCGAGACCGAGCTGCCCGGATTGCGGGAGAGGGTGCGCTTCTTCGAGGCCCCCTTCGTCGGTATCTCCGGCAGGGAGATCCGGTCCCGAGTCGAGCAGGGGCGGCCCTACCGCTACCTGGTTCTGCCTCGAGTAGCCGAGGTGATTCAGGCGCGCGGCCTGTATCGATGAGTCTGCTGCGCGATCGGGCCTTCCTGGCCGCCGCCTCGGCGCATTTTGGCGTCGATCTACTCAACAGTCAGAAGGTGCTGATTCTGGCTTTCCTCTCCGCCCCGCTGGGCCTTTCCAACGCGCTGATCGGGTTGGTCAACACCCTGTACACGCTGAGCGCCTCGCTTTCCCAGCCGCTGTTCGGCACATTGGCCGACCGATTCGGCCCTCGATGGGTGGCGGCGGGGGGCGCGCTCTGGTTGGCGGGGTTTTTCGGCGCTGCGGTCCTCGCGCCTGGATACACCGCGCTGGGCCTCTTAATTTTGGCCGCGCTCGGGTCGGCGGCCTTTCATCCGGCCGGCGCCCTCGAAGCCTCACTGGTGGGACGTGAGGGGATCGGCGGGGGGGAAACAACGGCGACGTCGCTCTTCTTCCTGTTCGGTCAGACGGGGCTTTCGCTCGGGCCCGCGCTCGGGGGCCCGATCCTCGATCGGTGGGGCACACCGGGGCTGGTCCTGCTGCTGCTGATCGTGCTTCCGGTCGGCGCGAACGCGGGCTTGGGTATTCGTCCGCTGAGGAGGGAGCTCGAACCCGCGGTTGAGAAAGCGGGGGACCATCCATCCCGGTCTGTCCAACTGAAGGAGGGGTTGCTGGCGGTCTTCGTTCTCCTGGCCGCCACCCGAAGCTGGGTTCAATTCAACTTTATCGTTTTCCTCCCCAAATACTACGCCGATTTGGACTACAGGCCTGCCCTGTACGGCCTGATCGCGGCGCTGTTCATGGGGGCGGGGGCGCTCGGCAATGTGAGCGGCGGCTGGTTAGGAGATCGCTACAACCGCAAATGGATCGTCATGACCACACTGCTCGCGGCGGTGATCCCGATCGCGCTGTTTCCAAGATTTGCCCCGACCGGATGGACGTACCTGCTCACCCCGCTGATCGGGCTGCTGGTCGGAGCCTCGCACAGCATCATCGTCGTGACGGCGCAGGACATGATGCCCGATCGGATGGGGGCGGCCTCCGGCCTGGTTTTGGGTTTAATGTTCGCCAGCGCCTCGATCGGGACCTTGCTCAGTGGTTGGATCGCGGACCAGTACAGTTTTGAGGCCTTCTTTTGGACCACCGCGGCGTTGGCCATGATCGCCGCCGGTCTGGGAAACGCCGTGCCGGCGGGGAGCTCCTCCCACGCGTGAGAACTTACCTCAAAAAGGAGCGCCGTCCTTTTGTGACCAGGTGAACTGGGCATGAGGTGGGCCCGAACGATTCTCAGGCACGAGGGGTTCTGCAACCTTGCGGCCCTCCGGCCGGGCGTGGGAGCCCGGCCTCCGACTTGAGGTCGCAGCTCTCCAACCATCCTTGGGCGCGAAGTCCCCGGTGGGGTGGCCGGGCCGGTGTGGGGCGCACGGCGATACGCCCCCGCGATCTCACCGATCGATCCGACGGATCGGCGGCTTCCTCAGGAGGGGCGCGAAAGGCTGTTGGCGCGGCCTCGGCGGGCGTGGGAGCCTCGACTTGAGGCCGCAGCTCACCATCCATCTCTGAATGCGAAAATGCCGGGGTCCTTGCTCAGGACGAAGTAGGGGCGCATGGCGATGCGCCTCAGGGATTTCACAGATCGACATGACCACCGGCTTCTCAATGAGGTGTACGAAGCGGTCCTGGGGTCACTCGGATTCACCCGAAGCGGCATCAAGGTCCGGCACCTCGATCCCGGAGTTTCGAACCGCTTCCTCGAGCTGCTCGAGGGAAACGCGGTTTTTGGTCCGGCACCGGGGGCAAGGCGAGTCGTAGTGGTTCGCGCCCTCCGCTCGCAGCGCTGCCACCGCGAATCCGATCTCCTCGTTCGACAGCGTGTAGCTCGTATTACACCGATAGCAACTCACCTGCATGATTTGCCACTCCTCCTGACAGCCGATCTGCAGTTCTCTAGCAGCATGATACCAGCCGCCAAGCCTCCAGAGCACAGCCATCTTGACAATGTTCGAGGCCGGTGGATACAATGGTGAAGGAGGGAACAAACG
>CAZFCJ010000146.1:5053-7628 GCA_964517315.1 uncultured Anaerolineaceae bacterium | reverse complement strand
TGCTGCCGACCATCCCCGACAGCAATCTGATCCGACGCACTGGATCCGACGCCGACCTTGAGCGGAGGCTTGTGGTGTGCGGCCACCCCAAGAGTCAGGCCGCAGACCGCTTCAGGCTTCTGTATTCCGTCCTCAGCGGCGCGCGGCACTGGTCTCAAGAGGATGGCCTGCGCGACCTCGCTGAACAGGTCAAGAGCTCAGTCGACTGGCTGGTGTCCGCGCCCGGTGTGGCCGAAAGAGCCGAATGATGCCACGACGCCAAAAAACCTCGTCCATCCTGACCGATCAGGTCGCCGGCGACGCGCTCGGCGAAATGTTCCGCTCTGGAGAAACGGGTGCCCTTCCCGAGGCGCGACCCAGCCTCAGGAACGTGCGGGTGGACAGGATTGTCGCCGAAAGCGACCTACAGACGAGGGCTCCTTTCGATCCTGAGACGGATCCCGAGGACGCGGAGCTGGTCGAGAGCGTCCGCGAGGTTGGCGTCCGGCAGCCTGTTCATCTCCTCGACCGGGGCGACGGGACCTATCGGATCCGGTCAGGGCATCGCAGGGTCAGCGCAGCCCGCTCTGCGGACCGTTCCGAGGTCCCTGCCATTGTCTGGCCGGCCGGCACGGACGCGCTCGACTCCGCGCTCGACACATTTCTTGAGAACCTGCACCGCAAAGACCTGGCGCCGCTCGAGCGCGGGCGTATGCTTGCCCGCATCCTCGAGCGCTTCGAGCTACCTCGTTCCCCCGATACCGCCCGCAAACTAGGGCTCTCCAAGACGTCCTTCTACCGATACCTCGCTTTATTGAAGGCCCCGGAGGATGTACAGGAAGCGCTCAGGGATGGCGGCATCGGTGTGATGCAAGCCGAAAAGCTGGCCACAATTGAGGGTCCCGAGATCCGGTCCCGGCTTGTTGAAGCCGCGGCCGCCGGCGCCGCGCCCGGCCGGATTGAGGAGATGCTGCGGCGTCATCAGGCGGGGGATCCAGTCCTCGACCAACCCACAGAAGGGAAAGCCGACTCCGGTTCTGAGAAAAGCGGGCCAACTGGCGGCGAAGAGAAACAGAGCTGGGCATCGCGCAAGACGCACGAACTGGGCGACGCCCTGGCTGTGGCCCATAAGGCCCTGAAGCCGATCACGAAGGCACTTAATGCTCGGCGAATCAGCGCTGCTCATGCGACCGTCGCGGCGCTCCTCGTTGCTGCCGGGGAGGAAGCAGTTGGTGCGCTCGAGATGGCCGCAGCCCTTGACCGGAAGATCCTCGTCGCGGTGGAGACGCTGTACAAGGAGGCCGTCGCAGCCCCAGCCTCCCCCCAGTACCGTGGCGGGCGACCCGCGCTCCGGCGGATCCTCGTGTACCTGGCTAAAGAAATTGACGATCAGGAGGTTGGCGATGAATAACGTCAGAGTCGTAAGTCACTTTTGGAGAGTTCGTTCAGAGTACGAGGGCAGGCTGAGTGCCGGCGAAAGGGAGGGGTTGCTGTGAGCTCGACGGACAAACGCGATGTGGAGACGCCCGTCCTGGCCCTTCTGCCAGCGGAAAAGAGGGAGAGATTTGAACGGTACTGGAGAGAATACGCGGTCCTGCCGCGGCGGGGGTCGCCCGATAAGCTCCGCCTGCAGGCGGACATCGCCGCAGGGCTGATGCTTCCGAATCAGTCTACCCTTCGCCCCTCGACCGCTTTGGCCGTCGCCAGAGGTGTGCTACACTACCAGCCTATCGTAGGTGAAGGTCTGGCGGATGCTTTCATCGCCCTCACAAAACTTCGCCTCACCGGACCTCTCCCCTCTCCGCTAACGGCCTATCTCACCTACGCGTACGAAGAACTCAGCGTTCGCTTCCAATCTCTTGGGGGAAGCCCGGACCTGGCGCCCGAGGCTTCACACGGAGGAGGGGGGTAACCATGCGCATCCGTCCCGAGCTTATCGTTGGCGTGGCCCTGGTGGTCATCGCCTTCGTGGCCCTGTTTCTTGTCGCCAACATTATCAATCCACCCGCTGAGCTCGTTCTCGTCGCCCGCCGCGATATTGAGGCCGGCGAGCGTCTGTCGCCCGATGTCGCCCGAGCGGTCGCGGTTGAGCTCCCCTTCGTCGAGGCGTTCATCCTCGAAGGGGAAGCCGATCAGTACGCCGGCGCGTACTTCATTGAGGCGGTCCACCAGAATGAACCGATCCACAAGGCCAGTCTGGTTGACGCCTCTAACCCCGCCGCAGTTTCCCGCACCTCGCTCGCCCTCGACGACCCCAACCTCGTAGCTTTTGTCGTGCCCGTCTCCCCCGAGACGGCGCCACCGGATGTCCGGGAGGGAGATCGTGTCGACCTCACTCTCGGAGTCGGCAGCGCGACGTTCTTGTCGGGGTCGCTTGCAGTCGTTCCCACCCCCAACCCCTTCGAGCCGCGGGAAGTCTTTGTGGGAGGAGTCTCCGAGTCGGACGGCCGGGCGGTGCTCACCACGCCGGTTCAGCCATCGGGTGAGCTTCCAGTCCCTATTGCGACCCCGGTGCCAAGCCCGACCCGGCCGCCCCAGGTCACGCTTCCGATCGCCAAGAGCCTCGTGCGCAACGCGCGCGTCCTCAAAGTTGTCT
>CAZFCJ010000146.1:0-4953 GCA_964517315.1 uncultured Anaerolineaceae bacterium | reverse complement strand
CGCGAGGAGGGTCTCCAGGCCATTGATCCCAACGCCAGTCTATTGGGTCCCGGCGCCAGTTCGCTGTGGCCCACACAGCAGGCGCTGAACGCGCCAACCCACACTCCCGCAGCAGATCCGCCGGCGTCCGCAACTCCCGTTTCTTCGTCGCCCACTCCGGAGGCCACCGCGACGCCCACGGCGACGCCGTAAGTCGGAACAGGAGGTTGATCATGCTTACAGCCAACGACCACGACCCGCCGGAGCGCGGTACACGGACGATTATCGTGGCGCCACCGCCCGAAGCGGGGCTGATCACGGGTTATCTGCAGGCGCAGAAGGACGAGAATGGGAGCCCGGTCTTCTCCATCATCGCCCGTGAGCAGGAGATCGGCCCCGGGCTGATTGAAAGCCTCAAGACCTCGCTGGCCGAGGTCGTCATCCTGCACGGAAGCACGCCGGGATTCAAGGCCGAGTCGGTCCGGGCGATCGTGCGTCAGCACGGGCAGGTGGCGAGAGTAATTGTCGCTGTGGTCCCGGCCGTCGGGGATTGGTTCGACGCGATCTCCGAAACAGGGGCCCTGGTCTACAGGCAGCCGCTGCGGGAAGAGTCGTTTGAGGAACTCGCAGAGGCCTTGCCCCAACTTCTGGTCGAAGCTCGGCAGAAGCACGCCCAGCGGGCGCTTGCCGAGGCGATCGAAGCCGACGAAGAGGCCGCCGAGATCGAGGCACCGGATGATGGCCCGCGCTTCGAAACTCCGCCGGCTGGTGTGCGGCACCCTACGCAGGTTCTCGCCGCCTGGTCAAGCAAAGGCGGTGATGGGAAATCTATCATCGCCGCTGAAACCGCCTGGCAGCTGGCGCACATCGGCGCGCACAAAACCTTGCTGGTTGACGCCGACATGAGTCGTGGGTATTTGGCCTGGGCCCTGGGCGGGGACGCGTACCGGTTTGCCCAGCGCCGCAACATCACCACGCTGGCCCAGGAGTACATGCTCAAGACAAAGGTCTCGGCCGACGCGCTCAGCGAGCACGTCTACGGTCTGCCGGATCCGACGGAGCAGGGAGTTGGGAACCTCGACATCCTCTTCGGAATTGCCTCCGCCGAGTCGGCGACGCTGCCCGCGTTTCTGGCGGATGATGGCGCCCAGGGAGAGCGCTTCATCGACGCGCTGATCCAGCAGGCCTATGGGGTTTATGAGTTCGTCGTTTTCGACATTGGTACGGCGATCACGATTCCGATGCACTACGGGGTTTTGAAGGCCTCGGGGCACGTTCTTGTCGTGGCCAACCCGTCCCGACCTTCGGTCGCGCCGACGCGGGAGGGGATCCGGCAGCTCGAGGCGCGCCAGGCCACCACCCCCGATCAGCTTCGACTGGTGGTGAACCGCTGGTCCCCGAGGGCCCTAATCAAACGCGATGAGCTCCCGGATTACTTTGGCATTCCAGTGTTCGCAACCATTCCGCTCGTGGAGTCGGACACAATGATGGGGCTGATCAATGAGGGCAGGTTCGTCTCCCACGCGGTCTGGGAGGACCCCGAGAAGTATGAAGCCTTGAAACCCTTCGTGCTGGGGATTGCGGGTCTGGCAGAGAACTTCGCCTTAGGCATTGTGGACATCCTGAAGAAGAAGCTGAGGCCGCCGAAGAAGCGCCGAATCCCGTTCTTCAGGAAGTAGGAGAGTAGAGGCTGTTGTGACCGACAGAACCAAGCTGCCCTTCGGCAATGTGCTCGCGAGGGGATCGACGACCGAAGAGGGAGAGGGTTCCCGGCTGCGCGCCCTCGCCGAGGCCGCGTTAGAACGCGTACGAAAGACGCTGAGCGCGGCCGAGATGATGAAGATCCGTACGAACCCCGAGCTCCAGGACCGAGTGGCCTCCATTATCCGGGAGTCGGTTGAGGACGAAAACCGGAGCCGTGTGAACCAGGGCCGCATGCCGTTCGTCGACAGGGACCACCCAATTGAGGAGTGGGTGGAACGGATCTTTGCCACGCTGTATGGATTGGGGCCAATCGAGGATCTCCTCGAGGATGAGAGCATCGAGGATATCGCCATCAATGGGCCCTACGAGGTTTATGTCCGGACCTTTGAGGGCTGGCAGCATATCCCTGTGGATCTGGCTGCTGACCCCGACCAGCTCCTGTGGCGCGTCAATCAGATGATCGCCTTCTCGGGCAAGCAGGCGGGGCCGCTCCAGCCCATCGTCGATGTCCAGCTCCCCAGCGGCCACCGCCTTAACGTCGTCACAGCGCCGATTGCCGATCCGTGGCCCACGGTTGTCATCCGCCGCCATCGCCCTGTGGCCTGGACGCTCGAGGAGTTCGTCGGCCAACCGGTGCAGACACACCGCCGGCCCGCGCGCCCTCAGATCCCGAACTACGCGCAGGATGAGGCCGACGGCGCACTCGTGACCGCCGCCGCGGCAACCTACCTGCACGCCGCGGTTGTCGCCGGTCTGAACATACTGGTCATCGGCCGGACCGGGGTTGGCAAGACCGCCATCCTCTCGGCGCTGGGGCAGAAGATCCCTCACGATCGACGAGTGCTGGTCGTGGAAGACACGCGGGAGCTGCAGCTGCGGCCTGCCGGGGGACGGCCGATGAACAGCGTGTACTTCGTAACCCGGAGCAAGCTCCTTGAAGGTGGCATTGACGTCGACATGCGCCACCTCATCATCACCGCTTTGCGTCAACGCCCCGACCATCTGGTCCTTGGCGAGGCGCGTGGCCCGGAGGTCTACGATTTGCTCAACGCGATGCAGACCGGCCATGGCGGGAACCTGACCTCGATCCACGCCAATTCGCTGCAGGAGCTCCCCCAGCGGGTCGGCGCGATGCTCTTCCAGGGTGGCGTCGACATGGGGGCCGATCGCGTGGCACGCCTGCTCGGCACGTCCTTCGATATCGGGATCACCGAGATGCAGGATTTCTACGGCCGCCGTTACTTGCTCGAAATTGGCGAATTCACCGGCGATGTCGAAGCCGGTCTTCCCGTGCTGCATACGGTTTTTGAGGGCGGTGATACCCGAGGGTACCGACCGACCTTGGTCGCGGATCATTCTGTTCACGAGGAGCACTTCCGGCGATCGGGAGTGGCTTTTAAGAGCGTTCTCGAAGCCGAAAGGGCAACCGCGCCATGACGTTCAATATCCTGATCGCTCTCGTCGGCGCGCTGGGAATGTATGTCATCTTTCTCGGACTGTACTCCTATATCACCGTTTCGCTAAAGGGCGCTCCCGGGGGTCTTCTTTACGGACCGGAAGAAGAATCCCCCCGACCAGAGCGGCTATCGGGTTCTCTCATCGAGCGGCTCGACCAGATGCTTTACCAGGCGCGCATCCCCGTGAGTGCCGGCGAGTTCCTGGCGGTCTCCGCACTGCTGGGGACCGCGGTCGCGGCTGCCCTGTTCTTCGCCACGGGCGCCCTGGCAGCAGCCGTGGTCGGGTTCGTATCTGGCTCGTTTCTCTACTACATCTACCTGGATCAGCGGCGATCCAGTCAGCTTGACGAATACGAAGCGGTTCTGCCGCACGCGCTGCGGGACATCCGTTCCGCCTTTCTCGCTAAGGGGCTTTCGCCGGGCGAGGCCCTTCGCTATGTAGCCGAGGAAGGCCCCGAGATTTGTCGTGCGGACTTTGAGGAGCTGGCGGCGACTTTTTCGGAGTCGCCGATTGACTACGCCCGGTTGCATCGGCTGCTGGGTTTGCGCGGAAGCTACGCACTCGACCGAGCGGCCGAGGCGTTCCTGCAGTTTCACACCATGCCGCAGCGGATCCCGGAAATCTTGGACCTGCTGATCCCGCGGCTCCGAAAGGAGATCCGGGTTCGGCGCGAGATGCGGGCCGACACGTCCAACCCAAAGTGGCAGCTTGTGATCGTTGTTGCCGTCCCCTTCCTGGTCATCTTCTTTCTACGATTCGCCGCGCCGGAATACATCCGCTTCTACTCGTCCCCCGTCGGACAACTAGTCTTCATCGCTGCATTTGTCGTCGATGTTGCTCTATACCTCGCTGCCAGTGCCGTTGTGAACCGCATGGTCAACCCGATGCCCTATCAGCGCCGCGTACCCGAGCGACGGAGGTCGATGGCGCCGGAGAGCCAGGACGGCGTCATTGGCGACGGGACCGGACGAGGCGGCGAACCGGCTGTGGAGGAGGTCGGGCCGTGAATACGCAGACGATCAACTTCGTCCTTGCGGCGCTGGCCACGGCGGGACTCTTTTTCCTCGTCGGTGGGATCACCGGCCGCATTCGCTTGTCCTTGTCCAAGCGGCCGGGCTCGCTCGATGAGTACGGTGGCGATGAGGGACCCAAGCCGGTGCCTCTGGCCGTTCGGATGGCGCAGTCGATTACAGAGGCGCTGCCTTTTGGGCGTTTTGGCTTAGGAGAAGATCCCCTGCGCGTCCAGCTCGCCCGTGCCGGGAATCCGTATGAGTCCGCCACGCAGTTCTATCAGCGGAAAGTCGCGTATATGGGCGTCTACGCTGTAGGGGCGCTGGTGCTGTGTGTGCTGCTTGGCCTGCCGATACCGGTCACCCTGGTTGTGGTGGTCATTGCAGGTGTGCTGGGATTGATGTCTCCTGAGTCGGTGATTGCCAACCGCATCGACGAGAGAAGGGATGCCCTGCGCCGGGATATGGCCTTCATGCTTGACCGTGTTGCATTTGCGGTCATGGCCTATGGAACGGTCCAGGAAACCCTTTCGCATATGAGCGATCTGGCGCAGCCCGATTCGGCAGGTGCCCGAACAGGTGCAGAGCCAGAGGCCCCCGACTTGTCTTTTGAGGAGCGGACTCGTGTGGCGCAGAAGCTCGAAAGAGAATCCCGCCAGTTCAAGGCGATGTTGGGTGCAGGGCTCGTGGGGATGGGGGGCGGGCTGTTCGCTGAGCTTCTAAACCGCATGGCCATGCTGCTCTCCGCCGGCACGGGTGAGGGTTTTGAGGAAGTGAGGGAGAAGCTCGAGCGCCTCTACCC
>CAZFCJ010000145.1:0-7644 GCA_964517315.1 uncultured Anaerolineaceae bacterium | reverse complement strand
AATGCAGCTCCCGCAGGCCGTACACCAAAATGCTGCAGCAGGGCGAATACGATTACAACCATGCCCACCGCGATGGGGCACGCTGTCAACCAGCCCTGTCAGCGCCGACAAGGGCTCGAGGGCTTGCTGGCCCAGGTAGAACGTGACTGCGTGCGCCAGCGTTTGGGCTCCGAGCACGGCCGCCAGGGTGACCCCAAGCACCATGCGGAAGAGCGGATACAGCGCGGGGCCAATCAAATACTGTCCCTCGGGATGGCAGGAATCGGCGATTTGGCGGGGCGGCCCAAATTCTTTCAGCACGGAGACGATCTCGGCCTCGCTTGACTCCAGTCCGAACCGACCATCCAGCGCGTCGTTAAGCGCTGAGCGCAGCTCGGCCTTGATATCGGCGCGCTTGCCGCGTGGGAGCTGGCGGTCAATTTCCTGTAGGTAGCGTTCGATCAAGTTCATGTCCGTTTTCCTCTTCTTAGACCTCGTTCAAGAGTTCATCCATGACGGCCACCAACGCGTTCCAGTCGCCGCTGAGCGCTTGCAGCAACTGGGCGCCGTCTTCACTGATCCGGTAGTCACGGCGCGGTCGGGATCCAGCCACGTTCCACTCGCTCTGCAGCAGCCACTGCACTTCGAGCCGCCGCAGCAGCGGATAGAGCGTGCCCTGATCGACCGCCTCGCCTCAAAGGGGCTTGAGGTCGATCAGGGCGTAGCCGTACTTCTCCTCGTCGAGTTGGCTGGGCACGGCCAGAACGACTACGCCTCGGCGCGGCTCCTGGTTGAGCTTCGAATGCAGTTCGTCCCGCTCTGCTTTTTCAATCATGTGAAACATATGACTGTAGGACCCATAGTATTGTCACTAGCGATGTATCGGTCGCGGCCCGATCCCGCTGGTGTGCGCTGAGTCGAAGGGGACGCGAGGGCCTGCAGGATCAGGCGAGCTGGAGGCGAGAATCAGTATGAGGTTGGCCGTGCTCTGCCGGGAAAAACCGTTGAAGCGAGTCTGCGAATCAGGGGTGGGGAGGGCGCAAGGATCGAGCAAGGCCCCTCGCAGACATCCCGCCGGGCGACCGGGGCCGGCTCGGCCTCAATCGCCGGGAGGTAATTGACCCGTTTTGATCAGCCGCCGGTACCAGTGGTAGCTGGCCTTCGGCGTGCGCTCTAGCGTGTCAAAATCCACGTAGACTAGACCAAAGCGCTTGGAATAGCCGTGACCCCACTCGAAATTATCAAGCAGCGACCAGGCGAAGTAGGCGTCGACCGGCAGGTCGGCCCCGAGCGCACGCGCAAGCTGACGCAAATGACCGTCGAGATAGTCAATCCGGTCCTGATCCAGCACCTCGCCATCGGCGTTGACTTGGTCCGGAAACGCAGCCCCATTCTCAGTGATCCAATAGGCAGGAAAACCGTAGTCCTGCTCCACCCGCTGTAGCACCTCGAATAGACCCGGCGGGTAGACCTCCCAGCCCATCTCAGTGACTGTCTCCGGTTCCGGGATCCGCCTCGGCTCGTTCTCCGCTTCAGGCACCTCGTCGCTGCGGACCACATTGCGCGTGTAGTAATTCACGCCCAGCGCGTCCAACGGGGCGCTGATCTTCTCGAGATCGCCCTCCTGGACGAAATCCAGGGGCTGCCCGTAATCATCGACCATGTCCTGCGGGTAGCCGCGGCCGCTGAGCGGATCCAGGTACCAGCGGTTGTAGGTCCCATCCCAGCGGCGTGCCGCCTCCTGATCCGCTTCACTGTCCGACGCGGGGTGGACGGGGTGCAGGTCGAGCACGATGGCGACGCGTGCATCAGTGACGTTCCCCCGCAGTATCGGCACGGCCAACCCGTGGGCGAGCAGCAGATGGTGGGAAGCGGCGACCATCTCCGCCAGGTCCATGTGTCCTGGAGCGTGCCGGCCCTGAAGGTGACCGACATGCGCGCTGACAAAGGGTTCGTTGAGCGTGATCCAATGGCGCACACGGTCGCCCAGGCTGCGGCTGAGGACATCGGCGTATTCGGCGAAGGCCTGCGTGGTTGCGCGAGCAGGCCAGCCGCCGCGGTCCTGCAGAACCTGTGGCAGGTCCCAATGATACAGGGTCAAGTAGGGCTCAATGCCCTGCGCTAACAGCCCGTCGACCAAACCCTTGTAGAAATCCAGCCCGGCCTGGTCGACCTCGCCGAAGCCCTTGGGCAGTATCCTCGGCCATGAGACCGAGAAGCGGTACGCATCGACTCCGAGCTCGGCCATCAACTGGACATCTTCGGGCCAACGGTGATAGTGATCACACGCGATGTCGCCGTTTTGGTCTTCGTGTACGTTGCCAGGCGCGTGGGTAAAGCGATCCCAGATGCTCTCCCCCTTGCCGTCCGCTCGCCAGGCGCCCTCAATCTGGTAGGCGGAGGTTGCCACGCCCCAGGTGAATTCGGAGGGAAAAACGATCGGCCCCCTACTGGCTTCAATCGTCGACGTCACACATCCTCCTTCTGCAAGCGCGCGGGCGAGGGTGAGAGCTGAGGTCAGCCAACCGTGGCGAGAACCTGGACCGGAGCCTCGTAGTCGAGGACGGTGAGGGTTAGCCGGCGCAGCCGTGGATCGCGGTAAAAGGAGTAGACGCCAGCCGTGTTCGAGAACAGGCCAACATGATCCCGGGACCCAAGGTAGTTGATCCAGGGCAGCGGTGTGTCCGGCCGCTCAATGACGTACTCACAGCGGTCGTCGTCGAAGTGTCCGTAGCGCATGAAGGCTCCGTTGTGGTGTAGCTAGCTTTGTGGTCGGTGAGCGACGTGCATACTGCGGCGTCGGTGGAGCTCCAGCGCTCATTTTTCAACCCCGGTGAACACAACTCCTTGCAGGAAAATGCGTTGGGCGAGGAAGAAGACGAACACGGGCACGAACAAACCCATTAACGCTGCGGTTTGGATCAGCTCCGGCCGCTGGCCGTAGAGATCGTTGAACTGTTGGATTCCAACCGAGAGCGGCTGCAGCTCCGGCGTGGTCGATAGGTAGATGAGCGGCTCGAAGTAATCCTTGAACGCGAACACCATATGAAACAAAGCCACCGCGACGATGGCCGGTTTCGCCTGGGGCAGGATCACGTGCCACAAGACCTGAAACGGGTTGGCGCCGTCGATCATGGCGGACTCATCCAGTTCACGCGGGATCGTCATGAAGTACTGGCGCAGCCAAAATACGTTGTAGGCGTTGGCGAAGAAGTGGGGCACCACCAGCGGCAGCCAGGTGCCGACCCAGCCGATGCGCACGAACAGGGCGTACATCGGCACCGTGAGCACAATGCGGGGCAGGAAGATGGTCGATATCAAGATAATGAACAGCAGTCCCTTATGGGGAATGCTGAAACGCGAGAAACCATAGGCAACCAGCGTGCATGAGATCAAAGTGCCGATAATGCCAAGGCCGGCGATGGCAAAGGTGTTGAACAGCCAGGTTGCGAAGCCGAAGTCGCGCGAGGGTAGCTCCCAGACGTCGCTGTAATTGGACCACTGGAAGCGCGGCTGCCACGCGGGCTCGAGCTGGCGCCACTGGCCCTGCCAGGTGATCAGCCCTGCCTCCGGGTTCTCCGGATCGACGAACTGGCTTTCTTGGCGGCGCGGGGTGACAAGCGCCCATTCTTGGATGCCTTCGTCGGTCGGCACGCGGAACACCTCGTACTGCTCGCCCTGGTATTCGTACAATCCTGGCTCGGCCGGCCACAGGGGGGAGTTGGCTCGCGAGATCTGGTCGCGGTTCTTGAGCGACGTCGAGATCATGTAGGCGAACGGCGAGTTGTAGGCGAGCAGAATGATCAGGGCGAACAGCGTCAGCGTTCCCGTCCCGAGCAGCTTGCGCGCATTGCGGCTGAGGGCGCTGGTCTCTGCTGCCTCTTCCTTTCCGGGGAGTATCGCCAGGGTCTGAGTGATGCTCGGCATTTAGCCAGCCTCCGCTTCGAACACCCAGTACTTGCGGCTGGCGAACAGGGCAACGGTGAACACAAGGATGATCAAGAACAGAATCCAGGCGAGCGTGGCACCGTAGGCCATGTCCTGGAAACGAAAAAAGTTCTGGAATAAGTACATGTTGTAGAAGAGCGTTGCGTTGCCCGGATCGCCGATGTTTGTGGTCAGCACGTATGGCTCCAGGAAGTATTGGAACAGGCCGACAAGGGAAAGCGTCAGGTTGTAGAAAACGATGGGTGTAATCAGCGGCAGTGTGATGTGGAAGAAGCTGGTGAGCGTTCCGGCGCCGTCGATCTTGGCCGATTCATACAGCTCGCTGGGGATCGACTGCATACCGGCCAGGGTGGTGATGATGGCGTTGCCGTTGGCCCACAGGCCGACGATCAGCAGCGCCGGGTAGATCCAGAAAGTCGAGTTGAGCCAATCCGGGCCGCTGGTGCCGAGCACGGCGAGGCCCTTGTTGAGCCAGCCGGTCTGGGCGTTGAGGAAGCCACCCCACACCAGCACGGCTGAGACCAGCGGCACCATGTACGGCATGTAGAAGAAAGTTTGGAAGAAGCGTTTGAACATCAGCCGGTCGGAGTTGAGCAGCGCCGCCAGTGCGATGGGAAGCGCGATGGAGATCGGAAGCGCCATCGCCATGAACTTGAACGTGACGCCCAACGAGTGCGCCACCAGGGGGTCGTTCAGGACGCGCCGGTAGTTCTCGAGGCCGATGAATTGCAGGTTGGCCAGATCACCCAGCGTGTAGTCCGTGAACGAGATGGCCAGGGTCGCCAGCATGGGCAGCAGGATGAAGGCCAGGAAGCCAATGATCCAGGGCGAGAGGAAGACCAGGCCCCAGCGCGCCTCGCGCCGGGCGAGCGCGCCCCGCTCTGCGTCCTGCCGGCTGGCTTCAACTTCAACTACTGCGTGGCGGGTGGGTTGCATGCTGACTCCGGACCCTACGCTGGTGGGAGGCCCCTTGCAGGGGCCTCCCACCAGCGAGCATCAAGGGATTACTCCGCTTCCTCGAAGATCAACTGCAGATCTGCGACCAGCTCGTCGATCGCACCCTGCAGATCCAGATCGGGTGTGCCCCGATACAGGCTCTGAAATTGGCCGATGCGCTCAGTAGCCCGGTTGAAGCTGGGCATATTGGACTCGTGATTGGGGTTATCCGGGTAGCTGAGCATGTCGCGTGCGACCTGCCAGTCGACCCCCTGCGGGTGCTGCTCGTCCAGTCCCGCGAAGAACGCATCCTGCAGGCTCTGTCGGGCCGGCATCGAGCCGTACACGTTCAGCAAAGCCTCGGCCTGGTCGCCGCTGAGCAGATAGGTCAGCACTTCGAAGGCCTCGTCAGGGTGCTCCGTCGATGACATGATGCGGAAGGTGTCCACGTGCAGCTTGGCGGTGGTTTCGCCTTCGTAGGAGGGAATGACGGCGATGTCCCAGTCGTCGCCCTCGTAACACCCGTGGCACCACAGGTGGATGGCGGCCATGGCGGTGTTGCCCGAGCCCCATGCGTTGCCGGAGGCGAGCAGATCGCTGTTCAGGTAGGAATCGTTGGGGATGAAGTTCTGTTCCCAGATTCCATCGTAGTGCCACTGCCAGGCCTCGCGCCAGTGCTCGGGGACGGTTGCGTCGCCGTTTTCGTCGACGAAGCTGCCGGCGCCGAAGAAGGTGGCCTCACCGCGCGGATCGGTGAATTGGGTGTGGTAGCCGAACTGCACGATGTTCTCGGGATCGAATGCGTCCATACTGGCGTCGTTGCCGTTGGCATCCACGGTGAGGATCCGGGCGGTTTCGGCCAGGGTGTCCCAGTTCCACTCTTCTCCCATGTATTGCTCGCCGACTTCGTGCGGCGGGTAGGGCAGACCGGCCTCATCGAACAACGATGTGTTGTAGTAGATGAAGGAAGGGTAGTTACCGAAGGGCAGGGCGGTGAGAGCCCCGTCCGCCTCGCGGTAGAAGTCCACGGTGGCCGGCTCGAAGTCCGACAGATCGTAGCCGGTACTGTCCAGGAGCGGCTGCAGGTCGAGCCACTGGCCGGCGAACGCGTTCGAACCGGCGATGCCGACCGGACCCACGATGTCGGGCGGGTTGCCGGAGGCGATCTGCGTGCTGAGCGTGTCACTGGCGATGTCGTTTTGGACAATCTCCAGCACAAGCTCTATACTATCGTGAGAAGCGTTGAAGGCCTCCACAACGGCCTCTTGCGCTTCGACCTGCTCCGGCTGTTGGCCCGTCCCGAGCCCGACAAACCAGCGGATCTCGGTGACGCCCTCAGCCGGGGCTTGCTCTTCTTCATCCATCGGGGCTTCTGTCGGCTCAGTTTCAGCGGGTTCTTCACCCGTCTCAGCCGGTGTGGGGGCCTCGCCCCCACAGGCCGCCACAAACAGACCGACAATCAGCATGCATCCTATAAGGGTCCAGATACGCCTTGATCGCATCTGTGCTCTCCTTTCGAGTGCTCCGGATTATCCCGGAGCCGTTGCGATTGGCACGTATGCTTTCTTGGTTAGCTCGCCCGATAGGTCCTCCTTTGGGTTGGGGCAGCTCAGGTTGATTCGCGGATCACGAATTCGGCAGGAAGGATGATGCGGGTAGCTTCCTCGGCTTCCTCTTGGATCAACCGGCTGAGCAGCTCGACGGCGGTGGCGCCGAGCTCGGCCGTCGGCTGGCGGACGGTGGTCAGCGGCGGGTCGGTGCTGGCGGCGAAGGGAGCGTCGTCGAACCCGGCCACCGCGACTTGGTCGGGGACGGCAAGGCCCTCTTCCTTGAGGGCGCGCAGCACCCCAAGTGCCATCAGGTCACTGGAGGCGAAAATTGCGTCGGGCTCACTCTCGAGCAGTTGGTGGGTAGAGGCGTAGGCACCGCTGTCGGTGAAGTTGCCATCCATGACCAGATCGGGCTCGTATTCCAGCCCGGCGTCCTGCAGCGCCTGACGGTAGCCGGCCAGACGGTCCTGGCTCACGGTCATCGCGGTCGGACCGCTGATGGCGGCGATGCGCTTGCGGCCGCGGCTGATCAAGTGGCTCACCACGCGCGCGGCGTTGGCGGTGTTGTCGACGTCGACGTAGCTGATGCCCCGGTTGGAGCTGTGGCGGCCGATCAAAACGAAAGGGAGCTCGGACGCCGCCAGGGCGTCTACGATCGGATCTTCGGCCGCCATCGAGGCGACGAGCACACCGTCGAGCAGGCCGCTGTTGAGAATTTGACCCATCATCTGGCGCTCGTATTCGGCTTCCGCCAGCCACAGCATGACGTTGTGACCGAGCGCGTTGCAGCTGGAGCTGACGCCTTGGATCAGGGCGGGCACGAACGGGTCTGTGAACAGCCGGGCGATGCCCATCGGTATCACCAAGCCGAAGATGCCGGAACGGCCGCCTGCTAGACGACGGGCGGCCGTACTGGGGAGGAATTCAACTTCTTCGATAATCTCGAGCACCCGCTTACGGGTGGACTCGCGCACGTTGGGATCATTGTTCACGACGCGCGAGACGGTGGAACGCGATACGCCAGCGAGTTCGGCGATTTCTTCCAGGGTAGGCATGGCCTCCGCTCTTGGAAGCGCTCCCAATAGGGCGAAAAAATTAAAAAGTTTAAGGTGGTTGGGAGCGCTCCCAACACCACAATACAGGAGGATGGTGACGCTGTCAAGCTGAAACTGATGATGGCAGGAGGTGGCGGTAGCATTGGGCCAGGGAGAGTATACACTGAGGCGCTGAG
>CAZFCJ010000144.1:4443-7678 GCA_964517315.1 uncultured Anaerolineaceae bacterium | reverse complement strand
TCCCGCGTCGCTGCGCTCGCGGGACCTGCGGCCGGCGACCTTCAGGTTACACAGTTCCGCGCCGCCAGGCGCGGTGTGAGATCTAACCCTAAATGGGGGGCCTTAGATCGTCAGGCCGGGCTTCTGAGGGTGGCCTGGGGATCTGCCGTGGTTGGGAGCCTCGGCGGTATGAGCAACATCGGCTGCCCGATATCTTACACCAATCTTTTGGATTGGGCTGAGCTAGGACAGCAGCTCCGGACCAAGGGTCTACAGAACCCAGAACGTGGGTTCGAATCCCGCCGTCGCCTCCTGGACAAGGGTCTTCGCGATTTCCGTCCAATGGTCTCCGAAAAGAAAGGAGTTGCTTGAAAGGTTTCGTGATTCCAGTATGAGGTTTCCGATTCCAAGAGACGGCCTAGGATCTTGGCACCGACGAATTCGACAGGCAACACGAGGTGATATCGAGCAACACCTGGTTACTGCTCTCCAGGATAGGATTGCTGAGCGGCGATCATGAGGAGGCAATAGAAGAGAGGAATGGCGGGTCGATGTGGGGTTTCACAGTGGACGAATGCTAGCTGAGAATGACGGGCCGGGAGCTCCCCATCGGCTGCTCCGCCTCCTGCGCCTACTACATGCGTCGAGGGTTCAGCTCTCCAGTCCTTTGTGAAACTGAGGTCGCTGGAGCCCCGGCATTCGTCCCACGCAGTTGGTCAGATTCTTTTCCAGTGACCTAAGATACGGCGAACTCCCTTAGATATAGTTTTTCTGTTGCCTTCGTGCCCGCCGCTTGCTAGTGGCTATTCGTTTTGCGAGCCCAAATCTCCCCGCCAATTCGCTCCACGGCGGCGGCAAGCCCTGAGATTTCACTTGGAGTCGTGCGTGGATTGATATAGCAAGGGCGAATTGCGAATGTGCCGTCAAGGTCTGTACTCGACGGGATGTGATGGTGCTCACTGTGGAGGCGCTCTAGAATCTTCCGATTCAGATTGTTGAGCGTTTCAACATGCTCCGTGCCCGGCTGCAGTTCGATGGGAACGTATCGGAAGCAGCAAATGGAAAGGCTCAGCGGTGCCAGGAGCTCCAGGACGGGGGATGACTCCACCAGCTGGGCCAGGTCACGCGCGTATGAATTATGGAGGGAGACACGATTGCGCATCCCTTCCGCTCCCATCTCGTGCAGCGCCGCCCAAACCGTTACCCCGCGCGATCGGGCGGATTGCTCCAAGTTGAAATCGTGAAACGGGATGCCCAAGCCGTCAAACTGCGAGCTGATCGATTCCTCCTGAGCCGCCGCACCCTCAAGGTACTCCGCGGGCTCCAGCGTTAGCGCCCGGCCAAGCAGGGATCTGTCTCTGACAAATGTGGCTCCGCAGCCGAGAGGTACCGCGAACCACTTGTGAGGGTCGACGGCAAGCGAGTCAGCCTCCGTGATGCCTTCAAAGAGGGGAGCGACTTCAGGATCGAGCAGGCCGAAGCCGCCATAGGCTCCATCGACATGCAACCAGACGCCTTCTTCGCGGCAGACCTGCAGCATCTCGTGGATGGGATCAACCGCGCCGGTATTGACCGTACCCGCACTCGCGACGACGGCGACAGGGGTACACCCGTCCTCTTTGTCCTTCCGAAGCTGGTCGCGAAGCGAGGCCACATCCAGCCGGAATCCGCCATCTGTGGGCAGTTGAATCACCGCGCGGCGCCCGATTCCCAGAACAGCGGCCGCCCGGTTGACCACATGATGAACTTGGTCGGAGGCATAGAGCCGCGGTCTTGCCAGCGTCTCCAGCCCCTCCTGAGCCGGATCAAGGCCCTCCTGTTCGCAGGCCCATTGCCGCGCGGCAGCCAGTGCGATCAGATTCGCGCAGGAGCCTCCACTGCTGAATGTTCCCTGATATTCGGCAGGGAGACCAAGGAGTTGCTTTAGCCACTCGAGAGCAAGGTGCTCGAGGTAGTTGAAGGGCTGAATCCACCAACGCTGAGCGCCGGCGATACTTGCGCTAAGCGCTGCCGCTGCGGGTATCACGGTCGGCATCGTTGTGACCCAACCAGCGAAGCCGGGGGCGCCGATGCGCAACCCACGAGGGATGATCTCCTCTTTGAGGACCTCGAGGGTCGCCCCTGCTCCCCTCCCCTGTTCAGGTAGGTCTTCACCCAGAGCAGACACCCACTGCGTATACTCTCCCGCGGCAAGATCCTCATCATTGAACCGCATGAACGATTCCAGCGGAGGCAACAAAGATTCAATCGCTTCCCTCAAGCCTCTTGTGACACTGGGGTCGGTAGTCGGTCTAAGCACTTAACTCCTCCTTGCCAATCGTGGCGGGGTAAGGGATACGATGCGAGAGCTGACGGCTTCGGGTTTCGCCCAGCACGCCGGAGCGCAATCGGGAGCGTTCCCGCCAGGGACCATCACCTGCCGTGTAGCTGGCCTTGGGCTACTCTCATCAACCATTGTGAAACTGCCGGCACCGAAAGTAAGGCACATTGCGGGATCCCCGGCATCCATCCCGCACGGCCGGCTGGGTCCGCCCTTGTGACGGGTTGCGCGGCTGGGTTAGCCGGTTGAGGGTCCATCTCAGCCCTCCTGATCCGCTCGGTCGTACTCATCTCTCAGGAAAGCATACACCTCAACATCTTGATGATGGCCGCAATGAAACCATGCACCCCGGTTGGTTGCCTCGTACTTGTATCCACACTTCTCAGCCACGCTTTTTGATGGGGCGTTCTCCGGGTGGATGATCAGCCGGATGCGATTGTGCTTCAGACGGTCGAAGCGATAGCCGGTCATGAGCTTGACGGCTTCCGTCGCTATGCCTTTGCCAGTATGCTCATCGAAGTAGACATGATAGGAAAGTTCGAGCTCATCGAGGTACGAGACGGTCTGGAAGAACTCGATGTGGCCGACAATGTCATTTGAGTCATCCACCATCAAGAGCAACCCTTCCTCATCCCCCAGAATCCATTTTCAGAGAACTTTCTCTTGAATACGGGCTCAGGCATGACCCCGATTGGGAAATATGGACCACGGTTCCGGATGTTCTGATGGAAATCGTAGAGCTTGTCCAAATCCGTTTCCCTGGTCGCTCGCAGGGCTATCTCTTTGCCTTTCAACATCCTGAATTTGCCTCGCTCATCCATATGAATCTGACAGCAGTCCGATGCTCTCAGCTTAATTCCCCGCGCACCGTCCCACACAGTTCCACCCGCTCAACTCGGCAGAAGTGCAGGCCCGACGATCGCACGCTCTGAGCCC
>CAZFCJ010000144.1:0-4343 GCA_964517315.1 uncultured Anaerolineaceae bacterium | reverse complement strand
TCGGCCCAAGCCTCCGCAAGCGCTAACGCCTTAGGCTCAATGGGGCCAAAGCTCACCGATTCCAACGCGCCTTCCGCGCCGTGCGTCAGGAAGTGCCAGTCGAACAAAGAGCATGTAAGGCTCGGGTACTGTGCTTCAAACCGAGAATAGGCCTTTCTCATGGCCCGCTGCACTCGCCGACCGCGTCGTTTCTTTCTGGGCTTGAGGTACGACCTCACGAGGCTTGTCGGCTTCATCTTCTTCACCTCTCTACTGGTTTCCCAGGACCATCAAACTGGGCCCATCGTATCGGCAGACTCGATGTGGATCATGCGTGGGACTACGGTAATCTCCGCGAGCTCATACCGTAATAATCCTCAGGCTGTCAGAGAGGAGCCCTCAATTTGAATGAGAGGAATGGGGGGATCAGCAGGTTGAAGCTAATTGTGGAGAGCGGGTCGCGCTTCTTGATACGTGCGCCCAAGGCGACACGAGGAATCAAGAGATTTCGCCAAGCAACCCCTGCTCCGTCGCTTTCCTGACCGCCTCGGTTCGGGAGCGGGAATCAAGACGGTCGAGGATATTGCCTACGTGCATGTCAACGGTACGGGTGCTGAGAACCAACTCTTCGGCGACTTCCCGGTTGGTCATGCCCTCCGCGACGAGACTCAGAACCTCCATCTGCCGCTTTGTCAGCCCCGCGTGACGGGCCTTGTGGGCAGCACGCGAGCCCAGATGCTCCTCGATCTTTTCTCCGATCTCTTCCATTGTCCTTGTGACACCTTCCATGAGGTCAAGTGCATCAAGTCCGCGTGCCATTCTGTAGGATTGGATGAGCTGGTCGAGCCCGGCCTCCCGCTGATCAGCCTCGATCATGGCCGCCCCGAGCCGAAGCTTGGTGGCCGCGCGATCATAGGGGACATCGAGATCCTTCAGTAATTCCAATGCCTGCTGAAATTGGTGAATGGCTTGATCGACTTTCCCATCGAGAAGGGCAAGCTCCGCCAACGCGTGCGCCAGAGCCGCAAGGGCCTCTTGCTTCCCAATGGACGCGATTCGGGACAACGCGTCGGCACAAGCTCTCGCTCCTTCATCATCTCCTGCCACGGTGAGGAGGCTGCACGCCCAACGAAGCGGCGAAATTGCATAATGTAGGTCCTCGGTCTCACTCCACCGATCCACAATAGCCCGGCAGTGGCTCATCGCCTCGGGATGATCGCCTTCTGCTGCGCTGGCGATGGCCAGGCCCCAAATGCCCAAGATCTCACAGGATGCCAGGTTACGATACTTAGCGACGGCAACGCCCTGCATTAGCAGCCGTTGAGCAGAGGCAACTCGCCCCTTCGCGGCCTCAATAAGTCCGAGGACGGTGCTGGCCACTGCTACGGCTGAGTCCTCCTGCTCCTCGGCTTGCAGGACAGTAGCGCATAGATCCTCGGCTTCCTCCCAATCCCCTATTTGCCTCAACACCACCGCAAGGCAAGCCAGACATAGGTTGCCCATTGTCCCCTCTTCGTGGGTCGAGCAGTAGCTGAATGCCTCTCGATAAACTTCCACGGAGACGTCATATTCGGAGCCTTGCTCACCAACGCTCGCGAGTCGCTGGTAAACTTCAGCAGCAGCACCGGTGGCGTCATGATCGAGCGCCAACGACAGCCCTTTCTGAGCGGATTCCCATCCCGCTTCAACCTCGCCGGTCTTGGCCATCAACATCCCCTGCAGACCCAGCCCCCGGGCCTCGAGATCCAGCCTGCCGGCAATGCGAGCTTCGTCCAAAAGGACAGACGTCAGCTCAAGTGCCGGTCGGAAACTGCCAGCGCTGCTCAGCTGGGAGGCCACTGCGAGCCGATCCGTCGCCGCCTCGCCAGGGAGACCGCTCTCCGCAAAGTCATCGGCGGCCTCCAAGCGGGCCACATTGGCCTGTTCCCAGGATCCCTGAACCTCGTACGCATTCGCAATCTTGCGCTTGACCTCGGCGAACTTCCCACTTTCGCCCCTTTCCTTCCTCACGGTTGCGATCCGCTCCCAAGTACGGATGGCTTCCGCCGGCCTCCCACTCAACTCCGCGCAGCGGCCCATTGAATCCAGGGCCTCAAGCCTGGTTTGTTCATCCCTGCCCTCCGGCCAAATCTCCAATGCCTTCTCGTAGGTGACGATCGCATCCTGGTACGCCAGCAACTCGCACGAACGCTCTGCAGAGGCCAACAACGCCTTCCAGGCAGTCTCCAACTCCCCCCCGGCGAGGAGATGATCGGCGACGGCTCTCTGAGGGGCCCCACGCTCCGCGAGCAGACTTGCGATCTTCTTATGTAGCTCACGTCGCATGGACCATCCAATGTCATCGTAGATGGCATCGCGGGTTAGGCTGTTGTTGAAAGCAAGTTCCCCCGGATTTCCCTCCACCAAGAGGCGATGATCAATAAGCTCTTCAAAGTCGCCTGCTCCCTCCGAGAGGGCATGTACAAGGTCTGGATCGAAGCTGTGGCCGCACACGGCAGCGATTTGGAGCAGTTCACGACCTCCAGCGGAAAGTCCTTGGGCGCTCAGGAGAGCTGCAGCTCGCACCGATGTGGGCAGAGGCACCTCTTCGCCCTCTCGCAGTTCGAGGCCTTCATCCCCTGCCTCCAACACGTCATGCCGAGCAAGAGCGGAACAGAGCTCCTCAACGTACATCGGAATTCCCTGCGTCAGATCGTAGAGATGGCTCGCGAGATCCGGCGCCGGGGGCTCCCCAAGGACCGCCTCTGCCAGTTTGCTCGTAGCGTGGGCTTCCAGAGGATCGACCTCGATTTCATCAAGCAGATGGGCTCTTCGCAAATCTGCTCGCGCCCGTAGGATCTCCTGGTCGAATTCGATGTGGTCATTGCGATAGATGCCCACGACGAGAAGTGCATGAGAGCGAATGGCGAGAGCCAAGGAAGGGATAAACTCAAGTGTGGCATGATCGGCCCACTGCAGATCATCGAGGATGATCGCACTGGGGACCTTGGATGCCATTGCTCGAAAGGCACTGGCGAGGGCCTCATCTTGTGTTGCTCGATCGCCCTCGATCGCATCACCGAGTTCAGGAAGGACGCGCGCGAGGTATGGGAGGAACGCGCCGAGCTCTGAGAAGCCCGCCGGATCGTTCCGCAAGTAATCTCGGAGGACCGTCAGCAACGGACCATAGGGAACCACAATCGCTTGATTCGCGCGAGCATAGTACGTCGTTCCCTCAAAGTCTTCCAGCCCGGCTCGGGCCAGACTCGTCTTGCCCACACCCGTTTCACCGGAGATGAGGAGCAGGCTGCCTTTCCCCTCAGAAGCGGCTTCCCACGCGGAACGAAGCTGGCCGAGCTCCCGGCCACGGCCGACTAACTTCACGTTACCGAGAGCTTGGCTCGGAGGCCGATGCTGTCGGTATTGATCTTTCGGCCCTTGTTTCCATTGGTCCTTCCTCCGTGGCCCATATGATCCCGTCAACAATGGATCGAAGAGGGAGCACCTGCAGCGTGTGATTGGGGATGGCTCGATCGGCGGCGGGGGGTCCGACAGTTCCGGAATGTAATGAGGTGAAGTGTGGGATCCTCGCCCCCCGATGAATGCGCGCCTCAGGCGGTCCCGTGAAGCAATTTTGATGGAATACTACCCTCCCACGAGCCGGGACCGCAAGGCTTTCACTCAAGGACGCGAAATATAACTCTCCGGGCAGCGGCGTAAATCGCCACAGGCTCAGCTGCTACGGAGCCGGCAGAGAAGGCTTCTCCCTCAAAGGACACCGGGACGGTGTGGCCGCTGGTCATGGAGCTTTACTCCTGGCGCCAGTTCCAAAACGGCCGCGAGATCGGCGCCCTGGTCGGGCTGGAACCCGTCCCCTATCAGAGCGGAGAAACCTTCCGGGAGAAGGGGCTGAGCAAATGCGGCAATCCGCGCCTGCGTTCCCTCGCGGTCGATTTCGCCTGGCAGTGGTTGATCCACCAACCCGACAGCGAACTCAGCAATTGGTACGAAGAGAGGTTCGGAAAAGGGGACGGCGGATGCGGAAGATCGGCATCGTGGCCCTGGCCCGCAAACTCCTCGTCGGCCTCTGGCGCTACCTGGGGACGGGCGACCGGGAGTCGATCTAGCGCTCTTCTCCCTTTGCTGAATCTATCCTCTGTATTCAAAAGCTGAGTCCTGAGATAGTTGGCCACTGAATGAATCTACTTGCTGGATACAACGTGCGTAGGAAAGTCATTTGGGCGACCTAGGTGAAAGGGTCAGGAGCAGTCGCTGGAGAGCAAAGCTGTGATCGAAGGCACGAGCCAGTTGGCCCAACTCGCCATCATCGTGGGCCAGACCTGTGCGTACACCGAGATTACCATGAGCCAATTGGCAGGCCGCGG
>CAZFCJ010000143.1:0-7817 GCA_964517315.1 uncultured Anaerolineaceae bacterium | reverse complement strand
CCGACCAGATCGGAGAGCGTGGGGTTGAGCAGCAGATTCTCCAGCGTGTTGCCGTGCGCGGTTCCGATCAGCTGCACACCCCGCTCGGCGATGGTGCGGGCCGCTACGGCCTCGAGCTCGCGTCCGATCTCGTCGATCACGATCACTTCCGGGTTGTGGTTCTCGACGGCCTCGATCATCACCTCGTGCTGGAGGCTCGGCTCACGCACCTGCATGCGCCGGGCCCGGCCGATGGCCGGATGGGGTACGTCGCCGTCGCCGGCGATCTCGTTAGAGGTGTCCACGATCACGACGCGTTTCTCGTCGGCCAGGATGCGCGCCGCCTCGCGCAGCATCGTGGTCTTGCCGACGCCGGGGCGGCCCAACAGCAGGATGCTCTTGCCGCTGGACACGAGGTCTTGAATGATGTCGATCGTGCCGTAGACGGCGCGGCCGACGCGGCAGGTCAGCCCGACGATGCGGCCGTGGCGGTTGCGGATGGCCGATATGCGGTGCAGCGTGCGCTCCATGCCGGCCCGGTTGTCGGCGTCGAACTCGCCGATGCGTGAGACCACGTACTCGATGTCCTCGTGGGTCACCTCGCGCTCATTGAGTGTGACCTCCTGATCGATGTAGCGAGCCGTCGGGACTCGGCCGAGATCCAGGATGACCTCCAGGAGGTCGTCCTGGCGATCGAGCTCCTTCAGCTTGTCGGTCAGATCCTCGGGAAGCACGCCGAGCATGGCGTCGATGTCGTCTGTGATTCTCTTACCACTCATCATGATGTCAGTTGATCCACCCTTGAGGTCGAATCGGTGTTGCTGCGTGTAGGGATAAACGGGGCTGAGGGCTCGGGCCGGGTCCCTTCCAACGTCGGCGCCTCCACCTTCCTGGCCTCGCGGACCTTGGCGGTCAGCCGTTTGACCATGACCGCCTGGTCGCTGCGGCGCGTCAGGCCCATCCTAGGCAGTGTGTCGTTCATCCAGCCTTGGTATGAGCGCACGCAAAGGAAGACCGGCTGGTTCCCCTCGGCGGCCAGGCGGGCGAACGCGGCGGCGAGGAGAAGGTCGTGTTGTTGCGCGGCGGGATGCAAATAGGGTTGGACCCAGGTGCCCAGAGGCCCGCGGGCGATGTCGAGGTATGCGAGCATCTCTTTGCCGCTCCAGTGCACCAGTCCTTGACCGCCCGGGGGTGGCTCCACCTGCTGGACCAGCCCGGGGACAACGTTATGGTACAGGCGGGTGACCGAGGATTCGTCCGAGCGAGTCTTTTCATGCCAACGGCCGTCGGCCGGAGGCTCAGGGGCCCGCCCGGGGTCGAGCCGCCAGATCCGCTGGCGAGCGTACACGGCGAAACCGGCCCGGCGCAGCACGGCGAACGCTTGGCCGTCCGCGTCGACGTCGGCGATCAAGTGGTGGGCGCCGCGCCCGCCGACGCTTTCAGCCAACTGATCCATAAGGTGCAGGATAAGATCCTCCTCGATGGCCGCCGCGGGCCCGACGAAGACGATGCGCGCGTTGGGTTGGCCCTGAGTGTGCGCGATCTGGCCGAGCGCCGTCGTGCCGGCCCGTTCGTGATCGGTCGCGACGAGCATGAGCTCGCCGCGGCCGGGGGTGATGGCGTCCAGCAGCGCCGACTGTAGAGGGTTCGGGCCGCGCGTGTGCGCGATCTTGGCGTCAAAGCAGAGCCCGCGGTCCCGCAGTCGGTGCAGCAGCGGCAGGTCGCGCCAATCAAGCGGTCGAATGTCGATCGTTTCGCTCATGAACGGCAAATACCAGCCAGGCTGGTCGCGTGGGTTGGTTGCTGCCCCGCCGGCCGGCGGCCCGCCGCCGACTCGGCGCGTAATGTTTCATGCGCGATTCTACCATGGAGTGCCCGAGCGATCGCGGGCGGGCGCGGCGCGCCCGCACCGCGGGTCGGCCCGTGGGGCCCACGGCTCCGGCGCAGGCGCCGCTTCGGCGCCCCGATGCAGGCCCCGCGGCGGGGGCTTGTGGAGGGAGAGATACAATGATACAATAGTTGTTATGGATCCCGAACTGGTCACGCTCGACCGCCGAAGCCGCCGGCCCTACTACGTCCAGATCGCCGACGGTCTGCAGGCCGCTATGGAATCCGGCGCCCTCCAGGCCGGCGACCGACTGCCCCCGGTGCGCGACCTCGCCGAGCGGCTGGGCGTCAACTTCAACACCGTGGCGCGCGCGTATCGTCGCTTGGCCGACCGCGGCGATCTCGAGCCGAGGCCCGGCCGGGGGACCGTGGTGCGGGCCGGCCCGGAAGGCCGCGGCGCGGCGCGCCTGGAACGGGAGACGGCCGAGTTCTTGCAGCGCATGGACCGGCTCGGGTACAGCCCGCAGGACGTGCACTGGGAGTTCTCCGGCGCGATTCGGTCGTGGATGCAGGCCGGTGCGCCCCCGCAGGCGGGCGGAGCGTGAGGCAACCGATGTTTCATGTGAAACCCGAGGGCTCCGAGCGCAGGCTTTGTTTCACGTGAAACAGCGCGCGGGCGGCCTCACGGGACCCGCTCGGCATATGGGCTCGACAGGAGATGCAGCGGGGAGCGCGGCGACGCGGTCGGCAGCTTCCGTTTCCGCCCGGCCCGGGGGCAGCGGATCGGGTACAATGCGCGGCGTCGGCCGACATGGGCCTGCTTTGACAAGCTCGGAACCCGGGTCGAAAAGGGGCGTAGACCGGATTTCAATCCGGCCTGCGCCGAGGTCAGGGTGTCGGCTTGGCACGCGCAGGGGTCAATGGATCGGCATGGGCCGGGCGGAAGCCACCTTGAAACCGTGGAAGAGTGGACGGCGGGCGGCCGGAGAGGGCGATGGAAGAGACAACGCCGCCAATCTGTGACTACGAGGGTTCGGACTACCAGCGCAGGTTCTGGGAGTCGGGCGAACGCGAGTATGAGGACCGGGTGGAAGCGATCGCGCTCGGTCGCCTGCTTCCGGCCGCCGGGCGGCGCCTGCTCGAAGTGGGCGCGGGGGCGGGGCGCAACACGCCACGTTACGCCGGCTACGAGGAGGTCGTGCTCCTGGACTACTCTCGCAGCCAACTGGAGCAAGCGCGGGACCGCTTGGGGCTGGGGGGACCCTACCGCTACGTGGTGGGCGACGTGTACAGCCTGCCGTTTGCGCCGGGCGCGTTCGACGCCGCGACGATGATCCGGGTGCTCCATCACATGGTGGACCCGCAGCGGGCCTTGGGCCAGGTGCGTGGGGCGCTGGTTCCCGGAGGCGTTTTTGTGCTGGAGTACGCCAACAAGCGCAACCTGAAGGCGATCCTGCGCTGGGCGCTCGGACGCCAGGAGTGGAATCCGTTTGAGCCGCAGGGGGTGGAGTTCGCCGAGCTGAACTTCGACTTCCACCCGCGGGCGGTTTCGGCCTGGCTGCGCGAGGCGGGGTTTTTGGTCGGTCGCCGGCTGTCCGTCTCCCACTTCCGCTGGGAGCCGCTCAAGCGCCTGGCGCCGCTGCGGCTGCTGGTGGCCCTCGATGCGCTGGCCCAGTGGACCGGGAACTGGTGGCAGCTGACGCCCAGCGTCTTCGTGAGGGCCCGTGCGACGGGTCAGTCGCGGTCTGCTCCGGATCCGGCCGGGGTTTGGCGCTGTCCGGCGTGCGGCGGGCTGGATCTGCGCCAGCGGGCGCGCGGCCTGAGCTGCCAGTCGTGCGGGCGGCTGTGGCCGCAGCGGGACGGGATCTACGACTTCAAGAACCCTGAGTGACGGCCGCCCAGGGCGGTTGTTTGGGGACCGCGCTATAATGGGCCGGTGGCCGGAGAACCGAGCCGGCCTCCGGCACGCCGCCAACCAGCCAACCCCACCCGGAGGGAAGTCCATGTCAGCGGAGCGAGAACACTATGGGGTGGCGGTTGCGGGACTCGAGCGCCAGTTGCCGATCTTCGAGGTGGCCCCGGGCGTGCGCATCGCGGTCCTCAACATCCTGGGCGACACGGAGCTTGTGGAGGCCAGCGCGCGAGCGCTGGTGGACAGGCTCAGCGGCCGGGACTACGAATTGATCGTCACGCCGGAGGCCAAAAGCATCCCGCTGGCCCACGCCATGTCCCGGATCAGCGGCAAAGACTACGTCGTGCTGCGCAAGGTGTATAAACCTTATATGGGCGACACGGTCTCGGCCGAGACCGTGTCGATCACGACCGGCGAGCCCCAGGTCCTGTACTTGGACGAGAAGGATCACGAGCTGGTGCGCGGCCGGCGGGTGGCCTTGATCGACGATGTCGTCAGCACTGGCTCGACGCTCAACGGTATGCGGCAAGTGATGGCGCGGGCGGACGCCGAAATCGCGGTCGAGGCGGCGATATTCACGGAGGGCGATCCGGACGGGTGGCCGGGAATCGTCGCGCTGGGCCATCTGCCCGTCTTCACGGATAACGGGGACTAGCACGGTTCGTCGTCAGGGCATCCGCGGCGGCGATGACTTGTTGATTCTCCAAGTCCCCATGATGCGCTACAGACAGCGCTAGGTCCATTGTGCAGGCAGTCCCAGCTTGGATCGGTTCCATCGTCCCCGAAGTTCGGGGATCACCCCCGTATTTAGCGAGGTTCGAGGTTTCAGTTCCAGGAGGTTGAGATGACATCTGCCGCGTCCGTCATCGACTTGGAGGGGATCGTGGAGTTCGCCGACTCGCGCTACGCGAAGATCGACGTGGCTTCCAGCGAGCGTCTCTTGCTGGGGCTCAACACCTTTCGGCCGGGGCAAGCCCAAGCCCCGCACGCCCATGACGACCAAGACAAGTTCTACCTGGTGTTGGGCGGGCAAGGGGTGTTCACCCTCGACGACGAGCGGCGCGCGGTGGGGGAGGGCGTCTGCGTCTGGGCGCCCGCCGGCGTGCCGCACGGGGTGGAGAACGAGTCCGACGAGCCGCTGGTGGTGCTGGTGGGGATAGCGCCCGCACCCGGAGCCTGAGATCGTGCCGGCCGCGGGCCGACGGGTCACCAAGGTCGAGCTGCAACGGGCCAACGGCGAGCGCGGGGCTCCCGCGTTCGTGGCCTACCAGGGGGTGGTCTACGACGTCAGCGAATGCCCCAAGTGGCGCACCGGTCTGCACGAAGGGCTGCATTTTCCGGGCCAGGATTTGACGGACGAGCTGCCCGAGGCGCCGCACGCGCAGGAGGTGTTCGAGCGACCCTGTGTGCGGCGGGTGGGGATGCTTGAGGAGGAGACATGAGTCGGGCATCGCCCGGCTCAGGGTGTTAGAAGTGTTTGTACGAGGCCGATTTGCACTTGCGTCCTTCGACAGGTTGAGGACGTCGGATTTATTTGGGTGAGGGGATTTGCACTTGGACCCGGGTAGCAAGCGCTTCGATGAGCCGAGGCCAGGCCAGGCTCACACTGTCAACCAGCGAACCCCAGTTAGAAGGGGCGTGCCACGCCGAACCTGCCGAAGGGAGTGAGCGAGCGGGCTTCAGCTAGAGGAAACGAATACTTTCCGTGCAGGCGCGCCGCGTCGGGCGCTGAACCCCGCGCCCGCCGGCGTTCGGGGGTCTCCGCGTTCGATCGCTTCGATCGATCAACGCCACGTATAACGCACTGTGTGGCGCACAACTCGCTCTTCGGCCGCCGGCACGTCGACTCGGAGTTCGATGTTGTGGGCGTCCATCTTGGTGTAGTCGTAGGACGACTGCAGGATGGGCCATTCCCTCCACGGGAACAAATGTTCTACCCCGCACCTGCATGGCTTCATCCTTGTGGTTGCGCAGGGTGATCTCATTGCTTTCCTCGATCGTCATCGGCCGGGGGCGGACGAAGTCAGCCTGAACGCGCTCGCCGACGATGTCGAACGCATCTCCGACATACAGGCGCAAGCGCTCACCCTCAGTGCAGAAGCGGCGCTGAAAGTTCCCGGTGGGGGTTTGTTATAATCGCGCGGTATCCCCCCAACAAACCCCGCCGTGGAGATTCTATGACCGAGCAATCACTCTCGAGGCGCGAAAAGGAACGCCGCTTGAAAGAAAAGGGCCGGATGCCGCCCGGGCAATCGCTGACCGAGAAATTCCCGGTGCTGCACTACGGTCCCGTGCCCCCCTTCGATCCCGACACCTGGAGCCTGCGCGTGTGGGGCGAGGTCGAAAAGGACGTGGAATGGACCTGGGCCGAGTTTCAAGACCTGCCCCGAACCCAGGTCACGATGGATATCCACTGCGTCACCCGCTGGAGCAAATTCGACACCACTTGGCAAGGCGTTGCGCTCCGCACTTTGGTCGACGAAGGTTATATCCAGCCCAAACCATCGGCGACTCACCTGATGCAGCACTGCGAATACGACTTCACGGTGAATCTGCCGCTTGAAGTGGCCCTGGCTGACAATTTTCTTCTGGCGACCCACTTCGACGGCGAACCGCTCACCCCGGAGCACGGCTATCCGCTGCGGGGGGTGGTCGGATATATTGGCGACCGCGACGACCTCGAGGCGCCCTACTTTTGGAAAGGCGGCAAGTGGCTGCGCGGCCTGGAATTCATGGCGGGGGACCGGCTGGGCTTCTGGGAGCAGGCTGGCTATCACAACGAAGCGGACATTTGGAAGGAGCAACGGGTCGCCCGGTGATCGCGAACCACCGCCGCAGGCAGTCGAGCTGAATCATGTCCGAAGAGGCTTCAGACAAAAACGCCGAGGCTCGGCGGCGCATGGTCGAGAGGCAGCTGAAGGCGCGCGACGTCCGAGACGAACGCGTGCTGGAGGCGATGTCCGACGTGCCGCGCCATCGTTTCGTGCCCCCGGAGTACCAGACCTCGGCGTACGCGGACGGGCCGTTGCCGATTGGCGAAGGCCAGACGATCTCGCAGCCGTATATCGTGGGTTACATGAGCCAGCTGCTGGAGCTGACGCCCGAAGATCGGGTGCTTGAGATCGGGACGGGCTCGGGCTACCAGGCCGCAGTGCTCGGGCACCTGGCGGACGAGGTGTACACGGTGGAGCGGGTGCCTGGGCTGGCGGCCCGGGCCCGTGAGACGCTGGAAGAGCTCGGATTTGAAAACGTCCATGTGGTCCAGCGCGACGGCAGCGGAGGTCTTCCCGAACAGGCCCCTTATGACGCGATCATCGTGACCGCCGCTGCACCCGAGGCACCGCAGCCGTTGAAAGCGCAGCTGGCGGACGGGGGGCGCCTGGTGGTTCCGGTCGGGAGCCGGGGCGGTCAGGTGCTCGAGCGCTGGATCCGGCGCGGCGAAGATGTGCGCCGCGAGCGCTTGGCCCCGGTGGCGTTCGTCCCACTGCTCGGGGATCACGGCTGGAGTGAAGGCGAGGGCCAGGGTAAAGGGAAGCGCTTTCCTTGGTTTTAGGTCCAAACAGCTCCGAGCCCGGAGCACTGAGCCAGAGGGGCCGGTGAGATCAACGGAGGGCGGGCTCCCACGCGCGCCCGTCTCGATCATCGACGCACCGGCGTGGGAGCCGGTGCTCCGGAGAGAGTGAACGGCCGTCAGATTCACGCCTGTGAGGGCGCTCGCTCACCCCCCTTCGGCAAGCTCAGCACAGGCTTTGACAGGCTCAGGGTGGCTCTCTGGTTTCATCGCATATCCGTTTTCGGGTCCCGAGTCCCGAATCCCGGATTACCAGTCCTCAGTCAACCAGTTACCGGATTCACCACAGAGAACACGGAGAACACAGAGTTTTTTCTTAAACTTTTGCTCGAAGGCTGAGGGTGCGTTGTGGCGGCGCCGCGGGATGAAGGGCGAACGGCCCGAACACCCGAAAACGAGTACCGGGGAACGGATCACGAGCCACCAGACGCCAGTTGCCCATTACTGGCTACCTGGAAAGAAAACAAGGACAAGAGGAGGCATATCCACCCTTTGTGACCTTATGGATAAACCTTCGTGTCCTTGGCG
>CAZFCJ010000142.1:0-7825 GCA_964517315.1 uncultured Anaerolineaceae bacterium | reverse complement strand
GTGTTCTTGTAGAATGACTTCAATGGCTGAACGGATACGGCTGGATGAGATTCTGGTGGCCCGCGGGCTGGCGCCCAATGAGGAGGCGGCGCGGCGTCTGGTGATGGCGGGACAAGTCAGGGTGGGGGAGGAGGTGGCGGTCAAGCCCTCCCGGCCGGTTGATCCGGAGAGCGAAATTTACGTCGATCCCGGTGAGCGTTACGTCTCCCGCGGCGGCAAGAAGCTCGAAGCGGCGTTGGAGGCGTTCGAACTTCCCGTCCGGGGCCGGATCTGTGCGGACATCGGTGCCTCGACCGGCGGGTTCACGGACTGCCTGCTTCAGCACGGTGCCGCGCGTGTGTACGCCATTGATGTCGGCAAAGGGTTGCTCCACTGGCGGCTGCGAAACGACGAGCGGGTGGTCGTTCTTGAACGGACCAACGCCCGCTATCTGGAAAGCCTGCCGGAGACCGTCCAATTGATCACGGTGGACGTTTCTTTCATTTCACTGCGCTCCCTCTTTCCGGTTCTCGTCGAGTGGCTTGTGGAAGGCGGGGATCTCGTGGCCCTGATCAAGCCGCAGTTCGAGGCTCGGCCTCAGGAGGTAGGGCGCGGCGGGGTCGTCCGAGATCCGGAGATCCGGGCGCGGGTGGTGGAAGAGATCGTCGCCTCCGCCGAGCAGGTCGGGTTGGGCGCGCAAGGCCTGATGGGCTCCCCGCTTCAGGGGCCGAAAGGCAACGTTGAGATCCTGCTGTGGGGGCGCAAAGGTGCGCAGGGGAAGCCGCCGGAGTTGCTTCTCTCGACGCTCTCGAATGCCGTCAACGAAAGCTGAGAGACTGCGGTATACTTGGGCGTCGCGGGAGGCTTCCTCCCGCATATTCTTGTCATATTCCCAGGACTTATGAACCAAGAGAACATTCGCAACTTCTGCATTGTGGCTCACATCGACCACGGTAAATCGACCCTCGCAGACCGCCTGCTCCAGCTCACCGAGACGATCGCGGATCGTGAAATGAAAGACCAGGTGCTGGACAGTATGGACCTGGAGCGCGAGCGGGGAGTGACCATCAAAGCCTCGGCGGTTCGGATGATTTACCGCGCCGATGACGCCGAGACCTATCAGCTGAACCTGATCGATACGCCCGGCCACGTGGACTTCGGTTATGAAGTGAGCCGAGCCCTCACGGCCTGCGAGGGGGCGTTGCTGGTAGTTGACGCCAGCCAGGGCATTGAAGCTCAAACTTTGGCCAACCTGTACCTGGCGCTGGAAGCGGACCTGGAAATCATTCCAGTGATCAACAAGATCGACCTGCAGGCGGCCCGCACGCAGGAGGTCGCTGAGGAAATCCATCAATTGCTCGGAACCCCCCTCGACGACATCCTGCGAATCTCCGCCAAGCAGGGGACCGGCGTGGCCGAGGTACTGAAGGCCGTAGTCGATCGCATTCCTGCCCCTCGAGGGTCGACCTCGGGCCCGCCACGGGCGCTCATTTTCGATTCGCATTACGATCCGTACAAGGGCGTCATCGCTTACGTCCGGCTGTTCGACGGGCAGCTGCAGGCGGAGCAGCCGATCCGCCTGATGGCCTCGGGCGCCGAGGCCCAACCGCTCGAGATCGGAGTGTTCTCCCCTGATCTGCGACCGTTTGGAAGGTTGGGGACAGGCGAGGTCGGCTATGTCGCCACCGGGCTCAAGTCGGTCCAAGAATGCCGGGTGGGTGACACCATCACGACCCGGGACGAGCCCGCGCAAGGCGGCCTGCCCGGCTACCGCAACCCCAAGCCGATGGTGTTCGCAGGTTTCTATCCGGTGGAGGGGGAGGACTACACGGATCTCAAAGAAGCGCTCGAAAAGCTGCAACTCAACGACGCCTCGCTGGTCTATATGCCCGAGACATCGGAGGCGCTGAACTTCGGATTCCGGGTCGGATTCCTGGGTCTCTTCCATATGGACATCGTGCAGGAAAGATTGGAGCGTGAGCACGACGTCGAGCTCATCGCCACCGCTCCCTCCGTCGAGTACGAGGTGCTCCTCGGCGACGGCTCTACGCTCAAGATCGATACGCCCGCCAACCTGCCGGACCGCGGCGAAATCGAAGCCATCCGTGAGCCGTGGATGCGCATTCAGATCTTCACACCGGAGGATTATTATGGGCCGATCATGGAGCTCGTCACCAGGCGCCGGGGTGAGTTCGTGCGCCAGGAGTATCCGACGCCGGACAGGGTGATTCTGCACTATGATATTCCGCTGGCGGAGCTGATCGTCGATTTCTACGATCATCTCAAGTCCAGCACCCGCGGCTATGCATCCCTCGATTATCAATTCTCGGGATACCGGGAAGAGGATCTAGTCAAACTCGAAGTGCTCGTCAACCACGAACCGGTCGACGCCCTGGCTCTGATCGTCCACCGCGAGCACGCGTATCGCAAGGGTCAGCGGCTGGTGCAGAAGCTCAAGGAGCTGATCCCGCGGCAGCTGTTTTCCGTGCCCATCCAGGCCGCTGCCGATGGGCGCGTCATCGCCCGGGCGGACGTGCCCGCCGCGCGCAAGGACGTGCTGTCAAAGTGCTACGGCGGCGACGTCACCCGCAAACGGAAGCTCCTGGAGAGGCAGAAAAAGGGTAAACGGCGGCTCAAACGGGTGGGCTCGGTCGACATCCCCCAGGACGCTTTCCTTGCCGTGCTGAGGCTGGATCAGTCGTGACTGACGGCGCTCCGCGGTGGAGATATTTAAGGAGGAACTGCGTGCGCTTTTCCATACCGGGTGAAGCCGGTTTGATCGGGAGCAACACGAGCGTCCGGCGATGAGCTTGAGCATTGGGAAGCGCGGCGCGGGCCGGGCGGCCGCACGCGGCCGATCGTCCCCTCCCAATGGGTATACATTCGGCCGTCATTCGGGCCGCGATTTCAGCCGGTGTCAGGCTGTTCGGTCTCGGCGCGAGCGCAATTTGAGCTTCGGTCATGCCATCAAGCCTGTTGCGCTGACGGCTGTGTTTTCGGGGATCGCCCAAACTGGCTCAGAGGATATCAGCCGCGGAGCGACCCCATGGCCGGTGCAGGTGGAGAGGGGATAGTTCATTGGACGAGAAGGCAGCTGGAGCCAGCGAAACGATCCCGCGCCGGGGGCTGGGAGGACTCACCTGGCGGGTGGTGCTGGGTGTCACTCTCAGCCTGGCGTTGCTGGTATTGACCTTCTGGAACACCGATCTGGGCCAAGTGGGGAGCATCCTCGCCGGCGCGGAGCCCGCCTATATTCTCCTTGGACTTGTGCTCTCGCTTGCGGGATTGTTCCTGCGGGCTTATCGGTGGCGGCTCTTGTTCCCTCCCGGTCGGCTGCCCTACGCCGACTTCCTCGATGCGGTCAACTTGGGCTATCTCGTGAACAATCTGGCGCCGGTCCGCTTCGGAGACCTGGTCCGCAGTGTGCTCCTGGGGCGCTGGCTGGACACGGGGGTTGCGCTGGCTCTGTCGGCGACGATGGTTGAGCGCGCCCTGGACGCGGCGCTGATGCTGATCCTTTTCTTCGGACTGCTGACTGTGCTGCCGCTCTCCACAGCGGCCGCCAACGTCGGTCTGGTGGCCGCGCTCCTCGTGGCGGCCGCCATTGCCTTCATGGTGGTGGCCGCGGGCCAAGAGGCGCGCGGTGAGCGCTGGCTCCGCCGCCTGCTGGGATGGATGCCGTGGTTCAGCGCGGAGGCATGGGTGCCGCGCGTGATGGATTTGGTTCGGGGCTTCAAGGCCCTGCGCAGGACCGGCATGCTGGTGCGATTCTTCGCCTGGTCCGCTGTCCTGTGGGCGCAGGCCGTTTTGACGTATTGGGTCATCATGCGGGCGTTTGTGTCCGATATACCCCTCTCCTACGCGGCCCTGGCCATCGTGGGGGCTGCACTGGGTTTGGCCGCGCCTTCAGCGCCGGCCGGTGTAGGCACGTTTGAAGGCGCGGTGACTGGTGTGCTGCTGCTGGTGGGTCTCGGCGGCGTGCAGGCCCGCAGCCTCGCCATCGCGCTTCACGCGGTCACATTCCTTGCGCTGCTGATCGCCGGCTTATGGTCGCTTGCTCGCAGGGGGTTGGGCTACCGCGAGGTGTTCGCCGTCGGGCGCTCGAGAGGGGAACTCGCGGATGGGGCTGGAAGGTAAGTCCTTGCTCAGGTATCAAGTTGTGGCTATCCTGATTGCGATGATCCTGCTTCTCTGGAACACGCGTGCTGCGGGCGGCGTCGGCCGGGCGGCTGCGGTCCGTATGGAGACGCCCCGATGAAGATCCTGACGGTCCTCACCTACTATTATCCACATTGGACTGGCCTGACGGCGCACGCAGTCCGCGTCGCGGAGGGGCTCGCCGAAAGAGGCAACGAAGTCACGGTGCTCACCGCACGCCACGATCCCGACCTGCCCCGGGATGAAATGATCAACGGAGTCCGTGTGATCCGTCTCAAGCCGATCGCCAGGGTCAGCCGTGGCATGCTCACCCCCGCGTTTCCTTGGGCGGTGGGCAAGCTGATTCGCCAGCATGACGTCGTCCAAATCCACACGCCGTTGCCGGAAGGACCGATCGTGGCCGCACTGGCGCGCGCGCTGGGGCGGCCCCTGCTCATGACCCATCACGGCGATCTGGTGATGCCGGATGGGTTGTTCAATCGCTTTCTGGAGTGGGTCGGTTTTCACATTCTGCGCCTGGCCGCCAATCTGGCCGACGCGGTCACCTCATACAGCAGGGATTACGCGGCTCACTCAGAGCTGCTCTGGCCCGTTCGCCACAAGCTCCACTACATTTATCCACCGGTAGAACTCGTTGAACCCGACCCAGCGGCCGCACAGGAATGGAAGTCCGAACTGGGGCTGGAAGGGAAAGTGTTGATCGGTTTTGCCGGCCGTTGGGTCCATGAGAAGGGCTTCGATTTTCTGCTGCGGTCGCTGCCTCTCATGCAGGAGCGCATTCCGGAAGTGCATCTCGTCTATGCCGGCGAGCCCCGGGTGGCTTACGAGGATTTCTACGAACGGTGCCAGCCGCTGATCGAAGCCAACCAGCAGCATATAACGTTCTTGGGTCTATTGCGCGATCCGCAACGTATGGCCAATTTTTATGCCATGTGTGACGTGTTTGCACTCCCAAGCCGAACGGACATGATGGCGCTGGTGCAGATCGAAGCCATGTTGTGCGGAACGCCCGTCGTGGCGAGTGACATTCCCGGCGCGAGGGTGGTCGTCCGGGAGACCGGGTTGGGTCAGCTGGCGCCCCCCGGCGATCCGCAGGGCCTGGCCGACACGATCGTGGACACGATCAAACGCAGACGAGATTTTCGACCGAGCCGTCCTGAGGTCCGGGAAGTCTTCAACACCGAGCGCACACTCTCTCAATACGAACGCGTTATGCGGAGGATCGTCAACCGTCGACGCTCCAGTGGAAACGTCGACGACCCGCCGGTCGAGATCATCCGCCATCTGGACGGCGACAGTCGGTGGCAGAGTCTGCGATCGGCGGACCACGAGACGCTGAGCGAGGTGCTCACCAACGAGGCGGACATGGCCTATCGTCGGCGGGCACGGATCTTGCTCGACTATCTGGAGCTCGAGGACGGCCATCGGGTTTTGGATTGTGGCTGCGGCATGGGATTCTATTTGATGGCCATGGCCAAGCTGCGCGACCTGCGCCTCGTCGGCGTGGACACCTGGCTGGACCGGCTTCGTTGGGCCAAGTCGGAAGCAGTGCCGGCAGGCTTGATCAGCGCCGGCGTCTATGACCTTCCATTTCCTTCCGAGAGCTTCGACGGCGTGCTGCTCTCGGAGGTCCTTGAGCACCTCCCGGACGAGCGACAGGCGTTACTGGAAGTCCGTCGCGTGATGAAACCGAATGGGGTGCTGGCGATTTCCGTTCCGCACGCAAATTACCCGTTTCTCTGGGATCCGATCAACCGCATTTGGACCGGACTCGGCGGCAGTCCCTTGCGCAGCGGCCCGCTGGTCGGACTGTGGACGAACCACGAGAGGCTTTACTGGCCCGAAGAGCTCGTCCGATTGCTCCAGGAGGTCGGCTTCAGCGTGGAGCGCGCCGAGGAAGCGACCCACTACAGCTTCCCACTGAGCCATTTCATCGTATACGGCATTGGGAAACCGCTCATCGAGCACGACCTACTTCCGGAGAAACTGCGGCGTAGTGCGGACCGCTTCCACGGAGAGGAGAACCCGCAGGGATTTCTCAACCCGATCAATCTTGGCGTTTCCTTGTTTCGGGCCGTTGATGGATTGAATGACCGTAGTAAGGTCGCCGGCAAAGAAAGTTTTGTTAACGTTTTGGTCAAGGTCCGCAAGCCGCCCCGGGGTTCTCAACCCTGAGCGGTAAAGGGGGATGACGGCTCGAACTTATGGATGAAATATCTGAGGCACCATCTCCGCACGAATCGAACGGTAGTGAGCGCGACCCTGCCGCCAGTAAGGCCCATGAGCCTACGATTCTGGACTGGTTCAAGTCCGTGCTTCGGGGCGATCCGATTCCCATCGGGGAGGAGGCGGTCGAGGCTGTTGCGGAACCCGAGCCGGTTGAAGCAGCTAGGCGACCGGAGCCCGGGCCTGAGGCAGAAGTCGAAACCGAAGAGCGCCCGGAGCCCGTGCAGTGGGGAGAAGGCTGGTTGGCCCCGGCGCGGCTTCGGATCCCCGCGGCGCTGTTGTTGGCATTCGGGGCCCAGTTTGGACTGGTCCAACAGACCGGCTCCGGTTATCTGAGTGCGGCGGCCTACGCGCTGGCCGGAATCTTAGCGGGCTGGGCGGTTTGGGCGGGCGACGTCGCGCTGCCGGACGGGGTCAGCAGGCATCGTGAAGTGTTGGGCGCCAAGGTTCGGATCCGTCCCCTGGCGGTGGGTCTTGCCTTTGGGCTGCTGGTCTTCCTGACCGCGTTCGGCAACCAGTTCCGGCTCATCACGGTCGTGAGTTGGGTGCTTGCCTTCTTTTTCACCTTCGTTGGACTTTGGGAAGGTGAACTGCCTTGGGCCGACTGGGGGCCCCGCTTCCGTGCCTGGATCGGCGAGCCACAGTTGAACCTTCAAGTCTCGGGCTGGCACCTGCTCTTGCTCATCTCAGTATTCGTGGTGGCCTATTTCCGCATTTCAGAGATGACCACTGTCCCCCATGAGATGTGGAGCGACCAGGCCGAGAAGCTGCTCGATGTGCGCGATGTGCTGAACGGTGACACGAGAATCTTCTTCCCGCGCAATTCCGGAAGAGAAGCGGTCGAATTCTATTGGGCGGCGTTGACGGCGAGGGTGTTCAACACCGGCTTGTCGTTCATGACGCTGAAGCTGGTCACGATCCCCGCCGGCCTGCTCGCTCTGCCGTTCATTTACCTGCTGGCGAAAGAAGTGGGCGGCCGCGAGACAGGCCTGTACGCTTTGCTCCTGGCGGGGGTGGCCTTCTGGCCCAATATCACCTCGCGGCTCGGCCTGCGCATGCCGCTCAATGAGTTGGCGGTTGCACCGGCGATGTTCTTCCTCTTGCGGGGCCTGCGGAGTGGGCGCCGTAACGATTTCCTGTGGAGCGGCCTGGCCGTCGGCCTCGGCCTGCAGGGCTATTCGGGGGCGAGGGTTCTGCCAGGCGTGATCGTGCTGGGCGTGCTGCTGTTCCTGGCCCATGTGGACGATTCCCGCACCCGAACCCGGACGGTGATCGCGCTCGGCTGTCTCGTGCTGGTGAGCGTGGTGGGCTTTCTGCCGCTGATGAGGGTGCTGGTGGACATGCCGGACCAGGTGCTCTATCGGACGATGACCCGGCTCGGTACGCTGGAACAACCGTATCCTAGGCCCTGGCCGATCCAGCTCGCGATCAATATGTGGGACGCCTTGACGATGTTCTCCCG
>CAZFCJ010000141.1:0-7844 GCA_964517315.1 uncultured Anaerolineaceae bacterium | reverse complement strand
GGCCAAAGTTCATAGGGCCCGATGATGCCCTGTATCTAAGGCGGATGGATCTCGAGGTTGAGAATCTGAGAGTTGCCATCGACCGGGCAATCGAGAATGCAGACGCCCGGGCAGCGGCAGATCTTATCGCTCCAATACACCGCTACATCAATCTTCGAGGGAACACGTGGCGCATTGTGCGGAAAGCGGTGAGATATGTGCTGGAGCACGAGGAAAGCATCCCGCCGCCGCAGCTGCAGTGGGTGCTTTGGATCGCTGGGAGCACGGAGTTTTGGGAAGCTACGTCTAGCGAACGCAAAAGCGCAATAGATTATTTTCGGAGAAGTTTTGAGTTCGCTCTATCGCTCGAAGACAGTTATGGTGTTGTCAGGTCGTGCTCCTGGCTTACACTCCACAACGATGCCTTGGGTCACGATGAAGAGGCAAATAAATTCGCGGCGCTGTGCGAGAAGGCAGCAAAGGAGGAGGGCACACCCGAACTCCTTGTCGCTGCAGCGATCGCCAGCGCGTTCACGAAGCCTCTGAATGAGCGCATCGATTCCCTTCGCAAAGCTCGGGACCTTGCGGACCGTCACGGTGGTAGTTTGCCCCAGGCATGGTCACGGGCAAACCTGGGGCTTGCACTGAAGGGCCAAGGCGATTGGCGAGGTGCTCTTGAGAATTTTCAGATCGCATATCGGATGTTGGAGCGCACGGGTGAAGCTCGATGGAGCGACCTCGTACTGTCGTACATTGCAGCCTGCCAGGCTCGATTGGGTGCCTACCAGGAGAGCCTCGATTCACTCGATCGAGCTGTGGAGGCGACACGGTGGATGGAAGGTTCGGAAGCTCCGGTGCACCATTGGGAGGCCAAGCGCGCGTCTGTGCTTGTCCACAATGGAGAGCTTGAGGCAGCTCGCGAGCTGGTATCCAGCCTTGATGTGAGTAAATCGAAAGATGAGTGGGATAAGGGCGACGTCCAGACTCTGAGCCTCCGGGCGTACGTGCTTTCCAAGGTCGACGAGTTGAGCCGGGCCGACACCTTGATGTGCACATTGTTCGAAGAGATCGGGAGGGATTCTGAGTATAAGTTTTTGGATGACTGGGGGAGGGTGGTGTGGGCTGACATTGACCATCGGCGCGACCGGCTGGAGGAGGCTCTTGCCAAGTACAGCCACGCGTTTCAGACCTTCGAATACAGCCCCACCTGGACCTGGTCTTGGTTTCATGACGAATGGGAGGCGCTCATCAACTTCGCTTATTTGCTGGTTGATCTGGGTCAGCATAATGCCGCGGCTTCCTTTTTGCGGAGGACCGAGTCCGTTCGCGAGGCGGGTGGAATCCCCGTCCACCCGGTCGATGAGGCCAGGCGAGAGGCCTATTTCTCCCGCATCGGGGCGGCGCTGGGGGATGACTGGTTAACTCAGAAGGCCGTGCAGACCGATCTTGAGCCGATCGATGTCGTCGTCGCTGACGCGGCGGAGATTGCGCAGCGCTTGAGTACATAGTCCGCCCCCCCCCGGCACTTCGTGTGATGCGAAGGGCAGGGGTCTCAATATTGGCATGACTGGGCTCAGCCAGAGGGCCCGTTCGCGTAGCGAATTGGAAAAATGCCCGGTGCTGGAGGCATGGATGCTGGTATAAGCGGATTCTCGCAAACAGGCTGAACGATCAGTTCGCTGCGCCGAACTTGAACGGACTCACCACCAAGATCTGGGAGAATGAGAACGTCTGGCCCGCGTACAGCATGCCCACCTCTTGAATGGGCCAACCTTGCGCTGCCAGGAGGACCAGCTGGATCAGTGCTCTTAGAGCAAGTTCTGCCGATCCGTCGAGAGGTTGGGCCAAGCTAGGGAGCGTTTCGCCACAGCTAGCGGTACCTTCCGCAAGTCTCCAGGTACGGGTGATCCTGACATTCCTCCTCCGTCAGCGAACGGGTGACCAGCGATTGAGCCAGGGCCATCAGCTCATCTAGCTTGACAAGATAGGTCCGAGTAGTCCCATCGTTGCTGCCAGTGTAAAGTCGCGAGCCATCCGGACTGAACACCACGTCCGGCACGGCGGCTGAGTGGCCGTACAGGGTCACCAGTAGCTCCCCCGTCGCGATGTCCCACAGCTTGACTGTCCCGTCGAAGCTTCCGGTAGCCAGCTTGCTCATGTCAGGGGTGAACGCCGTTCTGAAGACGGATCCCGTGTGCCCGGCAAGCGTGTGCCGCAGGTCCCCCGTCTCAGCGTCCCATACTCTGGCGGTTCCATCCTGGCCACAGGTCACAATGAGCGATCCGTCGGGACTATAGGTGATTCCGTACACATGCGCCTTATGGCCCGTCAATGTTCGGAGGGCCTCGCCCGTATCGGCATCCCACAACGTAACCTCAAAGTCTGCGACGGCAGTGGCGATCTGTGAGCCGTCAGGGCTGAATGCGAATCCGCCGTAAATCCAGTCCGGGTTGCCGGGCAACTCGAGAATGGTGAGATCGTCTCTTCCCGGCGACTCGGAGGTGAGAATTGAGTTCACATCGAGCAGCCGCACCGCTGAGCCCCGGTCGATTGCCACTGCGATCCGGTCACCGCTGGGCCCGAATTCCACCTCACACACAGCACATCCTAATCCGGGGATGGCGGTCAAGCTCCGCCCGCTGCTCGCCTCCCGAATCCGCACTGTGTCGTCACCACCGCTGGTCGCGATGAGCTTATCGTCATGGCTCAAGTCGAGGAACTGGACCACCCCATCATGACCAGACAGCGTATACAGCAGCTCGCCCGATGCCACATCCCAAACTTTGGGCGCCTCGTTGAAGTTGGCTGCGACAAGCCGCGACCCATCGGTGCTGAGCTCGATCGTCGCCGCCACCTCGGGCGGGATTTCACCTCCATTATTGAACACCGGGCCTTCCGCACCTGCGCTGGGTCCGACCTCCCAAAAGCGTATGGAGCCATCCCGGCTGACCGAAACAAGCTCGGAGCCATCTGGACTGAAGTCCACGTCTGTGATCGCGAAGGGATGTCCATACAGCGTGAAGACCACCCGTCCTACGCCGGTCGACATGGACGTTGGGAGGTCCCAAACCTGGATGCGCCGGTCCCAGCCTGCGGTGGCGAGCAGCTTTTCATCCGGGCTGATCGCGATGCCGCGCAGCTCGTTGTCGTGACCGTGGAGCGCCACGATCAGTTCGCCGGTTTGAGCATCCCAAACCTTGGCGGTCTCGTCGGCGCTGGCCGTGACGAAGAACGATCCATCAGGGCTGAACTCAACGGTCATGACACTCCCATCGTGGCCACTGAAGCTGTACAAGAGCTGACCGCTGTGCAGGTTCCATACGCGTATGGTCCCGTCCCCGTGCAGGCCGGCCAAGAGCCGGTCGTCAGGAGAAAAGGCGACATAGTGAACGGAAGAGTCCATGGACGGCCCCAGCGTCATGATCCGTTCGCGGGTCGAGAGATCCCAGACTTCGACGGTTCCATTTTCCAGCCCGAACGCGTTCAGCGACCAGTCCCAGTTGAAGTTCCCATTCAAGGGCATCGCGGCGGGCGAAAGCACCGTGGTCTCGACCTCTCGCCCCAAGGAGACGTCCCAAAAGCTGAGCGCGACGCCGTCGTCCGCGGGGACCACGGACGCCTGCCGGTCGCCCACCGCCCAGCGTGTGGCCGCCCTGGCCCCCGGGAGCAATGACAGGAGCTCCCCCGACTCGGCTTCCCACACCTTGAGCGCGCCCGGGAGGTCCGCTGCACCCCCCGTAATCACCCTTTTCCCGCTGGGATCAAACGAGGCGAAGACATGTTCTTCGCCTTCGTCGACGATCGTCAGGCGAAGTCGAAAACCTTGAAGGGACCGGTGAAGGGCCTCCTCGGCCTCTGGGAGCACAGTTCCGTCGACCGTGCGTGTCGTCTTGATGGCCTCCAACGCAAGCAGGATGCTGCGCTCGGGGTCGATCTGCAGGCTGGCCACGGACGACCTGGCGAGCCCGCGGGCTGTCGATACCCGGGCCTCCCGCTCCGCTCGCTGCCATTGCCCGGCGGCAAGGAATGTGAGGAACAAGGTCACGACGAGGCCGGTGGCCAATCCGAGGATCGTCTGTCTTCGTCGTCTCTCGCGTCTCCGATGGACCTCATCCCTGTGTCGGATGCTGGCCAGGATGAAGGCCTGTTCCTCGGAGCTTAGCTCCTCGCCCCCCCGTTCAAGTTGGCTCTCCGCCTGAGTCAGCGGGGCTCCACGCAGGAGCGCACCCTCATTCTCATCCGTCATCGTCCACCGCCGCATTGCCGCCCTTAGGTCCTCCTGCCACAAGCGGAAGGATCGGACCTCATCCATCCAGCGCCGCAATCGGTCCCAGCCCCCGATCAAGGCCTCATGGACAATCTCTGCTGTCTCGTTTCCCTTCTCGTCCCGGTCGGTTACGATCAATCTGTGGTCCGCCAGGATGCGCAGCACCTGCCATCGCTCATCACCAAACTCATCTCGCTTCGCAACGCGCCGAGTGTCTGCGGTGGCCTGGCCGGGCTGAACAAGCTGGACCAGGGCGCGCTGGGCCTGCTCTTTCTGTGAATCGTCGAGGCGCTCATACACTTTGTCGGCGTAGTTGGCCAGCGCACCCTCGATCGTCCCGATGCGTTCATAGGCTTCGTGCGTCATCCAACCGCGATCCAGGTCCTCCCACAGCAAGGTGAGCCCGAATTCCAAGGGGGCGAGGTTGCCTGGGCTTTCCCCGACGTCATCTAGAATGCGATCGACCAGCCCGGGTTCGAATGCAGCGCCCTGCTGAACTGCAGGCTCCTCGATTGCGGCCTGCAGTTCATCCTTCGTCATCGGCCCCAAGTAGAGCGATCCCTCTTCAAGTACCTCGGCGAATCCTGGAACTTGGAGAAGCCTGCTGACGAAGTCGGCGCGGATTGCCATCAAGACCCTGAAGCAGTCCCCCTCCTCTCCCCCTCCGGCCTCAGTCGCCTCCACCACATCGAGCAAGTACCTGGCTGCCTCCTCGTGGTCCTGCGTCAACGTGAACAGCTCCTCGAGGTGATCGACAATCAGCAGGAAGCACGCTCCATCGAGATCATCCTTCATCGGATCATGGACCCACTCGGCCAGGGAAATGTCGCCCGACCGCAGGAAATGCACGAGCGCGTCGAGGTCCGCTTGGCCAGGCTGCGAGGAAAGCTCGAGCGCATCAGCCCGAATTATCGTCTCCACCAGGGCCTGATAAGGGGCCGCACCCGGTCGCATGTGAGCGATGATCCACCCGCCCTCCCTGCGTAGGCGGGGGACGAGGCCGGCGAATAGCAGGGAAGACTTGCCCGAGCCGGAGGGCCCAACGAGGACGGAAACGCGGGAGTCCTGACCGACGGCCCGTAGCAGTCTGCGGATGTTGCGGTCGCGCCCGAAGAAGACCTCCTCATCCTCCTCTTTGAAAGGCGCCAGCCCGCGGAACGGCCCTTTTCCGACCACCCTCGGTTCCCTGTCCAAGACCAGAACTGTGCGGGGGGGCTCAGGCAGGTCGCCGGAGACCAGCCGTTCGTAGAGCTCCCTCGTTCGGGGCAGCGGTTCCACACTTAGGTTTTCTCGAAGGGCTGCACGATAGCTCTCAAAGTGCTGCAACGCTTGGTTTCTACGGCCGCTCACAGCCAGCAGCCACATGAGTTGCTGATGACCGGCCTCCTGGTATGGGTTAATATCCGTCTGTCGCCGGGCGAACTCAAGGGCTCGATCAAGCTGGCCCGTCTCGAGGAAATAACCGGCCAATGTGTGGAACGTTCGTAATGCCGACTCTCGCAGCTCCTGCTTCCTGAAGGTCAGCCACTCCTCGAACGGGACGCTGTCCGGAATCGAGAATCCGTCCAAGAAGTCACCCTGGTACAGCTCGCTCGCCCGTTGGAGCTGCTCGATCTCCGGAGACCCGCCATCTCCTGAGCGGGATCGTTCAGTGAAGTCGGTCACATCCACCCAAGAGTCGCTGTTCGAGTTGAACTCGATTGTCTGGCGGGAGGCGCGCAAGTAGGCTGGCCTTGCGTCGTGATCCCCGATGGCTTGACGCAGGTTGCTGAGCGCGCGCCGCAGGTTGGTCCTGGCCTTGCGATCGGAGGTGTCAGGCCAGAGCAGAGCCGCCAGCTTTTCCCGGCGGTGAGGCCGATCGGGCTCGACGGCCAGAAAAGCGAGCAGCGCCCGCACCTTGTCCGACTCGAAGTCGGCTGGAGCATGCCCACGGCGCTCAACTTTAAAGCCCCCCAGCAACTTGATCTGTAGGCCCGTCATGGCGGCTCGCTCCCCATGGCTAACGTCCGTGGACCGCGCTGGCCAAGCTGACTTCGGGGGCCAACGATCGTAAGCTCACGATTTCCTCACGATCCTGTGCATAGGATAGGGACGTAAAGACGCCGATGTGTGGACAGATCGGCAGAAGAGACCAGGAGGGAGATCATGGATCAAGAGACAGTCATTCGTTGGACAGGGTTGCTGGGGATCTTGGCCGCACTACTCGTCGTGGTCAGCTTTTTCGTCCGGTCCCAGGCCATCCTCGCCGTGGCTGCCCCGCTCGTCATGCTCACATTCATCGCAATCTACCTACGGCAGGTTGAGGAGATGGGGATCCTTGGGCTGGTTGGGCTGCTCCTTCAGGAGTTCGCGCTGGTGGTGTATGGGGCATTCGCGTTCTTCCAAGGCTTCATGGCGCCCGCGCTCTCCCCGGAGGGAGTGGGAGCAGTCTTCAGTTCGCTGGAGGCGATGCTTCTCGCCACGGGGGCGGTGCAAGCGGTGGGAATTATAGCGTTCGGAGTTGCGCTCCTGCGCGCCGACGTCCTGCCCCGTTGGGGAGCTGTGCTGCTCATCATCGGAACGATCCCGAATGGGTTCCCACCCATGATCCCGCCTGCAGTCTATACGGCCTCGATCCTCCTTCTGGCCGCGGGCCTCGCATGGCTGAGTTATGGATTGTGGGCACCGGTCGAGAGTGTGATGAGGGTGGAGGGCGCCGCGTCCGCCCCACCATAGAGGAACCGGCACGCGCTTGTCAAGCGAATGCAATCTAAGACCGGGAAAGACCGACCTAAGACGCTAGAACGGAAGCAGGGAGCGATGGGTAGACTGATCAGATGGAGTGTTGTGGCTGCGACGGTGCTGAGCCTGGCGATCCTCATGCCGCTGCGTGTGGAGGCCGGCCCACCCCTCGTGGATCGATTCGTGCAGCAGGATACTTTTGTTGTTCCGTGTTCCGCCCCAGGTTTGGGTGGGAGGGACTTCGACGCCCTGGTGGACATCACAACCAAGGGTGTGATCCAATTTTTCTTCGATCAAGACGACAACCCGACAAGGCAGCAGATTCACCTGAACATCGCTGGGACGCAGACCAACATCGACCCCGATACCGGCGAGCCGACCGGTGACGTGTATCGAATCCAACACGCGTTCACCATCATCGTCGACATCGAGAACGGCACGACGACAGTGGTCGGTCTGCCGTTCGGGCTGTGGGGGGCGAACGGCCCTCCGGTGATCCTCGATCGCGGACGGATTGTGGAGGGCCCTGACGGCGAAATTCTGTTCATCGCCGGCCCTCACCCACTGCTAGTACAGTTCGGAGGAAATCCATGCCTCGTAGGATAAGGTAGGGTTCATTGAGAGTCAGACCCGGCTGGGGCTGTCCCGAACGAGGCAGCCTCAGTTTTTCTGTCTCGCACCTCTGACCCGCAAGGATCCTACACCCGAAGAGTCCGGTTCGACTGACACCGGAGCCGAAAGAGACTGTAACGCCCAGCTGAGTTTCGCGACGTTATGCTCAGAGTGGCTTGCGGCTGGCACCGCCGAAGGGGTCTCGTCGCCCCCGGATCGTCTGCCAGTATGCTCACGCCGCCGCACCAATTGGCTCTGCCATGCC
>CAZFCJ010000140.1:0-7845 GCA_964517315.1 uncultured Anaerolineaceae bacterium | reverse complement strand
TCGGACCGCTCATCGCCACCTCCCACGTATCCCTCGAGCTGCTCGTCGTCGTGCTTATCGCGCTGGGTCTCTCCTCCGGCATGGCTTCGGCGCCGGTGCGGAGGGCCATCGCGATCGCCGGCGGGGTCGTCTTGCTCTATATCGGATTTGAATACCTCCGGGGCGCATGGACGGGCCGCATGCGGCTGCCCGACCCGGAGGAGGATAAACCACGCCGCTCCACGTTCAACCTATTGTCCCTGGGATTCTTGACCACGATCTCGAATCCTTTCTGGTACGCGTGGTGGCTGACCGTGGCGGCCGGATATCTGAGCCAAGCGGCCCCGCTCGGGCCGGCAGGACCGGCGACCTTCTTTGTCGGCCATATGACGGTCGATTACGCGTGGGACACGTTCCTGTCAACGATGACCAGCTTCGGCGGCCGCTGGCTGAACGACCGCCGCTATCGTGGCTTGATCCTGCTCACCGGCGCGTTCATGGCGTACCTGGGCGTCGTGTTCTTGCGCACCGGGATCTCGGGCTGAGCAGACCGCCGTGCTGGCCCTCGTCACCGGATCCGAGCCCGACGAACGAGATACCTACGCCTTCGCCTTGCGCCAGGTCGGGTTGAACACGGAACAAAGCGGCCGGCTCGGTGCCGCCGTGCGCAACTGGTCCGACAGGCCCGCCGATCTGGTGCTGGGACTGCGCCCGGCCGAGGGAGAACTTCTGGCCGTGTTAGGCGACCTGCGCGCGCTCACGACGGCGCCGATCATCCTGCTGTTCGACGCCCCCCGTCAGGAGCTCATGCTGGCGGCGGTGCGCAAAGGCTGCGACCTGGCGCTCACCCTGCCGATTGATCCACGCCTCGTCGCCGCCTACAGCCTCAATCTGCTGCGGCGGTCGGGTGGGATCCCTTCCACCGGCCTGCCCGCACTCGAGGTGCCCGGGCTGCGGCTGGACCCCTCCAGCCGGACGGTATCGATCGACCAGGGAAAGCCCATTCAGCTCACCCAGCTTGAATTCCGAATGCTATACCTGCTGCTCGCCCATCGGGGACACGTGATCCCCAGCGAGGACGTGGTCGAGCGTGTGTGGGGTTACAGTGAAACCGGAAGTCGGGAACTTGTGCGCGGCCTTGTCAGCCGCTTGCGCGCCAAACTCCGCGACAGCCCCTCCCAGCCCCGGTTCATCGAGACCATCCCCGGCGTCGGCTACCGTCTGCGCGCCGACGATTCCTAGACTGAACGTCAGGAGATCCCCGGCCGGCGACCCAAGCGACGCTTCCGTAATCGCGCCTTCGAATGACGTGACCGGCGGATTGTGATACTATATGCGCTTCATGGAAGCGCATAAATCCGTAAACTTCCAGCGTAAGCCCATACCGCCCCACTCCAGGAGGTCCATCTGAGGCAAGACATCACGCGCAGGTCGTCCCAGGTTGGTGCGGTTCTGCTGACGGCCGTTCTGCTGGCCAGTTGCGCCGCAGGAGCCGCCGACGGGCCGAGCCCGCCGCATGTCGAAGCTACGCCCCGGCTGCTTGCCATGGAAACCACCATGGCACCGCCCACACAAACGCCTTCGCCCTCATCCACGGTCACGCCTTCCGCCACTTCCACCGGCACCCCAACTCCTACACCTCGTCCCCCGGTCGTCCAGGTGGCGGCCGCCACCAACTGCCGCGAGGGCCCGGGGTCCACTTTTCCCTTCCTGGGCGTGCTGATGGTGGGCGAGACCGCCGAGGTGTTCGCCCAGAGCAGTCTCCCCGATTACTGGTATGTGGCCAATCCGGATCGCCCGGGCGAGCGCTGCTGGCTGTGGGGGGAATTCGCCACCGTGGAAGGAGACACATCCGAGCTCTCCGTCTTTACCCCGGCGCCAAGCCCGACCTCGAGCTTGGATTTTGAACTCTACCTGCACAGCTTCCGCGAATGTGGGTCCCGGACCTGGCTCGTCCTCACCGTGAGGAATACCGGCGGGAAGACGTTCATGACCGCCCATCTTAGCGTGTTCGACGCCGATCGAAGCATGGATCTCTTCAAGCCGGCCTTTGAGCGGCACCCTTTCGCTGAGGGCCCCGGAGTGTGCCCGCCGGGGCATGGCAACATCTTGAATCCGGGTTCCGGTGCGTACATCATCATCCCCATTGGCAATCCCCCTGCAGACCACATCGCCTACGCCAGCGTGAAGCTTTGCACAGAGGATTACCTGGGCGGCGATTGCGCCGATGAGATCCTCTATTTCACGACTCCGCCCCTCAAATGACACGGAAATGCGATGTGTTCGCCACACCTTTTGCACGTCTTCGGCGTACGATTGCCTTCGCAAATCAACACCAGGAGGCCGACGATGGCTCAAGGTTACTGCCCCGATTGTGACAACACTGTGAACCTCGGCCCGCGACCGGCCGAAGGACAGATCGTGAGCTGCAATCGCTGCGCCGCGGTGCTTCAGGTGATCGCCCTGTCCCCCGTTGAGCTCGATTGGGCCCACGAATTGGACGAAGATGATGACGAGGAGTACGAGTACGAATACGAGGTCGACTATGACGATGATGACCTCGAGGATGACGACTACGATTACTGACCCGTGGGAGGCGGACCCGCATATCGGGAGCCACCCAAGGGGCAGGAGATATCTCCGGGGCGCAACCTCGCTGCGCCCCGTTTGTTTGCGCTGGCCCTGCGGTCGTTAGGACCTCGTGCAACGAGTGAAGGAAGAGAAGATGGATAGAAACGGGGAAGGGGGAACCGCAGCCGTCATGCCCAAGACGCTTGGACCCGTCGAGAGCCTGGAGGCCCACGTGCCGCCGGAATGGTGGCGACAGATCTTCAACGGGATGTACCTGAAAACGGACGCTGACGTGGTCATGGATGACGACATGACCCGCCAGGAAGTCGATCTGATCCAGCAGATTATGGGTCTGCTGCCAAGCGATCGCATCCTGGATCTCTGCTGCGGGCAGGGCCGACATAGCCTGGAGTTGGCGCGGCGTGGCTTCGTGCACGTCGAGGGGCTGGACCGCTCGAGGTCGTTGATCCAGCGCGCCCGGCGCAGCGCCCGCGCTGAAGATTTGAAAGTCCGGTTTCGTGAGGGCGACGCGCGCAAATTGCGGTACCCGGACGGCAGCTTGGACGTCGTGCTGGTGCTCGGAAACAGCTTCGGCTATTTCGAAACCGTCGAGGAAGACCTGCGTGTGCTGCGCGAAATTGGGCGTGTATTGGTGGATGGCGGCCGGGTCCTGATCGACGTGACCGACGGGGAGTATGTGCGCGAGAGCTTCGAGCCGCGCTCGTGGGAGTGGATTGACAAACAGACCTTCGTCTGCCGGGAACGTTCGCTTTCGGCCGACCGGAGCCGCCTGATCTCACGCGAGGTGATCACCCACGCTCAGCGGGGCGTCCTTGTCGACCAATTCTACGCCGAGCGGCTCTATACGATGGAGGAACTGTTGGACCTGCTGGCGCGGGCAGGGTTCGTAGAGGCCACCGTACACGCCGAGGTGACCACCAATTCACGCCGCGATCAAGATTTAGGCATGATGTCCCGACGGTTGGTGATCAGCGCCCGGACGGCCAAGCCCGGGACACCCGCTGGCGACCGCAGGGCGCCCGCCAGCGACCAAGTGATCGTGATCATGGGAGACCCGGGCATCCCCGACTCCGTCAAACCCGCGGCCGTCTTCGACGCGGACGACTTCGATACCATTGGGCGGCTCAAGTCCGCGCTGACCGAACTGGCAGGTTACGAATTCACCTACCTGAGCGACCACACCACGCTGCTCCACAACCTGCGCTCGCTGGAGGGCGAAAAGCCGCTCGTGTTCAACCTGTGCGATGAAGGTTTGGGCAACCGGGCCCGCAACGAACTGCACGTGCCGGCGCTGTTGGAAGCGTTCGGTCTGCCCTACACGGGCGCGGGGCCGCAAGCACTGGCCATCTGCTACGACAAGTCACTGGTCCGTGGAGTGGCGGAGGAAATGGACATCCCGGTCCCGGAGGCGGCCTTTATCGGCCCAGGCGACCGCTCGGTCGAGATCCCGCTCGGTTTTCCGGTGATCCTGAAGCCCAACTTCGGTGACTCGAGCGTGGGCATCACTCAGAAGTCGGTCGCTCACTCCGCCGATGACCTGTTGGCCGCACTTTCGCAGCTGCGGGAGCAGCTCGGCTATGAGACTCCGTTTGTGGTCGAGACGTTCTTGCCGGGCAAGGACTTGAGCGTGGGAATAATCGGCAACCCGCAAGACGAGTACCAGATCTTGCCGGTCATTGAAGAGGATTACAGTCAGCTCCCGCCAGACCTGCCCAAGATTTGCGGTTATGAGGCCAAGTGGTTGCCCGAATCACCTTACTGGAACCTTGGCTCCATCCCCGCCGAGCTGCCGGCACGCACACTGACGGAGCTCCAGGAATCGTGCCTGCGGCTGTTTGAGCGCTTGGAATGCAGGGACTACGCCCGCTTCGACTGGAGGCTCGACGCCCAGGGTACGCCCCGCCTTCTGGAGGTCAATCCCAATCCCGGTTGGTGCTGGGACGGTCACCTGGCCAAGATGGCTGCCATCGCCGGCATGAGCTATTCGGAGATGTTGGAAGCGATCCTCCAGGCTGCGCGCCGCAGGCTGTCGGCTCCCAATCACAAACCCCCAATGGCCGCGTAGCCGGAGCCAGCCGTCCACAGGCTTCCTTCGATTCGGGCGACCGGCCGCTCGCCCTTGGCTGAACCGGAACGTGAGGACCGGCGTGGGGTTAGGGACCCTAAGGTAGCCTATGGATCCTACGTCGGGCCGGCACCGGTCTGGTGCAAGACCATCCCGAACGGAGTCGGTTCGCACGCGGTCACCACTTGGACAGCTCATGACCATGGAGTCCCCCTGCCCGCCGCCGGGGACGGCCGCATCTGGGCTGAGGCCGAGGCTCGCCTCACGGTTGGCAGGCGGCCCACCGCTGTTCGGTATTGGACTCGCCCAGGAGGGACAGGTCATAGAGGTAAAGGTGTGCCCCCGGGCGGCGCACCTCGAGCTGCTGCTGGCCGACGCAGTTGAGGGCCTCCAGGATGTACTGGCGCTCATTGCCGACATCCCCGAAGTGGTCGTGAGCGAACACGAACCACGCGCGCTGCTCCCCCAGATGATCTTCGATCTCCTGTAGGTAAGTTGAGGGCCTGGAGCGCGCACGCGTCCCGTAATCGTACGGCAAACCCTCCAGCTCGAGCCGGGCGGCGTAGAAACGAGTCGCGGGCTCGGCACCATAGTAGACGTAGATCGTATCGCCTGGCCGGTGGCGCGCCTTGAGCTCATTCATGACGTCGCGCACCTCCTCTTGCCGCGGTGGGACGCGGAACTCACGGTAGGACCTCAACAACGGTTGCCAGAGCAGCATGACCGCGATGAAGGCCGCCGTCAGCCAGCGCCAGACTTCGCTCCCCTGCTGAAACAGTCGGTCGCAGGCGACGGCCGCGCCCAGCAGCAGCGGCCCGCTCAGGAAAAGGATCGCCCGGTCCTGTGCCGGATACACTTCCATCCCGGATGCCGCCAGCAGGAACGCAATCGTCCCGACGACCGTCGCGCCCAGGATTGGTTGGCCACGCCATAACAGCACGAGTCCCACCAGGGTCAGCAAGGCGATCCCGCTCCAGACTGGCACGCCCAGCAGATCTTCGAACGCCGCCAGGTAGCGGTCCAAGAACCACTCGAGATGGGCCATTGTCCTCGGAGGCACGGGCATGAAGCCGGACTGCCAGTGGGAGAGTTGATCCAGGCGAGCCCGCCCCGCCGCCACTTGAGGCAGGCTCAGCGCAAATGATAGCGCCCAGCCAGCGTACACGGGAAGCCAGCGGCGCAGCCGTTCCCAATGACGCTCGGTTAGCGTGCGTACTGTATCCGCGACGCCGACGGAGGCCAAGACGAAAACGGAGGGGTACGAGAGCCAGACGGCGCCGACCCCGATCAGCAACCACGTCCTGCGCGTGGTTCCGCCGTTTTCCCGTCGTTCACGCTGCAGCAATAACAGCAGAAGGACCAGTGCCACGGCGACGTCGGTGGCGTACGGCTTCAGCTCCGCGGCGTATTTGATCTGCGGCGGCGAGACTGCCAGGACGGCCAGGCCCAGAAGGGAGGCCAGGGGTGAGACGAGGCGACGCAGCAGAACAGCCAGCAGGATCATCGAACCGACGCCCGCCAGAAACGGTACCAGGCGCAGCGCCAGCTCGGAGGGACCCAACACGGCTGCGATGCCCTTGGTCAGCAGCATGAAGCCGTAGGGCGCCACCTGCCCGAACTCGAGCGGTCCAGTCAGGGCCAGTGGATCTCTCTCGAGGATGTTGACTGCCAGGGCCGCTTCGTCCAGCCAGAGGGAACGGGCGAACAGGTATCTGCGCAGCCGCAGCAACAGCCCCAGGCCCCCGACCGCCATCAGCCCTGCATCGCCGATCCTCAAGCGAGAAAATGGGGCCGGTAGACTGCGTTCCATCAGACCCTGTGTTTTCCTTGCTGTCATTGCATCCGTCCCCCACCCCACTCAGTGCAGGAAGGGCGCACCGCTCGAACGGTGCGCCCTTGGGAAGGAAAAAACCGACAGTCGGCCTGGTTGTGCCTATGACTCCAGCGCGGCGTGAGCCGCGGCAAGCCGGGCGATCGGCACCCGGAACGGAGAACAGCTCACATAATCCAGACCGATCCTGTGGCACAGGCGGATGGATTCCGGATCTCCGCCGTGCTCACCGCAAATCCCGACCTCCAGGCTGGGCCGTGTCTCACGGCCCTCGTTGGTGGCGATTTCCATCAAGCGCCCCACCCCGGCCGCGTCGATTGTGGCAAACGGGTTGGCGGGCAGAATGCCTTTCTCCATGTATTCGATGAGGAACCCCGCTTCGGCGTCGTCGCGGCTGATCCCGTAGGTCGTTTGGGTGAGATCGTTGGTGCCGAAGGAGAAGAACTCAGCGTACTCGGCGATCTCGCTCGCCGTAAGCGCGGCGCGCGGGATCTCAATCATCGTGCCGAATTTGTAATCGACCTCCACGCCTTCGGCCTCCGTGACCTCCTCAGCTACAGCCTCCAGCTCCGCCTGCTGCACGCGCAGCTCATTCACATGGCTGGTCAGCGGGATCATGATTTTCGGTTGGACATCGACTCCTTCCCCAGCGACGTTGACCGCGGCCTCCAGGATGGCCCGCACCTGCATCTTGGTAACGCCGGGGCGGTGGATGCCAAGGCGGACTCCGCGCAGCCCGAGCATCGGATTGGCCTCACGCATCGCCTCGACCGTGGCCAGCAAACGTTCCTTCTCCCGCAGCTCTTCGCCCTCTTGACCTTTGGCCCTCATCGTCGCCACCTCGGTCAGCAGCTCGTCATGGCTGGGCAGGAACTCGTGCAGCGGCGGATCGATCAGCCGGATAATCACCGGCAGGCCGTCCATGACCCTGAACAATCCTTCGAAATCCTCCCGCTGGAAGGGGAGTAGCTTGTCCAAGGCATCCTGGCGCTCTTCTTCACTGTCGGCCAGAATCATCTGCTGCATAATCGGCAGGCGCTCGGCCTCGAAGAACATGTGCTCCGTGCGGGTGAGGCCGATCCCTTGCGCGCCGTAATCGCGAGCCCGCTGCGCATCGCGCGGATAGTCCGCATTGGCCCACACCCCCAGCACACGGAACTCATCGGCCCACGAGAGCAACTTGATCAGGTAGGGATCGTTGATGTCCGGCACGATCGTGTCCAACTGACCGATGAACACCTCGCCCTCGCTGCCATCAATGGACATCCAATCCCCCTCCTTAATGATGTTGCCGTCGACCGTCATCTTGCGGCCGGGCAGGTCGAGATCCAGCTCAGAGACCCCGACTACCGCCGGCTTGCCGAACTGCCGGGCCACC
>CAZFCJ010000139.1:0-7906 GCA_964517315.1 uncultured Anaerolineaceae bacterium | reverse complement strand
GGCGACCTTCAGGTTACACAGTGCCGCGCCGCCAGGCGCGGTGTGAGATCTAACCCTAAAAGGGGGGCCTTAGATCGTCAGGCTGGGCTTCTGAGGGTGGCCTGGAGAGTTTCGGTTGATTGGAGCCTCGGCGGCTGCATGATGCTGCTAACACGGCAATTTTACCCGAGAATTGGATTCGACAAACAAATGGACGCAAGCGCCGTCCAAAGAAGTTGTGGTCGGGTAGGGGGCTGGCGCGGTAGTGTTGAGCGGCAGTAGGCCCGGCGCTCATCCCCGCAGTTTCCCGGGTCTTTGCCAGTTATAGGACAGAGTCCTTCCAGGGACTTTCATAGGCCATCGGGCCGGAGAGAGTCTCCCCATTTCTCGCCGTCACCTTCTGGACGCTCCGCGCCCTCTTTCGGGAGTTTCTTCGGGGCTGGTCATCCAGGTTATTCACCTCCCATGGTCTTCATCCTGAAACCCAAGGCTCGGCTCCTCCTGTTCCGCCCAATGGTGGGCACACTAACGACGCGGCAGGCTTCGTTTGATGTTGCGGACCGTCCGTTTGCTTCTTCCATAGGGACTTTCGACACCGGCCCTTGACCTAACCCGTTTCCAACCAGAAACAGGTACTCGACCTCGAAATCGGGCAGGATCTGTTCGCAGAATGCCTCGTAGTCGGCCCACAATGGTCCGGGACACCGAACTCGCGGCAACTCGTCGGTAAGACAGCTGACCGCCGTGCGGCCGAGGAGCTGATCCCCCGTGGCAGAAAGGATGGACCACTACAACGAGGACAGACGTCCCTCAAACATTGGAAACCGCTCACCAAGGGTGTTCGTCATGACGCAGTGGCACGGGTCGTGGGGTCACAATTCCAGCTGCTGAAAAGTGTGCAATGAATGGGGTGCACGTCCCATCCTTGTAATTTCCGTGTCAGCATGCGCCTTCATTTGATCGACAAAAGAGGGTCTGCTATGATGTTATATGGAGTGAAATTGGAGTTTTATCTGATGAAACCTCACAAGGAACCCAATCGGCAGGATTACACGATCCAAGCTCTACAGCGAGGCCTGGAGGTGCTGGACACGTTGCTGGAGACTGGAGCCCCCCTCACGCTAGAAGAGATCTCTGAGCAAACTGGTCTCCCCAAATCGACGGCATATCGCGTGGTAGTCAATCTGTTGCAAGGGCAATATCTCATTCAGACAGAAGAAGGTTATTGGCTGGGGCTCAAAATGATTCGCTTTGGCGCCTTGGTCGAAGAGAGGCTCGAACTGGTCCAACAAGCGCGCCCATTTCTCAAAGAGTTACGCGATCAGGTTCAGGAAACCGTTCACCTGGGCGTTCTCGACGACGCTCTTCGGGTTGTATATCTGGAGAAACTGCCTGCGCATCACGCCATCGGCCTAATGATCTCGCGCATAGGGAGCACAGCTCCGTTGCACGGTACGGCACTGGGGAAAGCTATGGCAGCGTTCCTCCCGGAGGAAAAAATTCGCCGTTGGATCCAGAATGGTGGCCTAATAAAGTTGACTGATACCACAATCACGGATGTCGAAACATTCCTGCAGTCATTGCGGGAAATTCGCTCCCAAAATTATGCTGTTGACAATGGCGAATTCGAGGAAAGTGTTCGATGTGTGGCTGCACCCATCAGGAATAGAAGTGGAAGCGTTGTCGCCGCGATCAGTATTTCCGGCCCGGACGCCCGCATGCCAGAGCGGCTAAAGGGCAGTTCCCTGGCCTCGGAAGTTGTTGCAACTGCAGAGCGTATCTCCGCGGCCCTCGGCTACGGTCCGGTCACGCAGTCTCCGAAAGGAAAGAGTCTGCTGTCCGCGAAACGGTCATAGAAGTTCACAAAGGAGCATCGAATGCAATATCGATTCATGGGAAGAACTGGGCTGAAGGTCTCGGAACTTTGCCTTGGAACCCAAACCTTCGGTTGGGGTGCGGACGAAGCGACCGCGTTCGATCTTGCTGACCGTTACGTCGATGCCGGAGGGAATTTCTTTGATACCTCCAATATCTACAATGAGGGCCAGTCGGAGACGATCGTAGGTAACTGGCTCCAGAGTCGCGGTAATCGCTCCGATCTTGTCATTGCTACCAAGGTCTTTTTTCCCGCCGGAGAAGGCCCCAATGATTCCGGCCTAACCCGAAAGCACATTCTCGAGCAAGTCGATTTGAGCCTCAGTCGTCTGCAGACGGATTACATCGACCTTTACCAGATGCATTGCTGGGATGCCTCTACCCCGCTTGATGAGACGCTGAGGACTCTGGATGACTTAGTGCGCACGGGTAAAGTCCATTATATCGGAGCCTCAAACTACACACCTTCTCAATTGACCCGATCCATTATGCTCAGCGAAATGAATGGCTGGGCGCGCTTTGATTGTCTGCAGCCTGAATATAGCTTGCTTGTTCGAAGCACCGAGTGGGAGCTGTTGCCGCTCTGCAGGGACGAGGGGATTGGTGTGATCGCTTGGTCCCCTTTGGCGGGCGGCTGGTTGACCGGCAAGTATCAACGCGGGCAACCACCCCCGCCGGGTAGCCGCGTAGACCGAGGGGATCGCTGGGACGATCAGCCAGACCAGCGCGAAAGCGAGCGTACGTGGCGAATTATCGATGCTCTGAACGAAATCGCAAAATCGCTCGGAAAGACGCAGGCCCAAATCGCTATTAACTGGCTGTTGCAGCAACCCGGGGTGACCGCCCCGATCCTTGGCGCCCGAACGCCGGAACAATTGGAGGAGAACTTGGGAGGTGTGGGCTGGGAGCTCTCTCCAGAAGAAGTGGCGACGCTCAATGAAGCGAGCTCAATCCCAACGCCTTCACCCTACGATTTTATTGCCAGATATACACGCAAGCGCGAACCGGATTGATGCGAGCGTCAACGGGGATCTTGGTGTTTCATCAAACCGAAACCCCGCACGGCGGTGAAGAATGAATGACTACATTCTCGCTCATGACCTAGGCACCACCGGCAATAAGGCAGCACTTTACGACAAGGAGGGCGCGCTAGTGAGCAGCGCCTTTCACGGCTACGAAACCACGTATGCCCAACCCGGCTGGGCTGAACAAGATCCTGAGAATTGGTGGCGCGCTGTCTGCGATTCGACCCATGAGTTAATAAAGGCGTCCGAGATTCGGCCCGATGAATTGGCCGGTATTGTCTTTAGTGGGCAGATGCTTGGTTGTGTCCCGCTGGACAAGGAGGCCCAGCCACTCCGCAAAGCAATCATCTGGGCTGACCATCGTTCGGGGGATCAGCAACGTTGGGTGAGGGATCGCGTATCCCCGAAAGATGTCTATCGCATCACCGGGCACCGTCTCAGTGCCTCATACTCATTATGTAAGATTCTCTGGGTACGCGATCATCAACCCGAGGTCCACGCTGCAGCCCACAAGTTTGTTCAGGCGAAAGACGCCATCGTGGCCCGGCTGACAGGGGTCTTCGTCACTGACCCTTCGGACGCATCAAGCATGAATCTATATGATCTGGAGAACGGGACGTGGTCCGAACGGATCCTCGAGGCGGTCGATCTAGATCCAGCCAAGCTGCCCGACCTAAAACAGTCGACTGAAGTCGTAGGCGAAGTCTTGCCCGAAATCGCGGACGAGGTCGGCCTGGCGGCCGGGACGCCGGTCGTCATTGGGGGTGGGGATGGCGCGTGCGCTGCCGCTGGCGCAGGCGTGGTGGGAGAAGGCGTGGCGTACAACTACATCGGCTCCTCCTCCTGGATCGCGTTGGCGGCTAAGAAACCAATTTATGACCCCGATCAAACGACCTTCACCTTCGGGCACGTCGTTCCGGGCATGTTTATGCCCACAGGGACGATGCAGGCTGCAGGTGCCTCGTACCAATGGACGCGTGACCAGATATGCCCCGTCGAGGTGCGGGCCGCCGACAGCCTTGGCCTCAACCCGTATGACTTGATGAACCTGGAAGCGGAGAGATCACCTATTGGCGCCAACGGACTCATCTTCTTACCCTATCTACTTGGCGAGCGGAGTCCACGTTGGAATCCACGTGCACGGGGAGCCTTTCTGGGGCTGACGATGCGGCATACCCGGGCCGACATGATACGAGCTGTTTTAGAGGGCGTCACCATGAACTTGCGCGTGATCCTCGAGGCATTGCGCTCCCAGGGCCCGCAATTCGAAGCCATGCGCCTGATTGGTGGCGGCGCCCAGGGACGATCCTGGAACCGGATCATGGCCAACGTTTATGGCATGCCGGTGCACCGCTTGGCGGTACTTGAGGAAGCGACCTCGATGGGAGCAGCGCTGACCGGCGGGGTGAGCGTAGGTCTGTATCCTGATTTCTCAATGATTGAGACCATGAATCCCGTGACCGAGATCATTGAACCTGATCCAGGCGCCCAAGAGACTTATGATCAAATCTTCCCCACCTTTGAAGCCGCGTATCACGCGCTGGTGCCGGTCTACGACATGATGGCAGAGCAATAAGGAGGCGCACGTAGACTGGACAAGCATCCGCCGCACACTCCAATGATTGGCGGCCTATGACATACGGGGTTGATGTGTTCGCAACCGGCAGGTGGATCCAGGCAACTCGTAGGCTCGGGCCATGCCTAACAAAGTAGTTACCTTCGGCGAGATCATGATGCGCTTGTCACCGCCAGCTCACAGGCGCTTTGCACAAGCTCAAAAGTTCGATGTGATCTACGGGGGCGGCGAGGCCAATGTGGCGGTGTCCCTGGCGAACTTTGGTGTGCCGGTGGACTATGTCACCCGTCTGCCCGAAAACGATCTTGGCGATGCCTGCATTCAATTCCTGCGGCAACACGGAGTGGGCGTTGGCAAGATTGTACGCGGTGGGGAGCGACTGGGCATCTACTTCCTTGAGCTGGGCGCGATGCAACGCGGCAGCAAGGTGATCTACGATCGGGCCAATTCGGCCATCGCCACCATCAAGCGCGGGATGATCGACTGGCAGCTGGCCTTCGCCGACGCCGATTGGTTTCACTGGACCGGGATCACCCCTGCTATTTCAGCCGGGACTGCCGACGTATGTCTGGAGGCGGTTGAAGTCGCCAAGAAGATGGGCCTGACCGTATCGTGCGATCTGAACTTCCGGAGCAAGCTCTGGAATTGGGGCAAGACTCCATCGGAGGTGATGCCAGACTTGGTTCGCCACTGCGACGTGGCGATCGGCAGCAAAGAAGACGCTAACAAGATCTTCGGCATAAGTGCACCCGATACAGACGTAACCAGAGGCCAGCTGGAAGCCGACAAATACGAATATGTGTGCGATCAACTGGCCAAACGATTTCCGGACTTGAACACCATTGCCGTTACCCTGCGCAGCTCGATCTCGGCCAGCCACAACACCTGGTCCGGGGTCCTGTGGGTCCGCTCCGAGCGGAGCCCGGGAGCCGAGGGAGATTTCTACGTCGGTCCTACCTATGAGGTCACACACATCGTGGACCGTGTGGGGGGCGGCGATTCATTTATGGGCGCCCTGATCTATGCACTCCGTACGTACGGTGACGCTTGGCAGACCGTCTTGGACTTTGCTGTGGCTGCCTCCTGCCTCAAACACTCAATTCCCGGCGACTTCAACCTCGTGACCGTGGCCGAGGTTGAGAAGTTGATAGAGGGTGATGCGTCAGGGCGTGTGTCCCGCTGACGCAGCGGTCACGATGGACAACCGAGACGAGGAGCGATGCAGTGAAAGCCGTTCTTGAGAAGTTGGGCGAATTGGGCGCGGTGCCGGTCGTCCGCATCGAGCATTCCGAGGATGCCGTCGACCTTGGTCGAGCATTGGTAGCGGGTGGCCTTCCCTGCGCCGAGATCACCTTCCGCACCGAGGCAGCGGAGGATGCGATCAAAAACATCTCCTCTGCTCTGCCCGAGTTGGTTCTGGGTGCGGGGACGGTTCTGACGGTCGATCAGGCCGATCGGGCGGTTTCCGCAGGTGCAAGTTTTGTCGTATCACCCGGATTCAACCCCAAGGTCGTGTCCTCGTGCCAGCAGAACGAGGTGCCGATCACCCCTGGCGTGACCACGCCAACTGAAATCGACATGGCGTTAGACGCTGGCTTAGAACTTCTCAAGTTCTTTCCCGCCGAGGCACTGGGAGGTCTCAAGATGCTGAAAGCCATCTCGGCTCCCTACGTCGGGGTCAAGTTCATCCCCACGGGAGGCATTAGTCAGAATAATCTGGCCGAATATCTGACGCTCCCGAGCGTCCACTGCTACGGGGGAAGCTGGCTGGCCAAGGCCAACCTGATCTCAGCCGCGAAGTTCGACGAGATCACCCGACTGGCAGCTGAAGCGGTAGCGGTGGTCCGAAAGGTGCGAGGCGAGTAAAAGCTTAAAGCAAGGTGCCAGCTCTGATGGTAGAGAGGCACAGTGATGGTGACGACGGATGAAATTATAGGGTATGTGAAAAGAGAGAGGAGGTGAAGCTGCGGCGCATATAGATGGTCACCCGCGGAATCGAAATTGCAATATCCAAGAAGGAGTGAAAAGAGAGATGTTTAGCAGGCGAACGATTCATCACGCGTTCCTGTTTGCAGTAATTGCTTCACTTCTGCTGGCCGCTTGTCAGCCGGCAACTGAAGCACCTGCACCAGAAGGGGAAGCCCCTGAAACGGAGGTAGAAGCCGAAGCCCCAGAAGAGGAAGCGGAAGAAGCTCCGGGGGAAGAGCTACCCTTCGAAGGGCAGAAAGTCGTGGTCGCAACACAGACGGGATACTCGATTGGCGGTCCAGTCGAGGACTTCGCCCCGGAATGGGAAGGAATGACCGGCGCGGAGGTGGAGCTTCAACAGTTTGCCTTTGGTGAGCTATACGAGAAGATGATCCTTTCCTACGAGACTGGATCCATTGACTACGATATGCTCATCTTCCCGGCGGACTGGGCAGGCGACTTCATGGCGCCGGGCTACCTGGAGCCTATTCCCCAAGACGTCCTCGACTCGATCGAGCCCGACGACATCATTCCGCTGTACGGAGAGCGGATCACGGCTTGGGGAGGCACGGTCTATGCCCTCCCCTATGACGGCGATGCCCATATGCTCTACTATCGCAAGGACCTGGTAGGGCCCGACACACCCCATGCAGCCGAATTCGAGGCTGAATACGGCTACCCGCTGGGCGAACCGACGACCTGGTCGGAGTATTACGACATCGCTGAGTTCTTCAACGGTCGTGAAGTTGAGACGGCTGGCGAAACCCACGAGATATTCGGGGTTGCTGAAGCGATGCGGCGTGATGCTCAGAGCTACTGGGTGTTCTTGTCCCACGCAGCCGGCTATGGGAAAGTGCCGGGTAACCCCTGTTTCTTCTTCAGCTGTGACGACATGACTCCCCAGGTCAATAATCCCGGATGGGTTCAGGCTCTGGAAGATTACAAAAGGTCCCGCGACTTGGGACCGCCTGAGCAGCTTCAGTGGGATGTAGCCGATACTCGTGTGCAGTTCCCTGCGGGCGTGTCGGTGCTCAACATCGATTGGGGCGACGTCGGCCCGATCTCCTACAATCCTGAGGCCTCCGTCATCGCCGGGGATACAGGCTTCGGTGTGCTGCCCGGTGGCGACCGCTACTGGGACTACGAGGCGGGCGAATGGGTCGAAGAAGAGAACGTTGCACCGTTCATCGCCTTTGGCGGCTGGATCATCGGTGTCTCAGCCGAGAGCGACGTGAAGGAGGCAGCGCTGGACTTCGCGGCCTTCATGGCGCGGCCCGAGATGGTCAAACAACTGGCAGTCATGCCTGACACGGGAATCAACCCATCTCGATTCAGCCAATTCGAAGATGTGGACATGTGGGTCGATGCCGGCTTCGATCGCGAAGGAGCGGAGGACTATCTGGATGCAGTCCAGAACACGATCAACCACCCCAACGCAGTCCTCGACCTGCGCATCCGCGGCTCAGCGGAGTATCTAAACGTC
>CAZFCJ010000138.1:0-8039 GCA_964517315.1 uncultured Anaerolineaceae bacterium | reverse complement strand
CGATGATGATCACGGTGTTGCCCTGATCGACCAGGGCCTGGAGCACGTCGATCAGTTTGTGCACGTCGGCGGCGTGCAGGCCGACGGAGGGCTCGTCGAGCACGTACAGCGTGTCTCCCGTGGCGATCTTGGACAGCTCACGCGACAGCTTGACCCGCTGGGCCTCGCCGCCGGACAGCGTCGGGGCCGGTTGGCCGATCTTCAGGTAACCCAGTCCGACCGCCTGCAGCGTCTCCAGCCGGCGCTTAATCGGTTCGAAGGCGCTGAAGAACTCGACCGCCTCGTCGATCGTGGTGTCGAGCACGTCGGCGATGGTCTTGCCCTTGAATCGGATTTGAAGCGTTTCCCGGTTGTAACGCGCGCCGCCGCACACCTCGCAAGGCACGTAAATGTCGGGCAGAAAGTGCATCTCGATCTTGAGCTGGCCCTGCCCGGAGCAGGCCTCACAGCGCCCGCCGCGCACGTTGAACGAGAAGCGGCCCTTCTTGTAGCCGCGCACCTTGGATTCGGGCAGCTCGGCGTACAGGTCCCGGATGTGATCGAAGACGCCGGTGTAGGTGGCCGGGTTGGAGCGGGGAGTGCGGCCGATCGGGCTTTGGTCGATGTTGATCACCTTGTCGATGTGGTCGATGCCCTCGATGCGGTCGTGATCGCCGGCCAGCTCGCGCGAACCCTGCAGAACGTTGGCCAGCGCCTTGTACAGCACTTCGACCATCAATGTGGACTTACCCGAACCGGAGACGCCGGTGATACAGACGAATTTACCGAGCGGGATGCGCACGTCGATGTCCTTGAGGTTGTGCTCACGGGCCCCCACGACGGTGAGGGCCTGACCATTGCCCGGCCGGCGCTCCTCGGGCGTGGGGATCTCCAGCTGGCCGGACAGGAATTGGCCGGTCACCGATTCGTCGACCTTCACGATGGCCTCCACACGGCCTTCGGCGACGACGCGCCCGCCGCGCTCGCCGGCCCCTGGTCCCAGGTCAATGATCCAATCGGCGGCCCGCAGCGTGGCTTCGTCGTGTTCGACGACGAGCACCGTGTTCCCCAGGTCGCGCATGCCTTCCAATGTGCGGATCAGGCGCGCGTTGTCGCGCGGATGCAGGCCGATGGAGGGCTCGTCGAGCACGTACAGCACGCCCATCAGGCGCGAGCCGATCTGGGTCGCCAGGCGGATGCGCTGCGCCTCCCCGCCGGAGAGGGTGGAGGCCGAACGATCCAGGGTGAGGTACTCGAGGCCCACGTTCTCCAGAAAGCTCAAGCGGTCGTGGACCTCTCGCAGCACTCGATCGGCGATGGCTCGATCGCGCGGGTTGAGCGGAGTTTCGTCGCCTTGAAGTCGCTCGATCCAGCGCGAGCTCTGGGCTACTGGCCAGCGGGTGACTTCGATGATGTCCGTCTCGTCGATGGTGACGGCCAGCGCTTCTGGCCGGAGACGACCTCCCTCACAAGCAGGGCATGGGCGCTCGGTCATGTACTCTTGGATCTTGCCGCGCACATAATTCGAGCTGGTTTCCTTGTAGCGGCGCTCGAGGTTGCCGATGACCCCCTCGAATGAGGTCTTGTAGTCAGCCTTGCGTCCGCTGCTTCCCTCGTAGTGCACCTCGACCTCCTGGCCGTTGGTGCCGTACAGGATCAAATCCAGCTTTTCCTGGGGCAGCGTCCTGACCGGCGCCTCCAGGTCGATGTCGAATTGGTCAGCTACGGCCTCGACGATCTGCCAGTAATAACTGCGCCGGTCGGCGCGCCGGGCCGACCATTCCAGCGCGTTGACCGCGCCGTCGGCGAGCGACATGGTCGGGTTGGGGATGATGCGATCGGGGTCGATCTCGAGTTTGGTGCCCAACCCCTGGCACTCCGGACACGCGCCGTGCGGCGTGTTGAATGAAAACGTGCGCGGCTCAATTTCTGAGAGCGTGGTCCCGTGCTCGGGGCAGGCCAGGTCCTCGGAGAAGGGGATATCCTCGGGCTCGTCGCCGGTCACGTCGACGACGATCAGTGAGCCGTCTCCCCAGCGGAGTGCCGTTTCGACCGAGTCTGTCAGTCGGGTCCGGAAGCCCTCGGCCGCCTCGTCGTCCTCGTGGGCCCGCAGCACCAGCCGGTCGACGACAATTTCGATGGTGTGGTTCTTGTAGCGGTCCAGGTCGAATTCCTCTTCGACCGAGCGCACCTCGCCGTCGACGCGCACCCGCACAAAACCGGATTTGCGGATTTCCTTCAAGACGCCTTTGTGGGTGCCCTTGCGGTCACGCACGAGCGGCGCCAGGATCATCAGCCGGCTGTCCTCGGGCAGCTCCTCGATCGCCTCCACGATCTCCTGGGCTGACTGCTGCTTGACCTCGCGGCCGCAGATCGGGCAGTGCGGGATGCCGACGCGGGCGAACAGCAAGCGCAGGTAATCGTAGACCTCAGTCACCGTGCCGACCGTGGACCGAGGGTTGTGCGAAACTCCCCGCTGGTCGATCGAAATCGCCGGGGAGAGCCCCTCGATGTAATCGACATCCGGCTTGTCCAGTTGGCCCAGGAACTGACGGGCGTAGGCGGAGAGCGACTCGACATAGCGGCGTTGACCTTCGGCGAAAATGGTGTCGAACGCCAGTGAGGATTTCCCGGAACCGGACAACCCGGAGATCACGACCAGCTGGTCGCGCGGGATCTCCAGGCTAATGTCTTTGAGGTTGTGCTCGCGGGCACCTGCGATCGTGATGTTCTCTTGCGACATGACCACCTGTGTGACGTCAAATAACGGTAGCGCAAACTTCAATTATAACCGCCCAGCTGGGAGCCCAGGCTTGTCGGATTCGCGCGCGTGCGAGAAGCGCATAGCTGGGCGATGCGCGGGGGCGAGTCATGGCCCTTGGCGCGCCATGGGGGAAGCGGACGGCCAAGGCATGGGCCACCTGTGGGCGGGCGGCCTCAGGTCGTCGCTGGTCCAGCCGCTGGCCCGCATTTCGTCATACGAGGCGATCGGCGGAGCAGATGGAATTGCACCAGCCCGTCGGGGGGGCTCAATGGGCCCATCTTCGCATGTGCATTCGGTGGGGGCGCCGCTTGAGCGGGGCTATTTCGCCGTCGCAGCCGGTGGCTCGCAGTCGACCGGTGGCCTCCCCCGGGGTCGTGCCATCAAAGTAGAAATGTGCGGCGCGTTGGGAGATGCCCGGGTTCCCGGCTATTGGGCGGGCTGCTCGACCTCGTGCGACTCGTACTGTCGCTCTTTTACTTGCGTCACCCCGCCCGTGGCGGTCTCGCGGTTGGACTGTAGGAAGTGGGCCGCGTACTCCGGGCTCCGCCATTCGTAGGCCGTTTCCAGGCCCTCCGTGTCGCTCGGGATCCGCAGGGTGGAGGCGACGTAGCGGGCGTCCGGCGGCTTGGGGTAGCGGCTGGCTCGGAGGAGCAGAATCGCCACTGGAACGACATAGCCCATCAGCGCGAGCACGGCTAAGATCGTGAGGTCGACGAACACCCTGTTCCGGAAGTCGACCACTCGAAACGCCAGCGCGCCCACGACGAGCACCAGGGCGACCAGCACTGAGATTAAGTGGGCTTGGAGTTGAGCGGTCTGTCGCTCGTCGCTGTGGGCGTTGATGCGGTCGCGGCAATCGGCGCAAATGGGCACCCGGAAGACTGCCGTCTGCCGCTCGCCCACCCCCGTGCCACGGTACAGAGTCGTCCTCACGGGCAACTTGGCGACCGGGGGGGTCTGTGTGCAGTGGCCGCACATATCCGTGGGCAGGTTCGGCTGGCTGGTCTTGAGCACCACCCGGTGGCGAACACCGGGCTCGGGCTCTATGGGCTCACGATGGGGGGTGGACTCTTGCGGCGCGTCATCGCTTTCCGGGCGCTCCAATCCGGGCTCCGTGGTCGGCGCAGCCGAGGGCTCCTGCCTCGTTGTCTCGGTCTCGGGGTGCGCCTCGCCCGTCCAATACATGGCGGCCAGTTCTTCTTGGCTGTATTCCTTGCCCGCCGGTTCTTCCGGGGTCTGGGCGCCGAGATCCGCTTCCTGGGGTTCCTCGGCCGTCTGGGCCTCCAACTCGGCCATGAACTCCGAAGCAAATTGATTTTCTTCGGCCGGCTCGGGCTCGGCGCGAGCGGGGTCTTCATGTAGGGGGTCAGCGCCCCTTTCTTCCCAGAGCGCCGCGGCCATGTCCTCGTCTTCCTCACGCTCCTCTTCGGGGGGAGCTTGGCTGGGCTCGAACTCGGTCTCAGCCGCCGGCTCGGACTCCTGCTGGCTGAGCCAGTCCGGCATTTCGGGAGCGGGCTCAAAGTCCTCGGGAAGGTCTTGCGCCTCTTCTTCTTCCGACGCCTCGCCGAATGGAGGCAGCCAGTCCTCCTCCTCGGCCTGGCTCTCTGGGGAGATGGCCGGTTCATGCGGCTCCGCCTCGGTCTCTTCCGGCGGCTGCCAGGGCTGAGGCCCCATGTCGGGCTCAAACGCGGGCTCCTCCGCCGCGGGCTGCTCCGTGATGGAGGGCTCGGTGGGCTCGGCTTCGAACCCTGGCGGCCCGGGCGCCTCGGGTTCCTCGGCCGCGGGTTCTGGGGCAGCTGGAGGGGTGGGCTCAGGGGGCGGCGCGGTGGGCTCTTTTGCAGCCGGCTGCTGGGGGAGTTCGGGCTCCTCGAATGTGGGCTCAGCCTCCGCTGAAGCGGTTGGCTCCTGCGGGGCTTCTGTGCGGGATTCCTCGTCCGGCGGCGCCGGCGCCCGGTCCTCGATGCCCGGCGGCTGGCGTTCCTCACCGGTCAGGGCCTCATCAGGAACCTCCGGCGCGACGGGCTCCTGGGGCTGTGCCGCATCGGATTCAGGGGAGGGCCGGGACGGTGTCTCCGCGGCGAGCTCGCTGCGCTCTTCGGCGGCACGCCGGGCGATGGCCTCGGGCCAGGCCCACTGCTGCAACGCGAAGCGGCGGGTGCGCGGGTAGGAGGCCGGAATCTCCCCGTACATCACCCGCTCTCCACCTTCCTCGGCGACGAACTGGGCGTGGCAGTTTGTGCAGGTGACGTAATCGGGGTAGCGCTGCATCGATTTGAGACGCAGCATGTCTTTGCCGCATATTGGACAGTTCAAATCTTGGATGAACGAGGGCTCGATGGTTTGTTTAGGGGTAGGAGGCATAAACTCTCCGTCCACTTGATGCCCATCTCTTCTAAAGGTGTCATGAATCTAACACAGGCGCAATGGGAGGGCAATTTGACCGCGGGGCTATTTGCAGCTGCAGAATTCAGTCGCCTCCACGGTTCCGATGTCGGGGAAGAATGAATTGGACCAAAGCCCAGCGCCCGTTGGTCATCCAATCTCGGTCTGCGCGGGCAGCGTGCTCCAGGGTTGGCCTGCTGAGACCGGCGACGACATCGGACTTCAGACTGCGCAGCGCGGCCACAGGGGCTGGTGCGTAGGAAAGAATTTCGTCGATCGGCGTCGTCGGCTCCCACTGGCGGTCGCCCAACAGCCTGCGGTAATTGGCGTCGCCCTTGCTGAGCAGCAGCGCCGAGCCGGTTAAATCGCGCTTCAGCGATTCCGGCATCTCCCATCCTGGGCGTGGGGAGGTCCAGAAGAAGGGGGCTCGCAGGTGCAGTCGGCCGGACTCCAGGCCGTACAGGAGGCGCCGCCCAAGGGACCGAATTGAACGGTCGGCAGTGTTACTGAAATGGCGAATGGTGCGTTCGACGTCGTGAACCGTGGCGTCGGAAACGAAGGTCGGATGAGCTTTGGCGTGGAGATGGATCTCGACGCCGGGAAACCTTTCCAGCAGCGCCTGGGTTAGGCAAAGATCCGCCGCCAGTTCGGACCCCGCGTTGTCGAGGGCGAGATCGACCCGCTGGATCGACCTGACTCCACTTTGAAGATGGCGGACGATATCCTCCCGCTGGTCCACCAAGATGCGCTCGGCGGCGGGCTTCGGAGTGCCGTCACGGTCGTCGGTCCCTTCCGGCCACAGGCTCAGGTCGGCCTGGTTGCCCCACAACGCGGCCAGCAGCCTGTCTGCGAGTTGATCGCGCCTCAAGGCATTGGCCGCGACTCCGTTCACCCTTTCGAGGCCTCGGTCCTTTTGAACGCGGAATGGGTCGGAGCGTTCTGCGGCTGGGACCTGAAAGTGGCCGACGGCGGCCACGATGCGCCGGTAGAAGTATGTTTCAACGAAAAACCAGGGAGGGGCGAGCCAATCGGAGCCCTGGTAAGGTTCGACATAGCGTTCCCAGTCGGCTGCATCTGGGGCGACGGGATCTTCGATGGGGCGGATTGGACCCTCGGGAATCTCGTCGATCAAGTGCTGGATGAGTCGCCTTGTGGAGGCTGAGAATTCGTTCTCGTGCAGAACCCGGCGGCCGATCTCGGGCAGCCGGTTGACGACCGAGTGGTGAGCCCAGGTGCCACGTTCGGCGGCGCGCAGGGGAGGCGGTGGATTGCGCCAGCGTTCGGGGATCAGGTTCACGGAGTCAAGGCGGTATGGATCGCCGGGTTGAAGGCGGTTTACAAAAACGTGAGCACGGCGGCGCCGATCCCGATACCGATCGAGGTCAGCGTCCCCACCAGGAAATATTCGGCGAACTGCTTGTCCCGGAACTCGGGGAAACGGACCGCGGACTTGGCCGCGATGCCGATCGCCACGGCGGTCGGCGCATGATGCAGAATCAGGACGAAGGCCATCAGGCGCTCCAGGACGCCGATCACCTCGCCGGCGCCGACCGCGCCCTCCTCGTCCTCGGGCAGTGATTCGGGCCGGACTCGATCAATCACGCTGACCGTGACCAGGGTCCCCCAGCTCCAAAGCGCGGTGAAGGCGACCAGGATTTTGAGAGGAGAGGGGGGAATGAAGGGAACGAACGCAGTGAGATGACCGGCGGCGAGCCGCTGGAGAACGATCGCGGCAAACGGCGGTGCGCCCGCCAGGCCCATTGGGAGCAGGTGGGTGATGATCGAGCCGTGGGACCTGTCGGCGGCGGCGTCACGCCGCAAACGGGCCCGCAGGACCACCACCGCGAGTTCCGTCAGCAGGAAGGCGGCCAGCAGGAAACCCAGCTGCCAGGTCGCGGTTGTCGGGCCGGCCAGCAGCCATGCGGCCAGCCAAAGCGCGAGGCGGTACAGGGTGCGCCGGATGCGCCATGGGCCCAGGAACGCGGTCATTGCCGACTGGCGCGACTGGAACCCGTACTCCGTGGCTAGCAGGATGAGCAGCGTGATCAGGTACAGACGGATCAAGGGCTCGGCTCGCTCTCTGTGGGTTTGAAGGATTCCTCCAGCGCCTCGATCCACAATTGGGTGGCCGGTACGAGCGCGTCGCGGCCGGCGGCTTTAAGGTGCTGACTCACTGCACTGGGGCTGATGCCGAGTCGTTCGGCGATGCGGCCTCCGCTGAGGCCGGAGGATGACAGGTCGTGCACCTGACGCTGACGGTCCGTCCAGCGCCGGCGGAGCTCGCCGTACAGAAGGCTGTAGATGGCCAGGGCGCGCCGCGCGGACGGGGCTTCGACCTCGACCGGCGTGTCGTGCTCACGGGCGCGCTCGATCGCCCGGCGCGCCCGGTGAAAGCACGGACCGTCCATGCCGATCGCCTCGGATCGCAGCTCGGTGTCCAGCCCGCCGACGCCGAGCCCGAAGCGCAGCTCAGCGGGGTGTAGGGTCGCCCGCAGTTCGGCCATCAGGGCCACGATCGGTCCCACTTGCGGCATCAATCCTTGAAATTCATCGCCGAGTGTGACGACGAAGCGGGAGGCGAGAGCCTCGTCGTACGCGTGGTTGACGTGCGACAGCGCGTCGGCAAGCTGGTTTTGCAGCCTGCGACGGTCAGCGCTCGCCCGCGAGCGCACGATATCCCCGATCACGGCGAGATACACTTGAACCACCTCGACTTTTCCAACCCATTCAACTTGTGCACTTAATATACCATACATTAAGGAAAAATGCTAAATATGTTCTGAATGCAGTGTTCAAGCTTAACGATGCGCCCCTTGGCAGCGGGACCGATTCCGCTCAATCCCCCAGCGCCACCCGCCTGGCCTGCTCGACGTAGTCGAGCGATTGGTGGCGGAAGTAGGTGTTGTACAGCTCG
>CAZFCJ010000137.1:0-8048 GCA_964517315.1 uncultured Anaerolineaceae bacterium | reverse complement strand
TTAGAAGTCCGCTGCTCTGTCCAATTGAGCTATGGGGGCGATCGGGTTCAAATCCAACCTTACATCGCCGGGTGCAAGGCTAAAGTCTGCTGCTCAGTTCAGCCTTTTAGACCTCCTGGAATTGTGGTGCTTACCCTTATGTCTTTCATGAGTGGATGCCCCCCAGGATGACAACCAATTAGGTCCGGGCCAGGGTACTCACCCGGATTCGCTCCTTCCCACAGGAACTTTGCGACTATTTCGTCATCCGGAAATTTGTTGGTGACGGGTATGCTGATTCCACCTCCCTTTCTCATAGCGCGACGAGGGAATGACATGACCATCAAGTTCTTCCCAACCGTCGAATGTTCGTCTGCAATTCGCCTAAACACCAAATGAAGGGTCTGAGTCAAGGACCCAGGGCCTTCTCCCTGTTTGGCCTTCGCCTTAATTTCTCGCAGGGCTTGTTTCTTCGGCTCCTCACCGAATGGCTGGCCAAACCAGAAAACTTGAGGGTTGGAAGCGTTGCCGATTGGCCTGGGATCAACCTTGAACTTTTCATCAGCCTCTTCCTCCCACTTCCAATCGCTCGTGAGGGCGTTTGAGACTGTGGCGACAAAAGGGATCAAGCCTTGTCCGCCTTTCCGGTCTGTCCAGCCGGCAAGCACAAATGCGTGACGCTTCTTTCTCTTGGGTAGATTAATGTTCCGAAAGGCCCTATTTGCCTTTCTCTTAACTTCGTTTAGTACTTCCATCACTGACGGGTGAGTCAAATCTCTAAGGGACTCTAGGAGCCAGTGGGGAGTCGGTTCGGGCCCGTCAATTTGAGCGAGACCACTATGCGCGAATGCCATATGGTTGCAATACACAACGACCTTATTCGCATTCTCATTGGCACGCTTACCAGCATCAGGCCCGGTTAGCCATACATTTCTCCTGTCAGAAACTTGAATTATGAAGTCGTCCGTGACGCAAACGGCAATCAATGTCATAATCTTCCCCCCAAGGACGTCGGGTAGAACAGCAACGTCTGAAAATGGCGCCAACCTGAGTAAATCGGCGATCCTTTGTCTGGCAAGAGTTTATGGAAAGGGCCAGCGGAGTGCAAGTCGTCCTGGTAGGTAGACCCCAACAATCTTTCCCCCCCCGTTCTACCAACCCCGAGGAGCGGAAAAGCGGCGTTCAGTCGTTGGAGACACAAGTTTCCCCGGAACAACCAAACCCGGCTTGTCATGACGGCTTCTAGGGCGATTACATGAAGGGGGCGGGGTATTTGACCTCCAGATTCTCCACAGTGAGAATCCCATAGTCTTTTGCGCGACTGGGAGCTTAGAAGTATGCTTTGTTCAAGTCGAAACGAGGGGAGGTCAACAATGGCAATTGGCGAGGCAGAAAGCAAAGCACTTGAAGCCCAAGGAATCATCTTTTGTAAGGTTGGCAGTGATCGCTTCAAGCAAACCGGGATCATGCAACAAGTGGCGGGGAACGAGCTGGGCCACCGGAAGTGGGCCGCGTTTGCTCCTGCAGCCATGTCCGGGGAAGATGACCTAAAGCGCGCTGTGCATGAGGCTCTGAAGCGGGTGATGACGAATGACTACGAAACGCCCTGACAGATGGAGCTGGGTCCAGCTTACATGGGCGGCAGAATCGACTTAGTTAGCGTGTGATCAAGATTGGCAAACGCGAATGGCATACCAAGAGGTCAGAGACGCCGACGGCAACGAATCTACGGCAAGGATAAATAGGTTCCCCGACCTGTGCCCGATTTGCCACCACGGAATTGAGCCGGTCACCATATTCGCCGGCCAAGTAGACGACAGAAGTTTCCAGCTGATTAGCCAGTGTCCTAGAACGGCTTGTAGATCCTTTTTCATTTCCTATTACCACTTCACCTCCGTTGGTGAAGCTGATTTCGTCTTCAATGATTCCCGGCCACAAGACCCCGTCGATCCCGAGGTTCCGCAGCAAATTCAGGACGTCTCTCCTGAGTTCAAGGAAATCATCTCTCAAGCGGTCGCTGCTGAACAGGCGGGGTTAGAACATGTCGCTGGTGCCGGTTACCGTAAAGCATTTGAATTCCTAATCAAGGACTTCGCCATCTCGGAAGAGGAAGACGAGAGCGAGCATGAGACGATCGCAACCGAGTACCTCGGACGCATCATCGCCAACCGGCTCGATGATGCGAAGTTGCAGGCGGTCGCCAAAAGGGCAGCCTGGCTAGGCAACGATGAGGTTCACTACAAACGCATCTGGGAAGAGATGGGCATTGATCAACTCAAGACCCTTATTCAGCTGGCGATGAACTTCATAGAGAGCGAGAAGCTGGTCCAGGAATTCGAGGAAGCCATGCCCGAACAAGGTGATCAAGAGTAGCCACTCCAGCGCGCAAGGCAACCACCACCAACCTACCAACCTCAACGATTTACGTGGGTACCGTTAGCAGTCCAAGATCATGAGAGAGTGAGCGGTGTGCGCTGCGCCGGGCGGGGGTACCAGTCCGCCGCCTGACCCTCGAGGAGCTCTGCAGGGTCGCCGCGGAGGTTCCCGGCGTCGTGGCCGACCTAGGCCTCCCCCGACTTGAAGCCTAGTCCTTCACCGAGTAAGATCACCCTAAGACAAACGCAGGGGCGCCTCGACAAGGCGACGCCCTTAACAACGGCAAGCAGTGGCCCCGCTCCCCTTACCCGCGGGATCGCTGCGCGCTTAACGTACCTGCTAACTGGAATAGCCTAACGATGGACGGCTCCGGGGTGTCCTCGTCGCCCTCGGGCGGTGGAATCTCGGAATTCTTTGGGACTGTTTGAAAGAAGCGAAAGGACCCATATGGGTCCTTGCTAGAGTGGAAGTCAGGAGGCGCCTTTGTAAAGGTGCACAGACTGATGTGAAGGTTCACGTGTGTGAATCTTCACCCAGTTCCATAAATCAACTTTATGTCCCAAAGTCCAAGCGGTAATCACCCAAAGGGGTGAATTTGATATTGGTATGCGGAAAGTACTAAAGAGGTAGGAGTATGCGGGGGGGGCGATGGAATTAAGGGTGTCCTCCCTCGCCTCGGGGTCGTCTCTTTTCAAACGCCTGAGCGGCCGCCTGCGCCACGACACGGCAGAATCGGCCCGTTCCGTTCCCCGACTATACACGGCACACGGCGGAAATCAGGCCTCCAATCGCTGGAGCAGGGCGTTTGCCCCCATCCGCCGAAACCGGCCCGTCAGGAGGCGTTCTAAGCGGATTTGAGAGGGGTCCCTGTGTGTTTTTTGGCCTACTCCTCTTCAAATTTCAACGGGATTTTTCCGGACACGCGCTTGGTGCGTTCAGTCATGATTTCGTACCGAATTTGGTACTTCGGCTCCAATGCTGTGTTTGGATCACGAAAGGCGTCGATCTTCGCAATCTCAACGTGCGTCCTTGGGAAGCAGGCGTATGAGCCTTCACTCTGGACCGTATAGCGTCTCACATCCCCAACGGTGTCAACGTTGGAAATTCTCACCTGCGTTCGGTCACGGACATACAGGTCCCCCTTCCCTTCTTCCACGGCCTCAATCAATTCCATCGGCAGGTAGAAGGAGACTTGCCACCAAACCGCGATCGCATCCCCCACGTTTTCAAGGGCCAAAGTTACGCCGTTCGACCAATTGAATCCCTCGGGCACGAACACCGTGTAATCGTCCTTCACAACCCCGTCCGCATCTAGGAAACGCAGCCGAAGCTCAGGCTTTGCTAACGCATCCTTCAAAGCCTCTCTGGACACAAAGAATGCTGCTGCAGCAACCGGGATCAGGATCATTTCGGCAACAAACTGGCCGAAGTCTGCTCGTTGGAGCCATAGGTCCTGGCTTGACGGAATTCCCCCGTAGGTAAAGGCCGCGACGATTAGCCAAAGCCCCACCGTCGTCACCCCTATGTCGATCCCAACCGACTTCATGTTTGACTCGTTCATCTTCCCCCACCTTTCGCCAACGGTTCTTTCTTCGACCCTCCCGCAAAAGTACCGATTCTGCAAATAGTCGCATCGTCCGGGTAAGCCTGGAGCACGGCTCCCCATCTGCACTTGTCCGCCCAAGGCAACCACCGAAACGAGCTACTAATCAAAGAACCAACGTGGTGGGGGTCAACACTGCGAGATCATGGTGTGCGCGGTGTGCGCTGCGCCGGAACGGGGGACCAGTCCGCCGGCTTGCGCCGGCCGGCGGACTGGTTGCGGCCGACGCTCGCGGGAACGACAGCCGCTCGCGTTCGGCCGCGCAGATTCTCGCCTGTAGTTGACATTAGCACCGGCAAAGGATTAATTAGCAGCCGGGCTTGTACCCTCTACGGCGACATACTGAAACTAGTGTCACCTTCGCAGTACTGCCCGGCGACGCCGGCCCAGCAGCGAAGCTCGCCCAGGAAACTTTGTGCACCCTCGTCCCACGACATCGTCACACCGCAGGTAGTCTCGCCCTCCAAAATCACACCTTGGTAAACGGAGACCGACTCAGTCGCCAACACACGGGCGGCCAAATACTGCGCGGGCCCAACGTCGACATGGATTACGCAGGCGTAGGCGTCGGACCAGGACAACTGAGCTGTGTACTGGCCGCCGTGGGCAGTCACTTCACCTGTGCCCATTGGCGTAGTGCAAACGATCGGGTGGTCCGGCAGGCTGAACTGATAGCTGGCCTCCGGTGGTTTCACTCCGGTGTCTACGCAATCAGCCACACGCACGTCAAGTTTGGTTTGCGCCGGCGCAGCCTCACCGAAACGGTCCGCGCGAGTGCGCAGTCGCACTCCACCAACGCCGATCTCTTGGGGACTGTAGGTGAAGACCGGACCCGTCGTAGCCACAGACACCACTTCGTTGACCGCGCTGGCCTCGGTCCACTCGGGCCCCGTCACATCGATGGGTCCATACTGCTTCGGACCCATTACAGGTTCATCTTCTCGGCAGTCCTCGAACTGATTGCAGAGATCCCGAGCCAACTGCCTCAGCTCCTGTTGTCTGTCTGCATCTTCCATCCCATCGGTAAGCTCCTCCACCTTCTCCATGAAGTTGAGTTCTTGGCCTACCGCGATTACCTCGGTTCCTGTGACCGCTCCCGGCCCGCCGGCCCACTCATCGGGAAACCACAGTATCGATCCCACGGCCGACATTGAAGCGAAGCTGCTAGGCAGAAGGAACTCACAGGCCAGCCCGGGAAGGAGCGTGGCGCCAACAGCCGCTTTGCCCACGTACTTCCAGGCTCCGGGAAGCAACTTTGTTACACCACCGGCGACCGCCCGGGCGGATTTAGCGGCGTCGGAGAGAAGCTGGCCGGTTGCGCCTTCATGACGGCCCTCGCAGGCATCCTGCATACGCATGGCCTGGTCTAGTTCGGCGGCGGTAGTAATATTACCGATGACCACCTGCGGCACAGGTCTCGCGCTTCGGAACGCACCGGAACTCGCCGTCTCCCCCAACACTCGGCGGATGGCCTCGATCTCAGCCGCGACCTCCTCTTCAAGCCCCAGCTGGACCACCATGGCGTCAAACAGAGCCGGATCATAACCCGCCTCCTGTGCAATCGGCGCCGTGCCATCGGCGAGCGCGCGAAGGTTGTTCTGCACCTCGGGCCCCTGGATCAGCTGCTGAGCAAAGGCCAGCGGGAGCAGATATCTTGGGAGGGGCTCGGCGCCACCGATCTCGAGTTCCTCCCGAGTGACACCATATAGCCTGCGGGTAAGCTCCATGTACTCTTGGAGGGCATCGACATAGGCCCCGAAGGCGCCGTTCGAAACTTCCATGGGTTCCACACGCAAGGCCACGATCCCGCAGCGTGTAGAGCCCACCCATAAGGTTAGGTCGAGCTCACCCCCACCGACCCCGTCCGAATGGATCGGCGTCATTAGGACCCAGTCGCCTTCGGCCCACAACACCGGGATCTCGGTTTCCTCGCCGGAGGGACCCAAGGAAACGTAGGCCGTGCCCGGCTCCACTCCTGCAGGCAATCCCTGCAGAGTCACGAGCTCCCCCGGCTTAGCGGATTCCTTTGCTAACGACGCGCCTTGGCAGTCGATCGGCGTCGGCTCCGTATCCGCCTGAGTTGTGGTTGACGTAGGACTGATGGGTGACGGCGGATCAGGGTCCTTTTCTGCCCGTGCGAACACAGAACAGGCCATCGCCAGCGCTACCAGCAAGGTGAGCGGCAGCAGCCTCCTTTGCTTTCGGAAACGCGGCATGTAAATTCTCCTTTGCCGGATCTCATGACCATCGACCGATCCATGCTTTGTGACGAAGTCGGCGGTCATTGCTCATGGGAACAACTCGTAAATACCGTGCAAGTATAGACAGGGGTCAGCGAAGTGCGCAAGCATCCGGCCGGTCCACCACAGCCCCTAATTGGAGGGCAATGGGCGGATGACCTGACAGCCGAGCGATCAGCAGCCGTCTGTTGGTACCCTGGTAGCAAATGAGCAAAGCCTATTGGCAGCTAAGTCCGTTGATTACATGGAATTACTTACTTTGCATGTTATTGAAAATGCCTGTAATTTCCCTTTGAAGGGAACCGCTGGTTCATGTGTTAGGCGTGGAAATGTAACGGCTAGTCTTGGCCGCACGACCTATTCTTTGAGGTGGAAACATGTCTTCTGGAAGAGTTACGGAGAGAAGCTATTACCCGTTCTTAACGGAAATGATAAGGAGAGCGGGTGGACAAGGAGTGCAAGAGATTAGTTTCAATTCGGTCCCTGACATTGTCTTCCGTCTCGATGGAGATCAATGGTTACTTTCGGTAAAAATCGGCCAAGATCCCGGGACAATGAAGGGTGCTTTTCCTTCCGGTCGGCATTGAAGTTATCTACCCAAGCGGAAATTTCATCAACTGAGGCACTCAGATTTTCAGCTAACGTAACCCGGAGCGAATACCTTGGTTGTCGCAAATTAAAAGCACCTCCTCCGGCGGACGAAGATGGTGCCATATGCTAAACTTACATTGCCAGTGGATCCTCATCCGCCGCTGGCCATCCGTCCGGGCGCTCAACCGCCGCGGACGGTTCTCTTTACTAACCGAATCTTGCCCAATTCGGAGGCAGAAGTCAACCTAGGAGATGATCTACTGGCCCCGCTCGGTCATGCCTCCGCTTCAAGTCTGATTGAGCGATCTCAGCATATTTTCGCACCATCGTCAAGCTAGAGTGACCCAGCACACTCTGGACCGCAAACAGACCCATTCCATTGCGGATGCTCCACGTCGCGAAGAAGCGGCGATGATCATGAGCGCCAACATCAACACCGGATCGTTTACTTAACCTGCGAAAGACTTGCCGTGATCCCCAGTAAGTTAACCTACCGCCTCGCTGGGATGGCCATAGAGGATCCTTGGGATTGCTGGGAACTTCCTGGCGGTATTTCAAGGAGAGTCGGCGGAGGTGGACACCCAAGGGGACCGTCCTCCATTTCCTGTTCTTCGTCCTGCGCACGACAGCTTGGCCCTGTTCAAGGTTGACGTCCCCCCAGTCGAGTGAAAGCAGCTCACTCGCTCGCAGTCCAGTGTCGGCGAGCATCAGAACGATGCACTCATCTCGAAGCGAGAGGCAAGCATCAATCACCGTTTGAACATCTTCCGGGGTCAGGACTTCGGGCCGCTTTTCCTCCACTCGCGGCATCTCGAAACGAGGGGCCCGGTCGATCCATTCTTCCCGTTCAAGAAATCGTAACCAGGCCTTAATCGCTCGCGCCTTACCGTGGACCGTTGCGTCCGCCAGGCCCCGCTCACGGGCGTGAATGAGAAATCCCTGGACCGACCTACGATTCACCTCCTCCAGCTTCTGGACGCCTTGCTCAGCGAGCCAGGAGGCGAATTCCGAGAGGTTGTGCCGGTAGAAATCGAGGGTTCTCGGCCGACGATTGCTTGCTTCTTTGGCAAGCAAGAAGTCGGCTACTGCATCAGAAATCTGCTGCTCAGTCTTGGGGGTTACTGTCAAGCGGGTCATGAGTCCCTCCCTTACATGTGGGCCATGCACCCGCTTTTCAAGCGACCTATACTACATATAGGTCTTCCAGCGCCCCCACCAGGAGTCGAACCTGGAACCTGCGGATTAGAAGTCCGCTGCTC
>CAZFCJ010000136.1:5771-8150 GCA_964517315.1 uncultured Anaerolineaceae bacterium | reverse complement strand
TGGGCGTAGGTGTGTTGGTAGGCGTGTTGGTCGGTGTTGGTGTATTGGTGGGCGTAGGTGTGTGGGTGGGCGTGTCGGTCGGTGTAGGCGTTGGAGTGGGCGTGGGGGTTGGATCCGGGTCGATCGGAGCTCCGCCCGCGTCCTGCCAGTCGTAGTCGAAAACGTTCAGCAGGTAGTCGTAGACCGCCGTCGAGCGGACCTGCACGGCCATCTCGCGGTTGTTCTTGCTCGAGTTCTCCGAGCCGTTGATGCTGCCGATGTGGGCCCAGCCGTCAGTCCCGTCGTGCACCAGCACCATCTTGTTATGGATGCCGTTTCCAGTCGGATTTCCGATCAGGCATTCGAGATCGAGGCTCTCATTGGCGGCGGTCGTGTTGACGTAGTCGCAGGTGGCGGTGTTGCCGCGCGGGCTGGTGGGGTCGTTGTAGAAGGAATCGAGCAGAATGCGCACGGTGGCGCCGCGCCAGGCGGCGTCGATGTAGGCCTCCAGGCGCGGATTGGGGTCGGTGGCTGGATCGCTGGTGGAGGGGCCCCAGTACTTGCGGTCGTAGAGCTGCTCGACGAGCACGGTGTCGCCGGCATCTGCACGCGCCACCATGCCCAGCAGGCTGTCATTCGCACGCAGCGCGTTCTCCGGTGCCTGAACGACCTCGAAGTCGAAAGTGCCGTTCAAGGAAAGCGGCGTTGGGAATTGGACCGCGTATTCCGTGCCGCCCGTGCCGTAGTCGGGCGTAAAGCTGGCAGGAGGGCTGTCCGTGGCGGGGTCCCAGCGGCGCAGATCCTTGTGGTTGGCGGGGTCGAAGTCGTGGGCCCACAGGTCCTGCGCGTGGGCCACCAGGGCCGGTGCGTCCGTGATCAGGTAGGTGCCGCGATTGCCGAACGTGCCGTCGGACTTGTCGTCGGCGGGCATCGAGGAGCCGTTCAAATTCTCCGAGCCGGTCAGCAGGGTGGTCCCATCGACGAGGGTGAATTTGGCGTGCTGGTACGTGTAGCGGTCGTGCACGTCGGCGCCGCTGTCGTTGTACATGAACCAGCACTGGCCCCCGTTGGTCTCGATCTGCTCGCAAATCCACTTCTCCTGATCCTCAATGCCGTTGACCACTTCTTCCTCGAGCAGGACGGTGACATCCACCCCGGCCTGCAGGCGTTCGACGAAGACGTCGGCGATGTGGGCGTTCTTAAAGGTATAGCCCTCGACGATGATCGAGGAGGTCGCGCCGCTCACCTCAGCAATGTAGGCATCGAAGATGTTGTCCGGGGCTACGAGGACGTCGAGGCGTGCGTTTTCGGTGGCGTTGAGGGTGAAGAAGTAACGCCCCAGGTCCCAGCCCGGATAGCGGACCTTCTTGCCGTTGAGGTCGTCGTCGGTCGCCTGCGCCCAATCCTCGCGCCGGTCGGTGTCCCGTACGGGAAGTCCGGTGCTGGCATCGAGCTCCCGGTAGAGGATTTGGCCTTCGAGCCCGAAGAAGCCCTGATTGTAGGGCTCGAGCGCCGGGCCCTTCCAGCCCTGCGTGTTGGTGGCGCCGCCCTCGTAGACCAGCGTATCCGCGGGTTTGTCGCCGGGATCGAGCAGCTTGACTTCGTCGCCGCCGTTGGCGAACGTCGGCGGGTCGCCGCTCATGTCCGGCACGGCGGGGTCGGAATCGCCGCCGTATTCGAAATCGGCCGGGTGGCCGAACTCGGCCTGGAAGTCGGATGCGGTCTTGGCGGCCCAGACGACCTCATTCGGCGCGAGGGAATAAGTCGGGAAAGTGACGCTGCCTTCGCCGTCGCTTATGCTCCAACTTTGCAGATCCTCCGAGGAATCACTGAGGTTGATGATGGCGAAGGCCTCGTCGGGCTCGAAGCTCAGATAGGTGTCGTAGTAGAGGGCGTAGATCAGCAGGTCGGGGCCGGGTGGGGCGGCGAGCGGGCGGGCGTTGGGCGCCGCCGCGACCAGCGAGGGCATAGCGGCGGCGGAGACCAGGCTGACAACGGCGAGAGCGACCCATACAAGGGTCGCCCCCTCACGGCGAATCCAGCGCATAGGACCCTCCTCGATGTTTCCGGTGGTCCCCCTGGCGCACCTATTTTGTTGCTCGGACCTTAGCAGAGGCTTTCCGACCGCGCAAGTCAAGGGGCCATTCACGTACGGCACGAAGGAGGACAGGAACGAAGGCTGGAGAATGGGGACTGGAGACTGGGGAGCGGCGGGCTAACCACGAAAGCACGAAGAACACGAAGGATTATTCAAAGGATCACAAAGGCGGGCTTTGAGTCTTGGTGTTAATCCTTGGTAAGTGGTAACTGGTAACTGGTAACTGGTTGACTGGGAGCTGCGGATCCGTAACCCGTGACCCGTCATACGGGGGCGAACCACGAAGGGAACGGCCGGGCCGT
>CAZFCJ010000136.1:0-5671 GCA_964517315.1 uncultured Anaerolineaceae bacterium | reverse complement strand
GCCGGGCCGTTCAGAGCTGCAAGCGTCACGGGCATTGCGCCAGACGACACGCGGCAAGCAGCACGACCGGCCGGTGGGTCCATCGCGCGGCGCGCTCCGATCGAGCGGCATCGGCGTTCCGCCGGTACGCTGATTTGGCGGAGTGCCAGAGGCCAGGGGCCAACGCGCTCAACGGGGAGGCTCACGGCTGTTTTCCTTCTATTGCTAGGATGAAGTTGAACGTAGGCGAAAGGAGCGGACGTGGATCAAATATGGCTGTGGGTGGGTTTCAACGCCTTCGTGCTGGCGATGCTGGCGGTCGATCTCGGTGTGTTCCACCGCGAGGCGCACGAAGTTTCCATCAGGGAAGCCGGTCTGTGGAGCGCCCTCTGGATCACACTTGCGCTCGTGTTCAATTTCGGCGTGTACCGGTTTCTGGGGGCCGAAGCCGGGCTCGAGTTCCTGACCGGCTATCTGATCGAGAAGTCGCTCTCGGTCGACAATATCTTCGTCTTCGTGCTGATCTTCAGCTATTTCCAGGTGCCGCCACGGTATCAACACCGCGTGCTCTTCTGGGGAATCCTCGGTGCGCTGCTGATGCGCGGCGGGATGATCGCCGCCGGAGCCGCGCTCATCCGCGAGTTCCATTGGATCATCTACGTCTTCGGTGCGTTCCTGGTCTTTACGGGGATCCGCATGGCCACCCAGACGGAGCACGCGATCGAGCCGGAGAGCAACCCGGTGATCCGGCTGGTGCGGCGGTTCACCCCGGTGACGGACCAATACCACGGCCAGAAGTTCTTCGTCCGGCAGGAGGTAGCGGGGCGGGTCCGCCGGGTGGCCACGCCGCTGTTCGTTGTAGTGGTGCTGGTGGAGACTACGGATCTGATCTTCGCGGTGGACTCCATCCCCGCAATCTTTGCCATCACAACGGATACGTTCATCGTCTACACCTCCAACGTATTCGCCATCCTGGGGTTACGGGCGCTGTACTTCCTCTTGGCCGGAGTCATCCACAAGTTCCACTACCTGAAGCTAGGGCTTTCGGTGGTGCTGACCCTCGTGGGTGGCAAGATGCTCCTGACCGACGTGTATAAGATCCCGATCGGCATCTCGCTCGGGGCCATCGCGCTGGTGCTGGCGACCTCGATCGCGGCCTCGCTGATGTTCCCCAAGGCGGTCGAGGCCCACGATCCGGTGGTGCACGACCCGCTGGAGCCGAAGCCGGAGCCGGCGTCGGCGCCGCTCGGCCAGGGCGTGGTGAAGGACGACACGGCGAACCCTCGAGAGGCCTGATCGGACGGGTAACCACGAAGGGCACGAAGGAGGAGCCATAAGGACGCAAAGGGGAAGCAATGTGACATGGTGATATTTCTGCGGGCTGGTTGACTGCAGCCTGGAGAGTGGGGATTCGGTATTTGGGATTCGGGATCCGGTGACGAGTTGATTGGAGACTGGAGACTGGGAGTCGTGGGGGCCAACCACGAACGAGAAAATCACACGAAGACACAAAGGACACTAAGGAGAACTGACCGCGCCTCAGTGTCCTGGTGCTATCCCGTCCGTCCCAAAATCCGGCCACTCAGACGCGGGCAAGCTCGAATCTGAGCGAGCCATCGTGGAGTCCGGGCTGGCAGCTAGCGGCTCGCAGCTGCCTTGGCCCGCGGCCAGAGGCCACAGGCCGGACGCCGCTGGGCTCATCACTCGGCGCTGGGCACGGCGCCACGGTCTGCTTCAATCGCCTCACGCATCTCCTCCACACCGGTGCGGAATTGCCGGGGAATGATGACGCGCATGATCAAGCTGAACAGCGGCCGGTAGCGCAGCGGTGACTGGATCGGAGCATAGCGCACGTGCAGACGCGAACCGAGATCCGCGGGCTCGATCCGATACGTGACGAGTCCGCTGGTCTGCGGCAGAGAGTACACGACATTGACCGTATAGGAGCGAGGAGGATCCCAGTCGAGGACCAGATGCTTGGACACGCGCTTGCCGTGGGCGCACACGTAGACGCCTCCCGGCCCAAGTTCGCCGTCGGGCCGCCGCTCGATATGCTGACCGTCGGCCTGGTGGAAGATGGCTCGGAATTCAGGGTGGGTGATGTAGTGCCACATCTCGCTGGGGTCGATCGAAAATTCTGCGCTGAAGTTGTGGAGCGCATCTTCCGACGAGACACGGACTCGCACCCGTTCCCGCTTTCGTTCCCAAACCCGGTGCATGTCCACGACTTGAAGCTTGATCGTTCCCATTTCGCCGTAGGATTCGGTATGCGGTGCGGCGCCGGTAAGGATCTCCTGAAGGCGCAAGGCCTCGACCGCCTGGCGGGTGAACGCAGTGTAGGCCTGGAAGCCGGTTGCCTCGGTGACGGAGTTCTTCAGCAGGCGGTGGACCACGTTCACGTCGTGACCGACCAGCCGGATCTGCCCCGCAACCTCTTGAGGAACGAACGTCCCATAGTGGACGAACTGCTTGAGATCCAGCGTGGGAATCAGCCGGCACGCGGTGCAGGTGCAGGTGGTGTTGAGCACCATCGTGTTCAGCGCCTCGCGGAATGCGAGGTAGGCGTCCTCGACCATGTCGGCCAGGGCCTGACCTTGATCGATGGTGACCTCGGGCGCGTAGGAAAAGACCGCATCTCCCTCGAGATCGACGACCTCGAGCGGTGAATGGATCTGCTTCACCAAAAGGTCCAAGAGGGCGGTGAGGGTGCCTTGCGCGTGTTCAAGTTCGCTTTCTTGAAGGTAGCTGGTGAAGCCGCTGATGTCTGCAATAACCAGACAACCTTCTTTGGGCATTGTGAACATAGTGTACATGATGGGCATGGGGCGAAACCACGAACGGTCCGGAGGCAATGAACAGAGCTCTTTGAGTCTTCGGGTTGAATCTCTTCAGTGGATCGCCGTCTTATGTTGTGGCCGTCCCGCACGTGAACCTGCAATCGGCGGGGCCAAGCTGGCAGCTAGCGGCTGGATGCTGGTAGCTGCATTGGTCAGCGCCCTGGACCGAGACGCTCGGTGGGCTTGGACGGCGGTGCGCTTTCACGCTGCATCCCATCCCCGCCGCTCGAGTCATTCGCTCACCACCACGCTGATCGCCCCCGGGCGCAGCGTGCTGGCGTTGCCCGCCGCGTCGACCGCGATCGCGGTCAGCGCGTGTTCGCCTGCACTGAGCGGGCCGGTGTCCAGGCTGTAGCCGTAGCCGTGATTGGGCGCGCCGGGCAACCCGGGGTATTTTTCCACCAGGTCGGGCCGCCGGCGCCCGTAGTTCGCCCGGCCGACGGGCTCTCCGTCCACGCGGATCTCGATGAAGTCCAGGCCGCGGTCGTCGATCGCCCAACCCCCGACGTTCACGGTGCCGCTGACCTCGTCGCCGGCCTGCGGGGCGTCGATGAAACCGTAAGGGTAGATGACGTCGGGGAACTTGAAGCTCTCGTGAAGGCGATAGATGTGCTGGCGCGCCACCTGCCGGGTGCCGATGAGCAGGTACGCCCGGGTCTCGATGGAGGCGTTGGCCCGAATGGCCAGGAACGTTCGCGGTTGCAGGTACAGGCTGTCGATCTCGGCCGGACCGGTGACATTGAAGTGCTTGTATGAGAAGTTGGGATAGGCCTGAGGGGCCCACATCGTGAGACCCCGGCCGGCGTCATTGAACAGCCCGGCCCAACGCTCGCTGGCCGCGGTCACGCCCTGGCTGGCGCGGTCCATGGGAACGGCGCGGGATGTGACCTCGTCGCTGGTCCACGGGCGGTCGCCGGCGTAGGTCACGTAGCGCTGATAGGGGGTCCGCAGGTAGGCGAAGGGGAATTCCTGCGCATGCACCGCGTGGTCCCGGTCGCTCTCGTTGGTTAGCCGGTAGCGGAGTTCGATCACACGCGGGTCGGTGAAGAAGCGCAGCCAGGTTTCGACGATGACGTCCGTGGCGACGGCCCGGCCCGGCCCGCCGCCCTTGTCGTTGGGAAACCACTGCAGGTAGCGGTTCTTGAGGTAAAGCGTGCCGTCTTGGAACGAGGACTCGAGTGGCGGATTGGCGTGATCGTGCATGTCCGAGGGCGTTGGATTCCAGCCTGTGTCGTTGGGATGCGTGGTGGTCGCCGGGAGGTCGCTGTCGTAAAAGGCCACCGCGATCAGTCGGCCGCCGTCGTAGTTGTTGACCAGGTTGTCGCCTTGGAACCAGATCTCACGAATGGCGCCGCCCCAGCGGGTGTCGACGCCGAGACGCACGTGTTCGCTCTCGAGGTACAGCGTGCGGCCGGCGTCCTCGAATTCTGTGGGGACGTCGATCACCGGTGTGGGCGGGATCTTCGTCGGGGTGGGTGGGGAGTTGGTCGGGATGGATGTGAGGGCGGGCGGCATAGGCGTCGACGGGGCGGTCGTGGGCGATTCCCCGCCGGAACCGCCGGGGTCGAGCACGGCGCCGGCGTTGCAGGCGAGCGCGGCCAGCCCCAGCGCCAGCGAAATCAGGGCGTGGTGGGTGGTGGGCTTCATGGGTGGGCTTTCCGGTCCGGGCTGCGTGAGGAGCCGAATCTAGCATGCGCGGCGCAGGGGGACAAGTTTCGCGGCGGGGCCAGCTGCGAAAACACGACCCGGCCGTCCGGATTCGTAGAGGTAATTGCGTCTTGGTGTCTTTGTGTGAAATCCTTCCTATGAAGCGCCCATTTATGCCGGGCCAGTCTCCCATGTGAACCTGCAATCGCCAACGCCGAGCTAGCGGCTAGAAGCCAGTTGCTAGTGGCCATACTAGTACTTTCCTCCACTAGCGCGTAAACCCGATCTGCCCCAGAATAGCGGCACAGCTATCCGGACCGTCGACTTCCGAAGGGGGCGCACGAGGGGGATTTTCTGGGGGCACCCGATTACCTACGGGACGATCTAACCGAACAACAGCTCGAGGCGATCACCCACCACGGCTCGCCGCTGCTGATCCTCGCCGGGCCCGGCTCCGGTAAAACCGAGGTGGTGACGTGGCGGGTGGTGTACCTGGTGCGGGAGGGGTTGGCCGACCCGGAACGGACCCTCATCACCACCTTCACCAACAAGGCCGCCGATCAGCTGAAAGACCGCATCCAGGCGCGCCTCCCACGGAGTGCGGGGACAATTGTGCCGAAGGTCAACGTCGAGGCCATGCAGGTGTCGACGATGCACTCGTTTTGCGCCCGACTGCTGCGCGACCATGGTGACGATGGGCCGCTCCGGTCGGGTTTTCGGATTCTGGACGCCGAAGGCCAGTTCCTGTTCGTGTACGCCCGCCGCAAGGACCTGGGCCTGGGCGAGCTGGTCAAAGGCCGCGAGCACAGCTTCTACTCCGACGTGGTGGCGCTGTTCAACCTGGCCACCGAGGAGCTGGTGGAACCCGACGAGCTCGAGGATTGGTGCATCGAGCAGGCCGAGGCCAGCTCGGAGGACGAGCGGGAGACCTGGGACGAGCGGGCTCAGGTGGCCCAGGCCTACGGCCGCTACGTCGAGTTGCTGCGCGAGGCGGAGGTGGTGGACTTCGCCCACCTGCAGCGCTACGCTCACGCCCTGCTGCAGGAGTTTCCGACCGTGCTCGAGGCGGTCCGTGACCGGTATCGCGAGTTGCTGATCGACGAGTACCAGGACACCAATGCGGTCCAGAAGCGGTTGCTGCAGCTGATCGAGGGCGGGCGTGGCCGCATCACCGCCGTCGGTGACGACGACCAGTCGATCTACGGCTG
>CAZFCJ010000135.1:0-8165 GCA_964517315.1 uncultured Anaerolineaceae bacterium | reverse complement strand
CCAGACAGTAAATCCCCGGCTCCAGGGTGATGTTGGCAGAGGAGCTCGTGAACCAGAAGCTGTCGTAGCGGCCGGGCGAGAGGGTGGCGGTGCCGTTGATCACTTTGTCGCCTTCGCTCCGGTGGTCGTCTAAGCCCGAGCAGTCGGGAAGAGGGGGCGGATCGATGTTTTCTTGCCCGACGCCGCTGGTGGGTTCGGGGCTGGAGTTGTAGGATGAGGGGTACTCGCACCATTCACCCGCCGCGTAGATGCCCGCCGTCGACGGGTCAGCAATGGTCACGCTTCCACTGCCTTCGTTCACACCTGCACCGCCGGTGGAGCCGCAGCTGCAAGAAGCGGTGGAGTTTGACAGGATGCTGCCGCCTCCAGAAATATATGATTGCTGGCCGCCGTCAAACTGGACGGTCGGACACGCCGAAGGGTCGGCGCCGTAAACGGCATAACCGGGCATCAGATCCTCGTTGAATGAGACGTGGGCGACGGATTGCACCGTTTGCTGCAATGGGCCGGCATAAAAGAGGTGGGCGAAGAAAGTGTCGACCCGATTCGTGATGATGACCTGAACGTAGTTCGAATTGCCTGCATACGAGTGTGGCGTAGATGGGGGCCAGTTGACCGTCACCGCCGTACTTGGAGGGTTGTGGGAGTAGCCGTTGTCCTCGGCCTTCATGAGAGCCACCTGCTCTACCTGACCCGGGCCGTAGCCGGACATGATGGCGAGGCCGGCGGACAGGGCTGCGGTGTCACTTGCCGCCTGGGCCTGCCGCCGGTCGGCGTAGATGTTGCCGCCATCAATGGCCAGGGCGACAAAACCCACCAAGGCGATGAAGGCCAATGAAAACAGCACCAAGACTTGGCCGCGCTCTGAAATTTTCCCTAGCATCAAGGTTGCCTCCTGGAAAATATCGGCGGGTTCCGGCGCGTCAGCATGGCGGGCTAAGGATCGTGTTTTCGGTGGTGGCCGTCAGAGGCAGGTGATCCGAACCTACGATGGCCCCGAGGAAAGGCACCGCGATCGGCATGTCGTAGCTCACGGAGACCCGAACCGCATTGGCTTCCAGGGTCGCGGGATCGATGCCGGCACAGTTGTAGGGAGGAATGGTGGGGCCGGAAGTGACCGTGAGGGAACTCGCATCGAGCGTATCCCCCACCGCGTCGAGCACTCTTGCCTCAATCTCGCTGTCGTTGGCGGCGTCGGTCGATCCGTAGGCGGCTCCCTCCTGCGCCGCGTCCCGCAGTGTGAGGTGGATGAAGTACATGCGGCCCAGATCGGCCGCTCCCGACAGCAACAATAAGGCCCCGACCATCACCAAAGAGAGCTCGACAAGTGATTGGCCGCGCTGCGAGTCACGGCGGCCCCTTCCGGCCGGTCGTGTCCGCGCAATCGATTTCGTATCACTCATCGTATTCCCATCCTCCTGCGCACGGTTCTCAACCAACGATCTGTCATGACCCGATGTCAACGTCTGTAAGAAGAGTCCGATGGGTCTCCGAGGTGATCTGTAGCGTCCCTAACGGGACAAACGGTACAACAGGCTGGTACTCAGCTGAGACTCGCACGATCACCCGGGTGCCCAAACCCACGTCGCTCTCCGGCGGCGGGCAGCCCGGTGGTGCTAACGGAGCGGTCCCCGGCCCGCTGTCGTACTCGATCTCGACGTTGGTGGGCTGTACCTCGATAAGCGGCTCGCTGACCCGGCTCGCCGCGGCTCGGATGCCGTCACAGTCCTGGTAATGGTTTAGCGTTCCGAGTCCCGAGTCGCCGGCCGAGGCCGCAAAGCGCGCGGCCTCGCGGCTGGCCGAGTTGACCATGGAATGAATGGCCATCAGCCTGCCAAACTCAATGGTCCCAGAGATGAGGAGGAGCATGATGGGCAAGACCATGACGAACTCGACCATGGCCTGACCTGGCGATGACGGGGATTTTCTGTTGCAGGCTTCTTCTCGGTTTGGTGGTTTATCCGGCACTGGACCAGCTACTCCCTCCCATGGTCTAAAGTGGGCCCGGAACAAGGAATTTGTAGGAGCGGTAAGACTTCAGGTGATCATGGCCTTCGAATAAAGAAGACCTGCTCCGGACGCGCTGCCGTGGCGGGGTCGCGCAAGACCTGGGGAGAATCGCTAGTGCGCTCGGTTCGGTAGCTGGCTGTCCCCAGGAGGACCCTGTAGCTTTGCGCGGTCGCTTCTTCCGCGACCTCTGCCCTTTCGGCGAGCGTTGTAAAAATATTCTGCTGCTAGCTATCACTTTGTATAACGGCGGAGGTCACGCACTGTTACAGCACGCGCATAGGAAGAAGCTCCTACTGAGAAATAGGACAGGCCGCGTGGGTCTGAATTCCGAACACCCTTCGCAATGTCCTTCCCCTCTCCTCCTGCCGACGAACGGGTGGGTTGCCTCCCTCACCCATGAACGCTTGATCGGGGGATCGTGAACTTGGATGTCCGCACAACCCGTCGTCAAAGGGCAACAGAGCAAGCACTCACAATATCTCGTGATGAGGGAGGCCAATCAAAGATCTTGGATCGAAGTGGATTTTCGAGGTTATGCTCGACTGCACGGGATGAGTGGCGTGAACATGGCCGGTCGGCGGACACAGTCCGCGAGCTCTTGGGCGCCTCGAATCAGCGGGGCTGCAACCTCGATCCTGACCGCATGCATCCCCTCGTCAGGTGTTCTCTGCGCCAAGTTGATGCCGATCCGGAGAGCGGAGCACCAGCCATCCAATTGGCAGGCCCGCAGTGGCCAACAGCAGCAAGGCCAAACCCGACTCGGCCCCGGTTATCACGTCGCTGGTGCAGCGGACACTCACCACGCCGGGTTCATTCCCTTCGGGTTGAACGGTTACCGTACCGCTCTGTCGGAAAGGCACCTGTCGCCAAACGCTCTCACCTCGTTGCCCGCGGACGAGCTCCCAACAGCGGCCGTCGTCGCTGCCGGTGGTCAGAACCAGCCAGGCACCCCCAACCAGTCCGACGAGTGTGGCGGTAACCAGGAGCGCTTTCAACCAACCACCCGAAGATCTGCGGAAGAGAGCAGCCAGCGCCGCCGGGGCGAGCAATGCGGCCGCCGGGAGCAATACCAGACTGACCCCTGAGAAAGCGCTGAAGGCACCCAGCAGGGCCAGGATTGCGGCTCCGGCCCAGACGGCACCGCGCCGGGCTGGCCGAGCGCGGAGGGCGAGGAGGCTGAGGGCAAACGGAGTCAGATAGATCACTGTGAACACCAGGTTGCCCACCCACTCGATGAGCAGCTGGGGCGCCTCACTGTTCACCACTCGCAGTCCCCCCAGCAACAATCCGCCCGCGAGGCCGACTGCGGCGCCGGCAGCGGCGAGGTAGCTGGGCCAAGATCCATTCTGTCGGCTCATCAGTAGCCCTCTGATCGTCATGGCAAGATGCGAGCCAGTCCCACTTAGTGTAACCTTACCTGTGTAGCGGCTCTGCGGACTTGTACGACCCAGCCGACACCCTCTCGGATTTGACATCGAAATTCAGCGGCAACCCGGATTTGCCGACCCGGACGGCCGCTTAAAGAACGCGGGAAGCTCGGGTTCAGAGGCTGCTGCCGCTCGACCGGGCCGTGCGAGCGAAAAACTTCCAAGCTTGGAGAGGATCGGGGGAGTGAACCTCTGTTCCGGGGGATTTGGTGCCAGAGTCCGATGGGTGTCGAGGGCGGTTAAAGTGCTGCTCGTGTATCCCGTGTTCATTGTCCCTCTCCTCATTTCCTGGCTGTGCCTGGCGCTGGTCTTCGTGTGGGTTGGCGTTCTGTATCCTTGGAAGACTTGGCCCCATAATGTTCGCTTCATCATTGGCTTTGCTGTCGCCCTGGCAATGGGACTGGTCATCACCATGGCCAGCCACGTTTCGCTTGAACTGATCCAGCAGATTGAAGAGGGACGACCGATTTCGCTATGGGGCGCCTCATGGCAGGCCGTGGGTCCGAATCTCATCAAATCGCTTCCGATTGTGTTCGCATGGGTGACTCTGTGGTCCATGCTCACAACGATCGGGCTTGTCCTTGAAGGGGACGAGGAGGAAAGCGATGGTTCCGAGATGCATCGGGCGCTGAGGACCGTGGCTGGAAAGGACCTGAGTTTCTCGTTCTCTCGCGCCTATCTTCGAGCGCTGAGCAAGACGTTGCGTATGACGGTGTTCCTGATTCTTCCTTCGATCGCATGGGAGCGCAGTGGACCTTTCCGCGGCGCGCAGCGAGGGTTTGCCGCGCTCCGGACGCATACACTTCAAATCGCCACGGGAGTCTTCTCGACGGAGTTGATCGTGATCCTGCTGATCCTTCCAGCCGCCATTCTGCTCTCGATGGCCGGCGAGTTCGACGCCGTTCTTCCGGTCAACTCGTCCGCAGTCGGGATCATCTACTTTGCATTCGTGTGGACATTTGTTGTCTACATCGAGCAGATGTTCGCCGCCGAACTTTACCTGTGGCATCTCAGGTGGGAAGCTGCTCGAGCGCAGGTCGGTGAGGAGCAGCGGCATGGTCTTCGATTGGACGATGTCCCCAGGCCGTCGTTATTGGATCAGATCCCTGAGATGGCGGGCCAATTGGAATGACCACTTCGCTGAACAGATACCGGCACTTATCACTTAGCTTGGGAGTGCAGGCCGCCTTCGGCCGGACGTTGAAGCGGGCCGGATCCCACTCGCCGGGCGGCAGGTGGAGGTCCCATCACATCAATACGCAGGAATGATGGCGGAGGGTCGAACACGAAGCGGTCTCAAAAGGGAGGGCCGGCGAAGCTGCCTGTTACCTTCCAAGCAGGCTTCGCCGGCTCCCCAGTAGCGTTTGAAACTCGTGGCGGGATGGACCTTCACAATCAAACTACGGTCAAACGCCTAGATCTTCTTTTCAGTGCGCTATTCTCGTCCTCCCGCTTCCTCTTCGAGTCCAGCCAGGGCGGCGTCTTTGAGTGCTTCGGCCTCGGCAATGCAAGCATCCTTGGCGGCCTCGGCCTCGTCCTTGGCGTCCTCGAGCGCCTGCAGTTCGGCTTCTAGCTCGGCGATGATGGACTCCTTATCCGGGTCGTCCGACTGCGCGGCTTCCTGGATCTGGCTTATGATCTGATCTTTCTCGGACAGGAAGTTGTCCAGAACGGCGAAGAACTCCTCCTTACAAAGATCCTTCTGTTCGTGGAATCCGCCCAGGATCTCATCGTGAGAAAGTTCGGGCGGCTCAAGGGTAGGGGTGAGCGTCTCGGTCGGCAAAGCTGTTGGAGTCGGAGTTGGCGTTTCAGTGGCCGCTTGAGTGGGAGTCGAGGTGGCCTCTTCGGTTGCGGTTGAAGTGGCGGTAGGGGGCACTTCCGTCGGTGTTTCCGTTACCTCTTGCGCGAGCACGCCCAGCGTGGGTACTCTGGACACGGTTTGGGCCAGAACCACGGCGGGTGTGAGCATCAGTGCCGCCGCAAGTGCGAGCGAGATGGCGAGCAGGGGTTTGGACATCGGTTCCCTCCGGTCTCAGGCTGGTCTCGGCGCGTATAACGATGGACGACGGGGGCTGTTACACCATAGATCGCAAAATGTATCCCCGCGTATATCTTCGGGCACAGACATCCGGGTGAGACTTCCCCAATTTGGAGTGGATGAGTCGACCACACCCGATCACGGGTCCCCAACGACGCGAGTTAAGCCGCTCCTTGACCAGAGAGAGTCCGAAGCGTAGGTTAGGAGTGCTGACGGAGGCAGGCGAAGGATCTACAATCGATCGGAGGACTGGGAGATACCGGGGAGGGTGACGTGAGGCTGGCCATCATTGGGTTGGGAGGGATCGCCGAGAAGGCTTACCTACCGCTGCTTTCGACATGGAGCGGGCTCACGCTGTTGGCGTGCAGCCGGTCGCCCAAGACGGTTCATGGGCATCTGGAGCGCTACCCGTTCGAACGGGGGACGACGGATCTCGACGAGCTGATCAGCTGGGAGCCGGACGCCGCGCTGGTGCTGACCCCGAACCCCAGCCATTATGAGATCACCAAGCGGCTCCTGGTGGGCGGGATCGACACGTACGTTGAGAAGCCGCTTGCGATGTCCAGCGACGAGAGCGCCGAGCTGGGGGAAATTGCCGGGCAGCGGGATCGGATTCTGATGGTGGGTTTCAATCGCCGCTATGCGCCGATCCATCAGTGGGTTAAGGATCGCTGGGGCGGCAGGCCCGTCCGCTTTTGCCTCATCGAGAAGCATCGGTCTGAGCCGGTCCATCCCGACCTGGAGACCCATTACACGGATGACACGATCCATCAAATTGACCTCCTGAGATACTTCTGCGGGGAAGCCGAGCCGCTCTCCACACGCTTCGCGATGCGGAACGGAGAAATCGAGGGGGCCTTCAGCAGTCTTCGGCTCGGGGGCGGAGGGCTTGCGCTCCTCGCGACCAGTCGCTCGGCGGGACGGTGGAGGGAACGCTATGAACTCCACGGCGACCGCACCAGCGTTTACGTCGAAGCGTTCACGGCTGCGCGTTGGGTGGATGAGGCAGGGGAGCGCCATTTCAGCGCGGATGAGTACGGCTCCTGGGCCTCTCATCTCATGATTCGGGGGTTCGAGGGGGAGTTGAAGCACTTCTTTGACTGCGTCGATTCTCGGTCCCAGCCGGAGACCTCGGCGGAGGAATCCGTGCGCACACAAGCGCTGCTGGAAGGGCTGCTCCAAGCGTCCGAACGGGTTCATTGAGAGGCGGAAGCGAAGCCGGATGAGATCCGCCCATCATGGGCGGGACCCGCTCCACCTCCTTTCTTGACAGCGTCCCTGAGTTGACATACAGTAATGATGGTATCCTGTAATGACAAGTCCGGAGGCGGCCTTGTTTGACAGCGTGGACCACGACAGCCCCATTCCTTTCTACGTCCAAGTGAAGAAGTCCCTGCAAGGAGCCATTGAACAGGGGAAGTGGCGACCTGGAGATCAGCTGCCCGGCGAGATGGAGCTTTGCGAACAGTTCGATGTGAGCCGCACGGTCATTCGGCAGGCGTTGAGCGACATGGTTCACGAGGGTTACGTGGTCCGGCGTAAGGGGAAGGGGACTTTCGTCGCCGAGCCCAAGATCCGGGAGAGTCTCGTCCAAAAGCTGACGGGGTTCTACCAGGATATGGCTGAACGGGGCCACGAGCCGATCAGCCGCGTGCTGCGATCCGAGGTCGTGCCGGCCAGTGGTGTGATTGCAACTTACCTCGAAATTGACCCCGGGACGGCTGTGACCGAAATCGAACGCCTGCGGTTCGTGGAGGATGAGCCGATCGTGTTGGTGACGACCTATCTCCCCGAGGACCTCTGTCCGAGTCTAGCGGAAGCGGATCTGGAGCGGCGTTCGCTGTATGAGCTGCTTGAGACGAAGTACGGTCTGATCATCGCACGCGGGCGTCGCACGGTGCAGGCCGTGCCTGCCAACCAGTATGAGGCGGATCATTTGGACGTGAAGCGCGGCGCACCCTTGATCCTCCTGGACAGCGTCAGCTATCTGGAGGATGGGACGCCGATTGAGTATTACCACGCGCTTCATCGAGGTGACCGCTCTCAGTTTGATGTCGAGCTCGTTCGAATTTGGGAGAAAGGGGAAAAGCGGGAGGTCATGGGTGGCGAGACCCACATCCTCCCGCCGAGCAATGTGAGCGCGAGGGAGCAGGGAACGGATTGACGATCGCGCAAAGCCTGATGAATCTCGGGCCCAATCGACGAGAGGTCGAAAAGCGTTCAAACATGCACGCAACTTGTCCACGCAATGGACCTGACAATGAACCCGACGGGACACTGTACACAGAGGACGCCTCGCGATGATCAAGACTATTGTGAAAGGAGGTCTCCGAGGAAGTAGCAAGGCGTAGGAATCGGTGATAACCGACTGACTGAGTCGCCCAGCTTGGTTCATCCGATGTCTCCTTCGCAAGGAGGCTCGGGAGGAGAGAAAGAAATGTTCGCCAAGAGAAAATTTCCGCTGATCGTGTTGAGCGCATTCACCGTGATGGCCCTGTTGTTGGCCGCCTGCGGCGGTGCGCCTGCCACGGAGGCTCCACCGCCGGAGGAAGAGGCAGAACCGACGGAGCCGATGGAAGAAGAGCCCACCGAACCCCCCGAAGAGGAGGCCATGGCTCGATGGGAAGAGCCCATCGTCATCGGCTGGACCCCGCCGGACATCACCGGCGTCTTCCAGACGGCGACCGATT
>CAZFCJ010000134.1:0-8275 GCA_964517315.1 uncultured Anaerolineaceae bacterium | reverse complement strand
GCTTCGGTGACTTCGCTGAGCACGGCCTGCAGCCGCTCCTCGAACTCGCCGCGGTACTTGGCCCCGGCCACCAGCGCGCCCATGTCCAGCTGCACGAGGCGCTTGTTCTTCAGCCCTTCGGGCACATCGCCGTTTACGATACGCTGCGCCAGACCTTCCACGATGGCCGTCTTGCCCACGCCCGGGTCGCCGATGAGCGCCGGGTTGTTCTTGGTCCGGCGCGAGATCACCTGGATGACGCGGCGGATCTCTTCGTCGCGCCCGATCACCGGATCGAGTTTCCCCTGCCGGGCCAGCTGGGTGATGTCCCGTCCATAGCGCTCGAGCGGCTGATAGGTGGATTCGGGATGCGGCGTGACGACGCGCTGTGAGCCGCGGATCTTGGACAGCGATTTCAGGATCGCGTCGGGGGTGAGGCCGTGCTTCTCGAGCCGCTCGGATGCGGAACCCGACGCCAACGCGAGCAGCAAATGCTCGGTGGAGACGTAGTCGTCCTTCATCGTTTCGGCGCGGCGCTCGGCGTCTTCCAACGCTGCGGCCGCCTCACGTGCAAGACCGACTTGAGCGGTCTCACCGCGCATCGTGGGTTTGCCGCTCAGCGCCTCTTCCAACTCGCTCCTGAGCATGTCGGGCGTTCCCGCGATCTGCGTGACGATGGCCGGAACCACGCCCTCCGGCTGGCGGATGAGCGCCAGAAGCAGGTGGTCGGGTTCAATCGAGCTGTGACCGTGGGATTCCGCCAGGCGCTGGGCGGCCAGCACCGCTGCTTGCGCCTTCTGCGTGTAACGTTCCAGGTTCATCAAATTCGCTCCTAGGTCCGGTTTGTCTGTTCTCGCGATTTCTTGAGGCCCGCGCTTGATCGGGCCGCGCGCAGGCTTGCACCTGCCGTTGTGTCGAGCATAGCGGGACAACGTTAGAAGAAAGTCGAAACTCCGTTAAAGGGACATCAGCGCGGTCGTATTTGAGACGGCTCCAAGCCGGTTTTTTCTGGCGGGTCCGTCATTGGCCGTGAGGTACAATGGGCCGCATTCGTCCGGCACATCCAAACCATCCCGGAGAGGCCGATGCTCCCCCTGCGTGACAGCGTTCGCCCGCGATCTGTGCCGATCGCTAACTATTCACTGATCGCGCTCAACGTCCTCGTCTTCCTGTTTGAAGCCTCCCTGCCGAGGGGGGCCTTCGCTCAATTATTGACACAGTTCGGCCTCGTGCCGGGGCGCCTGTCGCTGGCTCAGCCCATGAGCCTGGTGACGCTGTTGACCTCGGTATTCCTGCACGGCAGTTGGTTCCACCTTATTTCCAACATGTGGACGCTGTTCATCTTTGGCGACAACGTCGAAGACCGCATGGGCACCGGCCGCTACGTGACCTTTTACCTATTGGTGGGTGTGCTCGCTGGGATCAGCCATGCCTACTTCGCGGCAGGCTCAAACGTCCCCACGGTCGGCGCCAGCGGCGCGATCGCCGGCGTGCTGGGCGCCTATCTACTGCTGTTCCCGCGCGGCCGGGTGCTGACGCTGATCCCATTGTTTTTCCTGCCCTGGTTCGTCGAAATACCGGCCTTCATTTACTTGGGCGTATGGTTCTTCTCACAGCTGTCCTCGGGCCTCTTGAGCCTCGGCGATCTGGGCGCGACCCAATTCAGCGGCATCGCCTGGTGGGCTCACATTGGCGGCTTCGTGGCCGGTATGGTGTTCGTGCAAGCTTTCCGGCGCAGAAGGAGACAGCGCTGGACAAGCGAGTTCGACCCATGGTAGGTGCGGGTTACAATAGCGCGTGAGCTCGCAGGGTCTCCTGCCGGGCAGCAGACGGCGCCGCAGCGATGGGACAAGCTGATGGATGACGCATCTGAGAACGCCCGATTGAACCCGAACGAAGCCAACCGGGAGGAACTGACTCAGCTTCCCGGTGTCGGCGACACCCTGGCCAAGCGCATTGAAGCCGCACGCCCCTACCGCAACCTGGAGGATCTGACCCGAGTATCCGGGCTGGGTGGGAAGGCGATCGAACGCCTCGCGCCTTACGTGAGCTTCGAGCCGGCGGCGCAGGACGAGCCCGAGGTTGAGGAGGAGGCGCCGGTTCCGCCCGCCGTGGAAGCCCCCCCTGCACCTCAGCCGGCACTAGGATCGGGGGCTGTCGCCCTCGCGGCGGGCAGCGCCGTGTTGGCCGCGCTGCTGTCGGTAGGCCTCACACTCGGGATCCTGCTGGCCATCAACGGAACATTGAACATGGGCCGCCACGCTCAGCTGCGGGAGCTCGATCAGACGGTGGCGGATTTACAAGCGGAAACGAGCACCCTCGAGCGCAGATTACTCGGCATCGAAGAGCGGCTGGCCGGCCTGGAGGGACTGACCGGACGGATGAGCGAGGTCGAACGCCAGGTCGAGTCGCTTCAGGCGGATATGCAAGACGCGGTCACGAGCGTCTCCCGCATGCGGGAGACGGTGTCCACGCTGCAGCGAACGACCCGCACGTTGGAGGCGCGCGCCGATCGATTTGATGCCTTTCTCGACGGCCTGCGCGAACTGCTGGTCGGCGGTGAAGGGCAGGGCGCCACGGATTCTTCGGGCTCGGACGCTCAGGTACCGTGAGCGAATCTGATCAGCAGGGCAGCTCGGCTGCGGGAGCGGCGTCAGGCGACCGGGAGCCGGGAGGGTTGGCCCGTCTTCTACGCGGGGCGGTGAGGCTGTTATTAGTGGGGCTGATCGGTCTCTTTGTGGGGCTGGGCCTGTACCTGGGCGTGCCGGCCCTCGTGAAAGCGGCCGTCGAGCCCGTGGAGGAGAACCGTGCCCGCATTATCGAGCTGGAAAAGCGGCTGGACCGTCTGGCCCGAGAGCAAGAGCGGGAGCGCTCCCGGCTGGCCGAGGAGCTCGCGGCCGTGGAGGGACAGGTCACACAACTGGGGGAGCGCCTATCGGAGCTGGAATCGCGCACGACGGCGCTCGAAGAGGGCGCGGAGCAGCTGGAGGCGCATGGCCGGGAACTGGCGCAGTTGGAGGACGAGCTTGACGGGATGAGCACGGAGCTTGCCAGCCTGGAGCATGAGCTCGTGCAATTGGAGGCCTCCCAAATCGCGCCGCGCCAGCGCTTACAAGAACTCGGCTCTGAACTGCGCAGGCTCCGGGCGATGCACCTGATCGTGCAGGCCCGAGCGTCCATTGCCCAAGACGAGATCCCCGCCGCACGGACGTCGATTGAAGCCGCGCTTCAAGACCTTATCGCCGACGACGACCGCGCCGCAGCGCCCGCGGTTCAACGTTTGGAGTTGGCTCTGGAGTCGCTTACGGTCAATCCGAACGCGGCCGATCGGGATCTCGAGACCGCATGGGAACTCCTTGTCTCCCCCCCTGAACTTGCGCCGATCCCGATGCCGAGCCCCAGTTCGACGCGAGCCGAGAACGAAGGAGAAAGCCCATGAGCGACGAGGAGCATACGCCGGCCGGACCTGAGGAGAGCCCGGAACAAGAGCCCGCCCCGGAACCTCAAGCGGAACAGGAGAGAGAACCGAGTGCCATCGGGCGCGTGTTGGGCCAGATATTGCGTTGGGGAGTCGGGATCGGCGTCGTCTTGCTGCTCGGTGTGATGGCGACTTGGATCGTTCGCGTCCGGCCGCAAGGCGACCGTATTCGCAGCTTGGAACGCAGCCTCGACGAGACAAGAACCGAGGTCCAGGCCCTGCGGGCGGACCTCGAATCGATGCAGTCTTTGGAGCAGGAGAATGAGGCCTTGCGGGCGGACTTGGAGACCAAGGACCGCCATTTGGACCTGCTCGCCGTCCTTGTGGACGTGACCCGAGCCCGGTTGGAGCTTGCCCAGGACAACGCCGGCGAGGCGCAGGTGGCGCTCGAACGCACGGACGATAGGCTGGCGTCGCTACAGGAAGGGCTTGAGGAATCGGCCGCGGAGAACGTGTCCGGCATGCGCGATCGATTGAACCTGGTCCTCAATGAGCTGGAGAGCGACACATTCGCGGCCGAGAGGGACCTCGAGATTCTGTCCAACAACCTGGTCGAGCTCGAGCGCAGTCTGTTCGGCGAGGGCTGATCGCCGAGCCGTCGGCCGGGTCATTTCCCTGAACTCACCGCAGAGACCACAGAGCGCACAGAGAGTTATCCAGGTCCAATGTTGCCGCCTGAACGGAGGGCGTGTCGGCGTGGATCGCCCGGAACACCTGCGATATGGCTGGATCCTGGCTCAGATTGAAAGGCCAAGAGAACAGAATAACTCCCTGTTCCCTCTGAACTCTGTGGTGAAAGGATGGGGGTCTCAATAACGCAAGAGGGCTGCGATGCATCCGACCCCTTCGAGTATTTCGTTTTGCCCGACGATCTCCACCTCGCCCCCGCTGGTCATCACCTCGCGGATCGCCAGCTCGACCGCGTCAGGAACCTGCGACATCTCGCCCCCGCAGTAGGGGCAAGCTTTGGGCGTATGGGTCGTGGTGAATGCGCAGCTCGTGCACCGCAACCCCGGCGCTCGAAACCCCGACTGGACAACCAGCGTCCTGACCCGGCCGTCGCGGACGGCCTCCAGCGTCTCTTCCAGGCCGGCAACACCCTCCGACTGTTTGGCGGCCGCCGTGACGGCGCGTTCCACGAGGGCAAGTTCGCGTTGCAGTTCAGCTTCATGGGCGACCTGCAGGGCCTTGAGCATGACCTGCTGGGAGGAGGCGGTCATGTCGATGGGGAAGCTGCCGATAATCAGGCTCTGCACTGCCTTGGGCAAGGACTCACGGAAGAACGCCAGGTTTTCGCCGGTCCCGCCCAGGAGCACCCGTCGCGTTTCATTGGCGTTGAAGAAGCGGGCGGCGCTCTGGGCCGCTTCGCGCAGATTCCGTTTGGTGACTTCGTCGCTGTATTGAGTGAGGCCGGCCGTGCCACCCCGGCGGCCGGCGGCTTGGGATCCACCGCCGAGCTTGGTTTGGCGCACCTCTTCGCCTTCGATTGTGGTTTCCTCGGCCAGTTCGCCCAAGTGCAGATAGAACAATCGTGCCCGTTGCTTGTCGACCAGTGCGACGCCGAAATGGCCGTAGGCGTCGAGGATATCGGCGAGCGGCTTGACGAACGGGGTCTCGAGCACCCGCGCCCGGCTGCGGATGGGGACGGCGAGTGGATAGCTGCGGAAAAAGGCATCCGCCTGGCACGAGAACATCACCAACCCTCGACCCTTGCCGTCGGAACGCTGTTCGAGAAAGCGAAGCGCCGCCTGTGTATCTTGCGGCACCTGGTCTTCAAACGGACGAAGCAGCTGGCGCAATGCCAGCTTGTAGGTACCGGGCGGTCCTTTTGAGGGGTCTAGATTCAAGTAAACGCTGAGCACGGGACGGCCCGGCTGGTATGCGAGCAGGTCGTTCAAGTCATGTTGGGTCAACATGCGGAGCTTCCTCCGAGTTGCAGCGCTGAGGATGACTCAGCCCCGGGAGTCCAGCGGGACCTCGATGTCGATGGTCTCGCCTTCCCGGAGCACCGTCAACGTCACCGTATCCCCGGGCCGGGTCTTGTTGATCAAGTACGAGAGCAAATCGCTGAACTCGCGGACCGGCCGGCCATCGATGGCCACGATCAGATCGCCGCCCGCCTGCAAGTCGGTGGCGTCGCAATCGGCCGCGCCGCGCACTCCCGCCTGATCGGCGGGCCCGCCGGGTGTCACGCACGTCACGTAGGCCCCGGTCGCGTCCGGCGACAGCTCGAGCGCCTCCAGTGTTTTGAGGTTCCACAGGTTTTCGCTGAGGCTCGAGATGCCGAGGAATGGATATTGGTAATCGCCCTGCTCGATCAGCACGGGCACGACCTGGCGCACGATGTTGACCGGAACGGCAAATCCGATTCCCGAATTGGCCGGGCTGCCGAATTCGGTGGTCGAATCGGTTTGTATGGCCCGGTTGACACCGATGACCTCGCCCTGCAGGTTGATCAGCGGACCTCCGGAGTTGCCCGGGTTGATGGCGGCGTCGGTCTGGATGATATCGCCGGCGGTGAACGCCCCTCCGGTGGGCGCCGGGCGCTCGGAAGCGAGGGTCCGGCCGACCGCCGAGACGATGCCGACGGTCATCGTGCTTGACAGGCCGAATGGGTTGCCGATGGCGACAACGAAGTCGCCCACGTTGATGTTGTCCGAATCGCCGAGCGGCAGCGGGTTCAGCGCCTCGGGGGGGACGTCGACGGCGAGGACCGCCAAATCCGAGTCCGGATCGGTGCCCACCACCTCGGCCCACGCCTTGCGGCCGGAGGGGAAGTCAACTTCAATTTCCCCCCCTTCGACCACGACGTGCTGATTGGTCACGACATGGCCCTGTTGGTCGATCACGAACCCCGAACCCTGGCCGAGCGGTAAGCTCCCGGCTGGTGAGTTGGCAGGGAAGACGATGACGTTCACGACCCCGGGGTTGATGCTTTCATACAGACTGGCCAGGCGGCTGGGCGGAACCGTGGGTTCGCCCTCGGTCTGCGTGAGGGGAGGCGACGTTAGGGCGGGTGTGAGGGTCGGTGCCGACTCGGGTGCCTCGGTCACCTGCGCATCGAGCGACAAAAAAGTGGAAGTGCAGGCCAGACTGGTCAGCAGAAGTGCGGACAGGACGGTGATGCTCGTTCGGCGGTTCATGTGGCCTTCCTTAAGTCTCCCTGCGCGGGAGGCGGTGCGTCCGCGATGGCAGCGTCAGTTTTGGCCGCGCAAATCGGACAGTTTTTCGAATAGTTCTCTTTCTTCTTCGTTCAGCGAGTCCGGGAGCCGGACGTCGAGGTGAGCGTACAGATCACCGTGTTGGTCGGGGTTGCCCAGCCTGGGCATGCCGCGTCCTTTGAGCCGAAACTGCTGTCCGGGCTGACTCCCTGGCGGGATCGACAGCACAACCGGCCCAGCGGGTGTGGGCACCTCGACCTCACCCCCCAGAACGGCCGTGTACAGATCGACCTCGACATCCGCGTGCAAATCGGCGGCCATGCGGCGGAATCGGCGATCGGGCTCGACCCGCACGTCGAGATACAAATCGCCCGGGGCGCCCAGTCCGGATTCGCCTTGGCCCGAGAGCCTGACCCGCGTTCCGGTCTTCGCGCCTGCGGGGATCTTCACTTCCAAATTGCGGTCATTGTGCCAGATGGTGCGCGTGGTTCCCCGATAGGCCTCGTCAAAGCTGATGGTGATCTGCTGTTCCAGATCCCGTCCCTGCGGCCGAGCCCGTGCGCCGGCTCCCGGGCGGGTCTGACGTGCGGCGCGGGAGGCGGCCTGCCGAAAGCCTCCGGCGCCCGCGAAGATCTGATGGAAGAATTCGGAGAAATCGCCCCCGAACATATCGCCCAGGTCGCCGAACTGGACGTGGACGCGCTGACCGCCAGGGCTGCCGGAAGTCCATTGCGACCAGTCGAATCCGCCCGGCTGGCCGGCCCGCTCCCACTGACGGTAGGAGGAGCCGAGCCGGTCATACTTGGCGCGCTTGTCCGCATCGCCAAGCACTTCGTACGCCTCGTTGATTTCCTTGAAGCGCTCTTCCGCGCTGGGGTCCTCGGGATTCTTGTCGGGATGGTACTTCAGCGCCAGTTTGCGGTAGGCGCGTTTAATTTCTTGCTCATCGGCCTCCCGATCGACGCCTAAGATCTTGTAATAGTCCTTATATTCCATACCAACAATCCACCATTTTCACAAATTGTAATTGTCCTGCGCGAGCGGCGTCAAGGAAGCAGGCTCCGCCAGCGGGGTAGGGGGCCATTTGGGCCATCGCGCCCTTCCCTTTAACATGCTATGATACCGACATGAGATCGAGGCGGACCCGGGAAAGGGTCCTCGTTGTCGATGAGGACCCCGATGTCTTGGACCTGCTGCAGGAGCAGGTCCTTGAGCCCATGGGGTATGAGGTGGCGACTGCGGACAGCGCCGGCGGCGCGATTCAGCAAGCGCTGAGCTTCGCCCCGGACCTTCTGCTGGCGAGCCTCACCCTGCCCGGGCTGAGCGGCAAGGATCTGCTGGTTGCACTTCGCTCGCAGGGGATCGAAGTGCCGATGCTGGTCATGGCGCCAGAGGGGATGGAAGCGGATGCGATCCAGGCTTTCCGGCTCGGGGCCCGAGATTATTTGGTCAAGCCGCTGCGGGAGGCGGAGGCGGTGACGGCGATCGAGCGCGCGCTGAACGAGATCCGCCTGCGCCGGGAACGCAAGCAGCTTGCCGATCAACTCGCCGAGAGCAATCGTCAGCTCGAACGCAGGGTGCGGGAGCTGACGACGATCTACGGCATCGGCAAAGCTGTAACGTCGACGACCAACCAGTCGCAGCTCTTTTCAAAGCT
>CAZFCJ010000133.1:0-8353 GCA_964517315.1 uncultured Anaerolineaceae bacterium | reverse complement strand
CTCCAACCTCCTCGAGTTCGAGAAGGATTTCCCGGGCGCCCGGCGCATCCTCTTGGAGCGAAACTTCCGCAGCCTCGAACCGATCGTCACCCGCTCGACGGAAGTGATCCGGGAGAACCCGGCCCGCTTCGAGAAGCGGCTGGTCAGCGATCGGGGCGCGGTCCCGGCCAACGAGGTGCTATTGGTCTACGAGCACTCCTGCGGCGAGGAGGCGCAGGCGGTCGTCGATACCCTCAAGCGCCTCAAAGCCGGCGGGCGGCTAAAGCGCTACGGCGACGTGGCGGTGCTGCTGCGCAGCGTGCGGTCCTACGCCGGCCCGTACCTGGAGGCGTTGGAAGCGGCCCGGATCCCCTACGACGTGATCGGTGACAGGAGCTTTTTCGACCGGCCGGAGGTGCGTGAGCTGTACAACCTGTTCAACTTCCTGAGCACGAAGAAGGCTTGGGGCGACCGCTTTCTGCGCTCCGAGCTGGTCGGGCTGAGCGAGCCGACCCGGGCTGCGCTCAAGGAGTACAAAGAGCCGCTGCTCGGGGTCGAATTCGGAGAGGCCGGCAGCGAGCTTCGTATAGCCAATCCGGCGGACCGGACCAAGCTCGCGCAATTGCACGACCTCAAGCGCCGCGTGCAGGCCAAGGAGCACCGCTCGCTGCTGGAGGTTGTGTACGGACTGCTGGCCATCACCGGCTGCGTGGCCCGCTTCGAGCGGGAGGGCGAGGCCGAGGCGCTGGCCAACCTGGGTGCCATGACCCACCTGGTGGCGAACTGGGACGAGTACGGCCACAGCCGCAACTTCTATGCCTTCCAGAAGTACCTGAAGCTGCTCAAAGAAGGCGGGGTGGATCCGGTGACGGTGCCGCCCGAGGACGCGGTGCAGGTGATGACGATCCACCAGGCCAAGGGGCTGGAGTTCCCGGTCGTCGTGGTCGGCGCGGCGATGAACGGCCGCCTGCCGGCGCGCAGGCGGGCCAGGCGCTACCCGGTGCCCCATACGCTACGGGCCAGCGGTGAGCCCGAGGTGGATGACCCGCACCTGGTCGATGAGCGCAAGCTGTACTACGTGGCTGCGACGCGCGCCCGGGACCTGCTGATCGTGGGCACGGCCGATGTGGTCAACAAGCGCGGCGGCGGGCCCAGCCCCTTCGTGGTCGAGATGTTCGGCGAGGATCTGGAGGCCGCGGCGCGAGACTCGGCGGGAAAGGTCGAGGCGATTGAAGAGGGGGAGCCGGAGGTCGTCGAGGCGCGCGAGCGCTACAGCTTCAGCGACCTGGCCTACTATCTGCAGTGCCCGCTGCGCTACAAGTTCGCTCGGGTGTACGACTTCCGCGCGCCCTGGCTGGACCCGGTCGACTTCGGTGCCAACGTGCACCGCGCGCTCGACGAGATCCACAGCCGGGCCATCGGGGGCGACGTCCCGGACGAGGCCGAAGTTGAAAAGATCGTACGCGAGGTCTGGAGCTCGGGGACCTATCTGGAGGACGAGCGGCTGGAGTCCTACCAGCGGGCCGCGGTGAAGCAGATCCGCCGCTATTTGGACGACCACGCCGACGACCTGGCGCGCGCCGAGCGCAGCGAGGACACGTTCGCCACCGAGGTGGCCGGGCGGATGGTGGCGGGCAAGTTTGACCTGTTGCGCTCCTCGCCTCAAGAAGAGGGCGTCGAGGTCGTCGATTTCAAGACCTCCGGTGCCGTGGAATTGGAGCAGGAAGGGGTCGACCTGCAGCTCGCGCTGTACGCCTACGGGGTGGAGGACCGACTCGGGCGGAACGTCGCGGAGGGCACGGCCCATTTCCTGGGCGATGGCTCCATCGAAAGCGTCGCCTGGGACGAAGCGCAGCGGGAGCGGGTCGAGGAGCGGCTGGCCGAGATCTTCAAGCGCATCGAGGCCGAGGACTTCCCGCCCAACACCCGCTACTGCGAGAAGTGCCGCGAGTTTAACCAGATCTGTCCCGAGTCTGTGGTGGAGGCAGGAGGCGCCGCATGAAGCCGTTCGACCAGTTGTTAAAGGAGGACATCGCGGCCTACGAGGGCCGCCACGACGACCTGATCTACCAGGCGCCGGCGTTCTACCGCCTGCTGGTGAACCTGCTCGACGACCCGCGCCTGCCGGGGCGGCTACGGCCGCTGGTGCTGGCGGCGATCGCCTACTTCATCCTGCCCGCCGACGTCTTCCCGGAGGACCTGCACGGCCCGTACGGCTACGTGGAGGACATCTTCCTGTGCGCCTACGTCGCCGACGAAATCGGGAGTGAGCTCGGCGCCGACCTTCTGGAGGAAAACTGGGACGGCGAGGCCGAGTTGCTTTCACTGATGAACGACATCCTGGCCACCCGGGACGACCTGGTCGAGGACGGCTGGCGGAAGGTGATGACGTACATCGGGTATGAACAGTTGAAAGTAGGCTAACCCCGGGACCACGAAGGCCACGAAGGGGTAACTACAAGTACATAAAGGGGGGTCATAGCCATTTGGATCGCTCATGAAGCCGGAGCCGATTTCGGGCGGTTCGATACCAGGCAGGGCAGGGCGCCGGACGAAACGGCGCTAGCAGCCAGCGGCTAGCTGCTAGTAGCTGTACTGGTACTTTGCTCCACTTTCGCCAATCGCCGCTCTGCTCCATAATTGCCGTACCGCCCAGCCGCCAACCATCCGCCGGGCTCCCCGGGGAAAGGGGTGATATATCGTTCAGCTCTTTCCAGATGACTTCGTTCTGTTGATCTTCGATGCCTTGTTTGGCAGCTGGCTGGGGATCATTGTCGTGGTGAGTGTTGTCGGAGCAATCGGGCTGAGAATTGTCGAGGCACGGATAGGGGGCTCGCGAAAGCGTCGCATGCGTGCCCGCAGCTAGGATCGGTGGCTCTTCCGAGAGTTCATGGCCATCCTCTGTACCGGCCACTTTCCTCCTGCTCGCTTTCTGGTGGATTGACGGTTCCGTCCATCCCGCGTTTTTGGGTGCTTCGTTCGCCGCTTGGAGTGTGGTCGGCGGTGTATGGTTTATCCGCGGACGACAGGTGGGCAAGAGCTTATCAAATGTGGGCATACGCTCGGCGAGATCAACGCCCTCAGCCCTGAGCAGTTCGAGGACCTCGTCGCCGACTTCTTCGGCAGCAAGGCCTCCAATGCCAAGGTTATCGGCGGGCAGGGAGACCACGGTGTCGATATAGTGGCCACCGGGGCGCGACGGCACCCGGGTGCTGGTGCAGTGCACGTGCTTCTCGCCGGACCGCTGGGTCGGGGAGAGGGAGATCTGGGATCTGTACGGCACGCTGATGGCCGATGGGGAAGCGGGCAAGGGCTACCTGGTCACGACCGGCTTCTTCATTTAGGCGGCACGGGAGTGAGCCCAGGAGAAGCCGTTGGTGTTGATGGATGGGGAGAAGTTGGTAGTCGCAAGTGCGAAGGTCATACCGTAACGATCAATACCCCATGCAGTTGCTATAAGATACTTGCACGCCCAGCTAGAGGAATTCATCGTCACTAATCTCACACAATGGTCGGAAATGGTTCGGGAGCCTTGAGGCATGCGGAAAGTTTGTAGAACCGTTAACCATAGCAGCAAGGACGAGCCATGGTTGGGAATGTCAGGTGACCGATGTCAATAGAAGTCGAAAAACCATGTAGTGAACAATCTCTCCGAAAGGCCCGAGAGGCACTTGCCTCGAAGGACTTCGCAAAGGCTCGGCATTTGCTAGCGCAAATCTTAAAGGAAGATCCACGTTGCATTCCAGCATGGCTCATGTTGGCCGATGCGGTAGAAGATCGCGACCATAAGATCGAGTGCTATCAGCGTGTCTTGAAGATGATGCCTTGGAACGAAGCAGCAAAAAACGGGCTAATGGAGCTTGATATCGAGGTTCCTCCTCCTCCAACGACAACCCCGAGCCGAACACCTCCTCCCACTTCTCTACAGGATCAGGAGCAAGTGGAGCCAATGGAGGAGGATGTCGAAATCGAGGAACCAGTCCTGTCACAACTTGAGATCTCTAGGCTTGAACTCCTGGACCTTGGTATGCGGAACAAGCTGTTAAATCATCGGACACTGAAATCTAAAGGTATAGACGTTCAGGATGAGCGCCCCCACGAGCTCTATAGGATCCTCGTGACGGAGGGGAGAAGGATGTCGTTTGTACCAATCCCAGAAGAAGAGGAAACTGCGGCGGATCAGCTTGAATTGGCTGCTGCGCTCGGGCAGCCGGATGAAGAAGACCTATCTGAAGATGAGGCACTGCCGGATCGGCATACCGACAATAAACTTCAGACGTCACATTCATCTGCGGACCTCCAGAAGCGGCTGCTTAACACGTACTACGAAGCCCGGACCTACATTGAAGAGCAGGGAGTCAACACTCTCTTCCTCGCGTTGGGGATGCTCAAATGGTACGAAGCGCCCTCAAGCGATCAGGTCCGCCTCGCTCCCCTTGTCCTGGTGCCAATTGAGCTCGATCGAACGAGCGTCCGCGCCAAGTTCAGAATTGCCTACAACGGAGATGAAATCGGAGAGAACCTCTCCTTGCGGGCCAAGCTTGAGTCGGATTTTGGCCTGGTGATGCCGGACTTCCCAGATGCGGAGGACCTCGATCTACAGGCTTATTTCGATGCTGTTTCGCACCGGATCCAAGATCGAGATCGATGGGAAATCGATCGGGAGGCGATAGCACTAGCTTTCTTCTCATATATCAAGCTTCTCATGTTCGAGGATCTGGATCCAGACAAGTGGCCAGAGGACGAGAAGCCCCAGGACCATTCCGTGTTGCGGGGTCTTCTCACGGACGGATTCGACCAAGAGCCTCTGGATCTCGCTGGTGAGAGGCTTATTGATGAGATTGTAAGCCCTGCTGAGGCAAACCAAGTCCTGGACGCGGACAGTTCGCAGACGCTGGCAATACATGAAGCCCTGAATGGCAAGAACTTAATTATTCAGGGACCTCCTGGGACCGGAAAGTCCCAGACAATAGCTAATCTAATAGCGGAGGGTCTTGCTCACAATAAGACGATTCTCTTTGTGTCCGAGAAGATGGCGGCATTGGACGTTGTCAAACGGAGGCTTGATGCGGTCGGGCTCGGCGAAGCGTGTCTCGAGCTTCATAGTCAGAAGACGAAGAAGAAGGAATTCTTGGCCGAGCTGCAGCGATGCATCCAACTTGGACAACCAAAGGAGCCGGATGGTGTTGATGCGACGCTCCTAAGGCGAGAACAGGAACGGCTGAATGGTTATGCCAAAGCCGTCAATAGCGAAATTGGAGAGAGTCAGCTCACTCCTTTCGAAGTCTATGGAAGACTCATTGAGGTCAGGGAGCGGCTTTCCGGGATGGACATTCCCGATTTCAGCATCGAGAAGATCCACGCATGGTCAAGAGTAAAGTACGCCTCGGCACGGGCTACCGTGGAAGAATTGGAGAAGTTCATTGCGGATGTCGGTGTCCCTGACCAGCATCCTTTCTACGGCACAGGGCTGGATGTCTTGCTCCCGGATACTGAGGCTAAGATCGCTGAGCTGGGGCATCAAGCCCTCAATGCACTAGATACGTTTAGAGATGCCGCCAGTGAACTTGCAGCCGAGCTAGGCCAGGAATCACCTACAAGCGTTAGTTCGGCACGGCGCATGATCACCCAGGCCCAGTACTTGCTATCGGCACCCGACCTGGAGGGGGTCCAGATACAAGCTGCCGATTGGAAAGAGAACCACCACGAAATTGCCGACGTTCTGGATACCGCTCAGTCCATTCAGCACCTGCGCGGGGATCGGGCGGATCTAGTGGCTGACGGTAGTTGGGGGGGCGACGTCTCCGAACTTCGAGAAACACTCGAACACTACCGTCGGAAATGGTGGCGGTTCATATCTGGAACGTATAGGCAAGCGCGTGCTCGGTTTTCCGAACTGATTCTAAAAGAGACTCCTAGACACCCATCTGAGATGATCGCCGTCCTTGTGGATATTCAGGAGGAACGGGCGCTTCAAGCAAGATTACAGCAGCATCAGACGGTGGCTGAACAACTGTTCGGGTCGAAGTGGAGTGGCTGGAAGTCCGATATCGAACAACTCAGGTCGATTGTGGCGTTCATGCTGGATCTTGAAACCAAGACTGAGGGGGGAGAACTCCCGCAAAGTGCGATTGAATCACTCTCTAAGGATCCAGCGCGGGAAGGGCTAAGGGCAGTCACCCCCATATCGCTGGGACAACTCGACGAATATCGTGACGCGCTGCATGACCTGCTTGGAGCCCTCAAAATGGAATCGGTGCTCGGACCCGGCCTGGATGGTGGATTGATCTATCGATCATTTGATGACCAGGCCAAAGTGATCCGGAACTGGGTGGGTGATCCGGGCCGACTCCAGGAGATGATCTCCCTCAAGGGGCTTGTTACGCAACTCGATGAAGAGGGCATGGCTAGCCTTAGAGATATTGCATTGACATGGGAGCATGCGGGCAGCCATCTGGTTGACCTGTTGGACAACCTGCGCCTATCAAGGCTACTCGAGTTTTCCATGCACAATCGCCCCGAACTGGCGCAATTCGATGGCAATCGCCACGAGAGCGCAATTGCCAAGTTCCGTGAACTTGACACGCGGTTACTAACTGCGAATCGAATACGCCTTGCTATGCGCCATTGGCAGTCATTGCCGAAACATCAGGCCGGGGGTCAGCTCGGAAACTTGCGACGCGAATTCGCAAAGAAGCGGCGACACAAGCCCGTAAGACGACTTATGAAGGAGGCGGGTAATGTGATCCAGGCAATCAAGCCGGTTTTCATGATGAGCCCCCTATCGATCCCGATGTTTCTGCCACCTGGAACGCTCGATTTCGATTTGGTCATTTTTGATGAGGCGAGCCAGGTGAAGCCGGTTGATGCATTTGGGGCAATCCTGCGGGGCAAGCAAGTCGTCATCGCGGGAGATGACAAACAGTTACCTCCGACAACCTTCTTCGAGGCGGAACTTGAGTACGAAGATGAAGATGAAGTGGAAAGCCAGACCATGGACTTGGAAAGTGTTCTCGGTCTTGCTTACTCACAAGGGATGCCGCAGCGCATGCTCGAGTGGCATTACCGGAGCGAGCATGAATCTCTGATCGCGGTTTCTAATCAAGAGTTCTATGATGAGAGGCTTGTCATTTTCCCGAGTCCTGATCGCGGCAAGGAAGCTCTGGGTCTTGCCTACCACTACTTACCGGAAGCAACTTACGCTCGGGGCAAGAGCAGTGTGAATCGGCGGGAAGCACGGGCTGTCGCTGAAGCGGTGATGGCGCATGCCAGGAAAAATCCTAATCTCACCTTAGGTGTGGCTGCGTTCAGCGTATCTCAAGCCAAGGCCATCCGCGATGAACTTGAAATTCTGCGGCGGGAAGACCCATCGTTAGAGGATTTCTTCAATGCCTTTCCGCATGAGCGTTTCTTCGTCAAGAACCTTGAGAACGTGCAAGGCGACGAACGGGACGTGATTTTCATTAGCATTGGGTACGGTTGGACGCCAGACGGACGGATCTTCATGAACTTTGGGCCCCTCAATCGGGATGGTGGCGAACGCAGACGTGAGCACGGAAGCGATGCGAGATTTTCACCAACATGAAGCACGACGATATCGACCTTGGACGCACAAGAGCAACCGGGGTGCGGGTCCTGAAGCAGTACCTCAAGTACGCAGAGATCGGAACAATGGACATAGCATTGCCCACTGGGGCGGACCCGGACTCTCCATTTGAAGCAGCCGTTGCCAAAGAGCTGCGCGATCGAGGCTATCGCGTGGAGCACCAAGTGGGTACTGGTGGCTTCTTCATCGATCTCGCCATCGTTGATGATGAGAGACCAGGGCGATATTTGCTAGGGATCGAGTGTGATGGAGCGACATATCATAGCGCCAGGTCGGCCAGGGATCGAGATCGACTTCGTCAAGAGGTACTGGAGCGGCTTGGATGGCAGATCCACCGCATTTGGAGCACCGATTGGTTTAGGAATCCTGAGCAAGAGCTGGAGAAGGTGGTCGGGAGCATCGAGGAGGCGGAGACATTCGCTGCTACTTCGAACCGGAGCCTGGATGAATACGATGCCGATGCTCAAGATCCGATGGGGATTGAGCGGCATGCTGAGAAGGGGCGTGATAAGCATGCTGTCAAGCCTAAGGAATACACCACTGCCAATCTAGAGATAGCCTTGGAGAGTCTAGGGCTGCATGAAGTTCGAATCGAGAGGATGGTCGGTTGGATTGCAGAAGTCGTGGACGTGGAAAGCCCGGTTCACGTCGAGGTGGTAGCTCGGAGGATCTTGGACGCGGCCGGAGTTAAGAGGTTCGGTCGTCGCATCCGAGAAACTTACGAAAGGGGGGTCAAGGCTGCGGTCAGGGACGGAGTTATAAGGAAGG
>CAZFCJ010000132.1:0-8407 GCA_964517315.1 uncultured Anaerolineaceae bacterium | reverse complement strand
GCCGAGGTCTACGGTCTGGAGCGGGCCCAGCAAATGATCCAGGTCTCCCCCGCCGAGGGAGCCCCGATGCGGGTGGAGGGGTTCATCAGCTCTCCCAGCCTGCACAGATCCAACCGGCGTGAGCTGACGTTCTTCGTGAACGGGCGCTGGGTGCACGACTCCAGCCTGGCTGCAGCCGTCCTACAGGCCTACCACGGCTTGTTGATGGTGGGCCGCTATCCGATGGTGGTCCTGTTTATCGAGATGGCGCCCGATGCGGTCGACGTTAACGTCCATCCGGCGAAGGCCGAAGTCCGTTTTCGCGATCCCCAAGCCGTATTCTCTCTGGTAAAGCGGGCCGTGCGCGCGACGCTGTTGCGCGAGGCGCCCCCTCCCGAGGTGGATATTGAACGTGGTTGGTCCCAAGAGGGTCGCCGCGACTCCCGGCAGGGTGTGATCGATCCTTCATGGGCGATGGCGGGTGATCGGCTGCCCGGTGACGGCGGAGATGCCGAGCAAACCGCCCGCCTGATTCCGGCCGAGCGAGCGGGCGGGGACATTCCACTGCTCCGGGCGGTCGGTCAGGTGGGAACGGCGTACTTGGTGGCGGAGGGGCCGGACGGCCTGTACTTGATCGACCAGCACGCGGCGCATGAACGGATCTTGTTCGAGCGGTTCACGCGAACGCGACGCGAAGGCAAGGTCAATTCACAAAGCCTGCTCGAGCCGCGAACGGTCGAGCTGACCCCGGCGGAAGCCGAGCTAATGGAGGGCCGGATTGAGGCGCTGCAGGCCATCGGATTCGAGGTCGAACCGTTCGGCAGGCGCTCGTACCGGCTGCGCGCCGTGCCGGCGATGTTCACCGGACTCGATCCCGAACGCGCGCTTCGCTCAGTGGTAGAAGACTTCGAGGAGGACGAGAGCCCCTTACAGGACGAACTGGAAGAAATGATCGCCGCCAGGGTGTGCAAGCGGGCCGCGATCAAGGCCGGACAGGTGCTCTCGCTCGAAGAGCAGCGGCGGATGGTGAAGGACCTGGAGGCGTGCGCTGCGCCGCGGACTTGCCCCCACGGCCGGCCGACGATGATCCACCTCTCGGTGGACGCGCTCGAGAAGCAGTTCGGCCGACGAGGTTGAGCGCGCTCCCCTACATGGACTGTGGACCCTCGTAGGTCGTCGCCGAGCCGATGGGGAGGTCGACGGTGAACGTGCTGCCCTCCCCGGGTTCGCTCTGCACCTCGATCTTCCCTTGGTGCGCTTCGACGATCCGTTTAGCAATCGACAATCCCAGTCCGGTCCCGCCGACGGGGGGCTCCTGATCCTGCACACGGTAGAAGCGCTCGAATATGTGAGAGAGATTTTCCGGGGCGATCCCCTTACCCGTGTCCCTCACGGCGGCTCGAATGCGGCCCCCTTTGCGGCTCAGCTCGAGGATGACCTTGCCGCCCGGGCGGTTGTATTTGATGGCGTTCGTAAGCAGATTGAGGAACACTTGCTTCAGGCGGTTGCGATCGCCGGGCACCGGAGCCAAGGTCGGGTCCAGGTTGCTCTCCAGCGAGACGTCCTCGCTTTCAGCCTGCGGACGGACAATTTCTATGCATTCCCCGATAAGCCCCCCCAGATGGACCGGTTCGCGGGTGAAACGGGCTCGACCTGATTCCAGCCGGGCCAGTTCGAGGAAGTCGTTCGCCATCTCGTTCAGGCGCTGAACCTCTTCACGGACGGTTCGGCTCAGCCTGTCCCGCTGCTCGGAGGGGAGGTCGGGCCGCTGAAGAAGATGGGCCGCGGCGGTCAGCGCGCCGAGCGGGGTTCGCAGCTCATGGACCATCTCGGCGATCAAGTCGCTCTGCTGAAACAAGCGGCTGTTCTCGATGGCGATCGCGGCCTGGGCCGCCAACGTCTGCAGGACGCGAATGTCATCCTCATCAAAGGCACCTTCAAGCTTGTTGACGGCTTCAATGACCCCGAACGCTTCATCTTTCGTCTTGAGCGGGACCCCTAGAATGTCCTTGGTCTGGAAATCCGTGAGCACATCGACTTCGCGGAAAAAGCGAGGATCGCGCAGCGCGTCCTGTACGATCGACGGTTCGCTGTTGGAGAAGATCCATCCGGCGATGCTGTTGTCGACCGGAATGGGGGTCCTGCGAGCGCCCTCGATCAGATCATCCGTGGCGGCTTCGAAGTACAGGTGCTGGGTCTGGGAATCGAACAGGAGCAAGGACGCGGCCTGGCATTCTGTCAGCTCTTTGGCGGCGGTGACGATCCCATCCAGGAGCGTCTGCAGCTCGAAGGTCGACACCAGCTGTTGGGAAACTTCGAGCAGGCGTTCGTACTTGCGGACCAGCTGGGGGTAGTTGCGGATCGCCGACTGCTCGCGCGCCGAACGATCTTCAGTCGCTCCCACTCAGCACCTCCCGAGCCAGGGCCGGCAGCACGTATTCGACGTCGCCGCGGAACAAAACGTCCGCGCGGTCGTCCAAATAGGTGGGATCGCGGTTGACCATGATCAAGCGCGCGCCGGCGTTGAGCGCCTGGACCGGAAAAACCGCCGCGGGTGTGACTTCCAGCGAGGAGCCGGCGACAAGGATCAGATCGCTGCGCTTGATCAGCTTCTTCGCGTCCTGCACGACCAGGTACGGGAGCTGTTCGCCGAAGAGCACGACTTGCGGCTTCAGGATGCCGTCACAAGCTTCACAGCGCGGGATCTCACCTGTATGGGCGAAGGAGGCCAACAGCTGCGCCGAAGGAAAGCGTCGATAGCAGCGCACGCAGGTCGCCAGGCGCAGGTGACCGTGGATTTCGAACACATTTTTCGAGCCGGCCCGGCGGTGCAAATCATCGATGTTTTGCGTGATGACGCCCTCTAAGCAGCCCCTATGCTCCAGTCGGGCCAGAGCTTCATGAGCGGCGTTAGGCTCGGCTTCGAGGATGTCCTTGGCCAGCGGGCGGACCCAGGCGAAGAAGCGCTCCGGACGGTAGCGAAACGAGGTCAACGAGGCCACTTCCATCGGATCGTGGTGCCGCCAGAGACCGGAATCGGCTGAGCGGAAGTCGGGGATGCCGGACGGCGTCGATACGCCGGCGCCGGTCAGGGCAACGGCACGTTCCGCTGACCGCAGAAGTTCGGCGGCCAGCGCCAATTTACTCGGTTCGACTCGGGCACTCACGTCGGGCTGCTGCTAGCTGCGGACCGGCTGCAAGAATTGTGAAACGTGTCGGGAGACTTTGCGGATTTGCTCCGTGATCAGGCTGTCGGGATCGGTGCTGATCAATGGGACTCCACCCTGAGCCGCCTGGTGCGCTTGTTCCGCAGCCGGGGGGATGATGCCGGCCACATCCACGCCCAGATCCGCCTGCAATTGGCGCCAAGGGATCTGTAAGCTGGTGCGGGTTTTCGTCACCAATGACAGATTGACTCGATGGCGAGCGAAGCCGAGGGTCTCCAGGTCCTCGAGCAAGGCCAGCGCATAGTGATTGGCCGGGAAAATCGGCTCAACCACAATGAATAGACGATCGCAATGCTGCAGGATCTTCGGGGCGTAGGGTGGCAGACCCGCGCCGAGATCGACAAGCACGACCGTAGCCATCGCGGTCAGATTGTTGACCACAGCTTCCATCTGCGGTACCGCCTGAGCGAGCTCGCGTTTTGACGGGTGGTGATCGGAGAGCAGCAAGCGCACCCCCGAGCGGTGATCGACGAGCTCAGCTTCCACCGAGCGCAGATGAATGTCCTTCAATGACCTTGTGAGGAGATGGCCGAGCGACTCACGCCGCTCGACGCCGAAAAGCCAGCGCATCCCGCCCAATCCTGGGTTGAGCTCGGCGACGATGACGTCATGCCCCCGGTTCTGAAGGTCGACTCCAACGTTGGAGGTCAGCGTTGTGGTTCCCACCCCTCCTCGCACGCCCAGGAACGCGATCAGGCTGGCCTTCTCGGCCTTGGTTTTTTCGCCGCTCACTTGGGCTGAGCGGGTCAATACGGCCTTGACGTGCGCCGTAAGCTCGGAGGGGTGTGTGGGTTTCGTCAAATAGTCGTCTACGCCGGCCTCGAACCCCGCCACTTTGTCGTCGACCATGGATTTTGCAGTAAACATAATGATGGGGATGTGGGCGAGAGATGGATCGGCGCGCAGCTTTTGAGTGACTTCGTAGCCGTCCATGTCCGGCATCATAATGTCGAGCAGAATCAGGTCCGGTCGTTCGCCATCGGCCTTGCGCAGTCCCTGCGCGCCGTTGCTGGCGACGGTGATATCGTATCCTTGTCGCTCAAGCATCAGGCCGACAAGCTTCAAGGTATCGACGTCGTCGTCTATGATCAGAATTTTGTCACTCATGGGCGGCTCCCGGACGGCTTCCGCCGGCGTCGAGCAGTCTAACATAAAGGGGATCGGTGGGCAACCAAGCTCGGCTTTCACGAACGGTCATAGGTTGCTATAATCGCCGCCGGCGACGCCGGCGGGATAGTGCTTAATGAACATTGACCTTTGGGCCATCGATGGGCCATTTCTGCTCGGAGCGCCGCTCCGGGCGGTCGGAACAGTCCAGCTCGGGCTGACGGCGGCCCTGCTGCTGGCGCTCACGCTCCCTCATCTGCTGCGGGAGCGGGAGCCAACCGATCCTATCGGCCGCCAGCTGGGACTGTTGCTGGCGCTGATCTTCATCGCACCCTTGGCCGAACTCTTGCTCGTGGTCGAAATTCCGGTGGAAAGCGCGCTGCCGGGGGTGCCCCTCGAGCCGGTATCCCCCGTGTTTTCCGTGTTTGGAGCGCTGCCGTGGATTGCCGCGGCTGGCTTGTTGGGAGCGCCGCAGGCCGCGCTGGTCGGTTTTGCGGCCGGATTGGCGCGGGGCGGTTGGATCTCGGGCAGCCTCATCACGCCGTTCAGCTTGGCCGCTGTAGCCGCACTTGCGGCGGTCATGCTCGAGCTGCCCTATCGGGGAGGGGTGGCAAAGGCGCTCCGTCATCCACTGTCGGCCGGGATGGGGGCCGGATTGGCGTTCGGTCTGTTGCGCGCGGGGGAGCTGTTCGCCCACAGCGGAAGTGGGATCTACGATGGTTTAGATTTCTCGCTGACGCTTGCGCCCTGGCTGGCGGCGGCCGGCCTGGCGGAAGGACTCCTGGGCGGTAGCGCGGCGTGGCTCATCCGCAGGGAGCGCCCCGATTTATGGCGCCGGCCGCAGCAGCTGAGACCGAGCCCCCACACGCGATCTCTGAGCACCCGCATGCTCTCCTCGGTGGCGGCGATGGGGCTTGTGGCGGTCGCAGGTTTGGCCGTCGGTCAGTGGTGGCTGGCCCGCGGCGCAGTGCGCGAGTTGGTCGGCGACGGCATGCGCCGCACCGCGCAGCAGGCCGGTGACGGCATCCCGTTCTTCGTTCAGACGGGCCGCAGCGCCATCCGCGAGCAGGCGGAGGCGCTGGCATCGAGTTGGAAGGAGGGTGAATTTCCCCGCGACCAGCTTGTGAGCCAGTTTCAGCGCCAGCCGGTGTTCGGGCGCTTGATCTTGTTCGATCGCCAGGGGAATTTCGTGTCGGCCGCGCCGGAGGTCGGCGAACCACTCTCGCTGCCGACCGCCCTCGATTCCGCGGTGCCGATCACCCTGCAGGGAGTGCCGCAGGAGGTCGTGGTTCCGCCGCCGTCCGGCGCCAGGGCTGTAGATGTGGTGTTCTTGGCGCCGATCGTCCGGGACGGATCGGACGAAGTTGTCGGCGCAGTTGGCGGCTGGGCCGCGTTGGAGGATCATCCGCTGCTCAGCCCCGTGCTGGCCCAGTTAGCCGATCCGGGGGTGGGATCGGGATTCCTGGTGGACAACCAGGGGTTGATCTTGTTTCACGACGATCCGAACCTCGTGATGAGCGCCATGCCTTTGGAGGCCGATACAGGGGAGGAGGTGGAGCTGGTGGCCGCCCCCGACGGCACCAGAAGGCTGCAGTACGTGTACCCGGTGCCCGGCTATTCATGGCGGGTGGCGCTCACCGTCCCTCTGAGGGTCGTCGACCGAATGGCCTACCCGATCGCGGCGCGCCTTGTGGCCGTGCTCGGCGCGGTCGGGCTGGGCTTTTTGGGGTTTGTTTATCTTCTGAGCCAACGGCTGACGCGCCCACTGCGTCATATGGCCTCCGTCGCAGGCGCCATCGCCCGCGGCGACTTGGATCGGCCGGTGGAGGCGGAAGGTGAAGACGAGGTCGGCCGGCTCGCCGAGTCATTTGAACACATGCGTCAGGGACTCAAGACGCGGCTCGAGCAGATGGACCTTCTGCTCTCGGTCGGCCGCGCATTGGCGTCGGGCCTTGACCCCGCCCAATCTCTGCCGCCGGTGATGGAGGGATTGCGCGATCTGACTGCGACCGACGTAGTCCGTCTTTCGCTCAGGCCGGACGTGCTGGACGGGCCATCTCAATCCGCGCTCCAGTCCGGGGTGGAGCGGTCCTGGAGAGCGCTCGACGAACAAGTTCGCGACCTGTGCGCCGAGCGGGGCGCCTTCGCGTTAGAGAATCCGGCCCGGGCCAAGGCCGTGCTCGACCTGGAATCGCTCGAAGGCCCACTCGGCGCCCTGATGGCCGCTCCGCTTCGCAACGAGGACGGCTACATGGGCGCGCTCTGGCTGGCCCGGGAGGAGCGCAAGCCGTTCGACGTAGACGAGCAGAACCTGCTGGCGATCGTCGCGGCGCAGGTGGCGGTTTGGCTTTCCAATGTAATTCTGTTCCGCAAGGCGGAGGAGGAGCGTGAGCGGCTGGCAGCCGTGCTGCAGGTCACGCCGGACGCGGTCGTCGTCGTCGATCCCCGAGGCGCGATCACGCTGGCGAATCCGGCGGCGCAAGCCGTGCTGTCGTGCCCTCGAGAGGAAGCCATGGGCCGCCTGGCCGCGGAGGTCGTCGAGCCGGAAGAGGTCCGTGAATTGCTGTTGGGCGAGGGGGGCGCCGATCAGACCCGTGAGGTGACCCTTGATGGCGGCAAGATGCTCACCGCTTCGGCGAGGGGGATCCACGCCGGTGGGGGCCGGGACGTCGGTAGGGTGTGCGTGATGTGGGACGTGACCCATTACAAGCGCCTGGACATGCTGAAGTCGGAGTTCGTGAACACGGTCAGCCACGATCTGCGGGCGCCTCTGACCCTGATGCGCGGCTACGCGACCATGATTTCGATGGTCGGGGCGTTGAACGAGCAGCAGAAGGATTTTGTGACCAAGATCCTGGACAGCATCGACGGCATGGCTGAGCTGGTCGAGAATCTACTCGATTTGGGGCGCATCGAAGCCGGATTCGGCCTCGACCTGCAGGAGGTGGTCGTCGGCGAGCTGTTGGACGACGTCGTTTCGACGTACCGACCCAACGCGATCAACAAGCAGGTGGGCCTGGAAGTAGAGCTGGCGGAAAACCTGGATCCCGTGCAAGCCGACCCAACACTGCTGCGCCAGGCGATCGCCAATCTGATCGACAACGCCATCAAGTACACGCCGGGCGGCGGCACGGTAAGGCTTACGGCCGGGCAGCGCGAGCGGCGGCTGCTCATCCAAGTCGAGGACAGCGGAGTGGGGGTGGCGCCCGCGGACAAGCCGCGCCTCTTCGAGCGCTTCTACCGCGCCCGGCGGCCGGAGAGCCTCAAGACTCGCGGCTCGGGACTGGGCCTAGCGATCGTGAAGTCGATCGCCGAGCAGCACGGGGGTTCGGCGGGCGTGGAAAGTCGCCTGGGCAGCGGCAGTACGTTCACGTTGGAGGTGCCGCTTCGTCCCGAGGCGCCGGAAGGGGCTCCCGAATTGGATTAGTCGGGCCCGTTAAAGGTGAAAATTGTCCCGGCAAAGGCCTTGACACAATCCGTCGTTCGAGTACAATCGTAAATACATGAGCTACCAGTAGACATAGAGGGGCGCACGGAGCGCTTGAGGGAAAATGTACCTCATGCGCTAGTTTTGCTGTGTCTGCTGAGTAGCACGTTTGTTCGCATGGGGCATGACGGTCCGGGTCCGTAAACGCCACGATGGAGGTACTTGGGTGGAAGCGAAGGGTTTTCGAGCGTTACGTATCAGCCTCGCCTCACCGGAGACGATCTACAGCTGGTCGCACGGCGAGGTGTTGAAGCCGGAGACGATCAACTACCGGCGTCTCCGCCCGGAGAAGGACGGCCTCTTTGACGAGGCCATTTTTGGTCCCTCGAAGGATTGGCAGTGCTACTGCGGTAAGTACAAGAATATCCGCTTCAAGGGCATCACCTGTGAGAAGTGTGGGGTCGAGGTCACACGATCCTCGGTCCGGCGCGAGCGGATGGGGCACATTTCACTCGCGGCGCCGGTGGCGCACGTTTGGTACACGCGCCGCGTGCCTTCCTATATGGGCTTGCTGCTGGACGTGTCTCGCCGCAACCTCGATCGAGTCCTCTATTTCGCACAGTATATCGTCACGCACGTCGATGAGGACGCCCGCAAGAAGGCGATG
>CAZFCJ010000131.1:0-8512 GCA_964517315.1 uncultured Anaerolineaceae bacterium | reverse complement strand
GGCACCGGTTGGGCAGTAGTACTCAGGTGTGATTGTGGGCCAGCGGATGATTCGATACACTCACGTGTTGTCAACTGAATAGCTCCCTACCTGAGTTCGCCGAAATGGCAAACCCACTGAAAGGTGGCGACGCAACGCTAAAGGGTCTACGGCTGAGATCATCAGCTAGGACAGCCGGCTGCCGAAGCGAGCGCGGTGTTTTTCCCCCGCGTTTCTCTAGGCCAGCCCACAGGTGGGCCATCTCGGTCAGCCTGCGGGCTTTCTTTATCGGCCTGTGAAACATCAAACCGCCAACGATGCGAGCAATGGAACAGGGGCAATCGACTTTAGGAGGAACCATGCTCGCACAACCTGTCCATCCTGCACGAATCAAGCGGCACACGAGGACAAAATCGAAAACGACCCGCTTTCCCTTCACCCGCCTGTTGGTTTGGGCCCTTTTCCTGCTCCTCGTCGGCGCATTGGAAATGCTCTTGTTGACATCTGCGGCCCGTTTGGCGGAGGCGACAGTCCCCCCTGTGATCCGGGACACACGCTCCCACTTGACCGCCGACTACAGTCCCTGGGAACCCACCCGGTTCCAGCCCGTCAAGCCAAGCATCATGCAAGCTTTTGCCGACGGTAGCGGGCATGTCTGGGAACCCTCCAATGACACGGACGTCCAGCTCGTCCAGGAGGGCATGAGCCGATAGAATGCGGATTCTCTAATATGGGACGGCCCTTGGCCTCGGCACGGAAGGGTGGGGCCAGGCGGCCGCACCTGTTCCGCGACTGAATAACGAGACGCTTGTATGGGGCACCGGTCGTTCCTTCAAGACGTCAACAGCGCGGCGAACTCGCCCTCCAATGTCGATGCGCTTGATATGAAAAGATTCAGGGAGCAAAACCCGGTCGATTGTATTGCCAGCAGCGTGGCGGACAACCCGCCGTTCGGCACACCGACAACTCCACCATCGGAGTGGCGGCCCTCTCCAGCACGATAAATCGGATCTGCCACGAGACCGACGAGCTTCAGAAGTCTGAAGATGAGAATGCCGCTGCGAGTTGACAGGGGGAAGGAATGAGAGTGATTAGCTCATTACCGGATCTCGCTTCCGAGCATCACCCGGTTGGGTTCTGGTAATTCGGAGGCTGTTTCTTGAGTCCAGAGAGGAGAAAAACCGTGAGGACTGCGGTCGGCGCGATTTTGGCGGTTCGGACCACCGGGGTCCTCACGCCTAGGCAAAATCGCCTGACGTGAGGACGGAGGTCGGGGCGCGCGGATTTGAACCGCGGACCTCACGGACCCGAACCGTGCGCGCTACCGGACTGCGCCACGCCCCGAGGTGCAACAGGGCGATTATAACCGACGGCAAATGCGCCAGCAAGTCCGCCCGCTGCCAGCATGCGCCCTTCGATCGCTTCTGGATTTGGGCAGCAGGGACCTGAGTTCTCAGCCCTGAGAGAATGAGGGGCGTAGATGGAGGCAGGGCCGCGGCCTCAGGCGGTATTGAACACCTTGGACGGCGCGTCGCCTTGCTCCTGGGAGGCCGGCAGCATGAAAGAGAACAGGCTGCCGACATCCTGCCGGCTTTCGCACCAGATCTGTCCCTCGTGCATCTCGACCATCGCTTTGGCAATCGACAGGCCCAAGCCCATGCCGCCGTGCTTGCGGGTCAGGTGGGATTCGACCTGGTAGAAGCGCTCAAAGACCCGCTCGACCTCGTCCTCCGGGATGCCGATCCCCGTGTCGACGACAAACACCTGCACGTACTCGCCGCTCTCCTCGGCCTTGACACCCACTTGGCCGCCCTGCTCGGTGAAGTTGACCGCGTTGCGCACGAGGTTCGTCAGCGCTAAATCCAGCTTGTCTCGGTCGCCTTCTACAACGAGGTCCTGGCCCCTGGGAATGTCGAAGCTGAGGTTCAGCCCCTTTCGCTCGGCGTCCGGGCCGAACCGCTCGACGACTTCGATGACCAGGTCGGCCATCGAGAACTGGCGCATACGGACTTTGGCCTTGCCCTGTTCTTGGTGCGCAATCGTGGACATGTCCTCGATGATATCTTTCAGGCGCAGCGCGCTGCGCACGATGACCTCCACCTGCTCCTTGTAGTCGTCGGGCACGAAATCCTTGAGGAAGGTCGCGTGGCCGAGGATCAAGCCCAGCGGCGTGCGCAGCTCGTGGGAAGCGATGGCGATAAAGTCCGATTTCATGTTGTCAAGGCGCATCAGCTCGGCGTTTGCATCCTTGAGCTTCCCCAGCAAGCGAGCGTTGGCGATGGCGATTCCGGCCTGGGCGGCCAGGGTCTCCAATACGGCCAGGTCGTCCTCGCTGAAGCGCGCTCCACTACGCTTGTTCACCGCCTCGATCACGCCGATCGGCTGCTTCTCCACCAGCAGTGGAACGCCGAGCAGTGAGCTGGTGCGGAATCCCAGCTCTTCGTCGACCTTGCGGTACACGCGCTTATCCTGCTCCGCGTTGTGGATCACCAGCGGCATCGCGTTTTGGTAGATCCATCCCGCCGCGCTGGTATCGAGAGGCACGCTGAGGTCCTTCAGCCGTTCGTGCTGGTCTCCCGGGGCGGCTTCGAAGCGCAGCTCCTGCGCCGCTTCGTCGTAAAGCAAGATCGACGCCGCCTCGCTGTCGGTCAGCTCGCAGGCCACGTCGATGATCGATTGCAGCAAGGGTCGTAATTCGAGGGTGGAGGAAAGGACCCTGCTCACTTCCAGCAGGCGGTCGTTGTGGCGGGACTGGTCCAATTGCGCTATCGTCTCACTCATCGCGAACCTTAACCCCGGCGGGATTCTAGCACAGCAGGCCAAGGCGGCAAGTTACAATTGCGTAGGCGGAGCGTTCCTTCGATCCTTGTTCCTTCACAAAACAGCGATCCGTTTTCGGCCGGGGAGGACCGCTGTCCCGGATCGTGGCAAGGTTCCACCTCTGGCGGCGAGCAGGAAGGCGTTCCAGATGAGGTCTGAACAACGCCGGTGAGGTCAGCTCGATTGCAAGAACCCGCGGATATCGATGCTTCACCATTGAGTGTGGAAGAGGTCCCGCAGCCCGAGCCCGGGGAGGGCGAATTGCTGCTGAAGGTTCGGTTGTGCGGAATCTGCCACACCGATTTGCATATCGCCGAGGGCGAGGTTGAGCCGCCGTCTTACCCGGTCACGCCGGGTCACCAGGTGGTGGGTGAGGTCGTGGAGGCCGGACCGCAGGTTCAGGGCTGGTCGAGGGGAGATCGCGCCGGGGTGCCCTGGCTGTACCGGGCCGACGGCACGTGTGCGTTCTGCCAGCACGGCCAGGAAAATCTGTGTCCCAACGCCGAGTTCACCGGCTTGGACGTCGATGGCGGCTTCGCCGAGTATACGTTGGCGGACGCTTCGTATGCGCTGCGCTTACCGGAGGGGATCGACGACGAGCCCGCGGCGCCGCTGCTCTGTGCCGGGATCATCGCCTATCGGTCACTGCGCTTGGCCGATCTCGAGCCCGGAGAACGGCTCGGCCTGGTCGGATTCGGCGCCAGCGCCCATTTGGCCATTCAAGTGGCGCGGCACTGGAACTGTGAGGTCTACGTCTTCACCCGCAGCCAATCGCACCGGGAGCTCGCCCGCCGGTTAGGAGCGGCCTGGGCGGGAGGCGCCGAAGACGAGGCCCCGGGCCCGCTGGACCGCGCGGTGACCTTCGCACCGGTCGGTCATCTCGTGCCCATTATCCTGGCTAAACTGCGGCCGGGCGGGACGCTGGCGATCAACGCCATCCATATGACGCCGATCCCCGAGATGCCGTATGATCTCATTTACGGCGAGCGCACGCTGCGCAGCGTGACGAATCTGACGCGTAAGGACGGTGAAGAGTTCCTGGCGTTGGCGGAGCAGATCCCCATTGAGCCGACCACCCAGATCTATCCGCTCGAGGAGGTCAACGAGGCCCTGCAGGACCTGAAGCACAGCCGAATCGATGGGGCGGGAGTGATGGTGCCGTGATCTATCTCGGGACGTCCGGCTGGTCGTACGACGATTGGGTGGGTCCGGTTTACCCGGACGATCTGTCCAAGGGCGGCTGGCTGCCGTACATCGCCGAGCAGGTCGACGCATTGGAGATCAACGTAACCTACTATCGCGTGCCCGGTGAGCGGACCGTGAGCGGCTGGGTCGAGCGCACGCCGGACGATTTTCTGTTCGCTGTCAAGGCCAACCGAACATTGACTCACGAACGGGAAGACCCCGATTTCCACGCATTTGTTGAAGGGATCGCTCCCCTGACGGAATCTGGAAAGCTGGCCTGTGTGTTGGCTCAGTTCCCTTATTCGTTCCACAACAACGCCGAGAACCGCGCCTACCTGGAGCGGGTCCGCGAGGGCATGGGTCAGATCCCGGTCGTGATCGAATTCCGCAATCGCGGCTGGGTCGAGGATGCCACTTTCGAGCTTCTCGAGCGGCTCCAGTGCGGCTACTGTTCCGTCGACCAGCCCCGATTTGACAACCTGATGCCTCCCATCGTGGCGGCGACCGGGCGGGTCGGCTATGTACGCTTCCACGGGCGCAATTACGAGAAATGGTGGCAGCACGATGAGGCCTGGGAGCGATACGACTACACTTATTCGGAGGAGGAGCTGGAAGCATGGGTGCCCAAGCTCCGGGAGCTGGAGAGCAAGACCGAGGTCACCCTGGCGTTTGCCAACAATCACTATCGTGGCCAAAGCCTGGACACCGTCAAGAAGCTGCGCCGCCTGCTCGACCAGCGAGAGGCGTGAGCGCCGGCGGCTCGGGCCGCCCCGGCCCCGCTATGATAAAATTTGCCTCGGAAGTTTTGACGGGACGATAACGTCCCGAATTTTGTATTCGCGGATTTCCAGTACTTGAGGGTGATCTGTTATGTCCGGACATTCGAAATGGTCCACGATCAAGCGCAAGAAAGCGGCCAACGACGCCAAACGGGGCAAGATTTTCGCGAGCCTGGCGCGCGAGATCGCGGTAGCGGCCCGTGAGGGCGGCGATCCGGAGATGAACCCGGCGCTTCAGCTCGCAATTGACCGTGCCAAAGACGCGAATATGCCCAAGGACAACATTGAGCGGGCGATTCGGCGCGGAACCGGCGAGGATCGGACCGAGGGCGAGCTCGAGCAGATCACATATGAGGCCTACGCGCCTCACGGCGTGGCGCTGATGATCGTGGTCATCACCGACAACCGCAATCGGACCGTGGCCGATATTCGCCACATCTTGACGAACAGCGGTGGCAACATGGGCGAGACCGGCTCGGTCGCCTGGCAGTTCCACCGCGGATGCTACTTCTCATTCCCGGCGGAGGGACAAGACGCCGAGCGAATTTTCGAGCTGGCCGTCGAGGCGGGCGCCGAGGACGTCTTGTTCGACGAGTACATTGAGATCATCGGTCCTGTGGAGGCCTTCAAGGCCATCAGCGACCGCTTGAAGTCCGACGGCATCAAACCCGAAGAAGGCGAGCTGCGCTGGTTTCCCAACAACACGATGCCCTTGCCGCCGGACAGCACGCTCCAGGTGATGCGCATCATTGACCGGTTGGAGGAGCTGGATGACGTGCACGCGGTCTATTCGAACCTCGAGGTCACCGAGGAAGCGGTCGATTTGATGGAAACCGCCTGAGCGGGGCTGGGTAAGGGCATGTTGGCCCTGGGAATCGATCCGGGGACAGCGACCACCGGCTATGGCCTGGTAGAGCAACGCCCCGACAGCACGCTGGATGTCGTAGACTTCGGCGTGATCCGCACCTCCTCCCAGCTGGAGATGCCCGAACGGCTGCGACGGCTGCGCGAGGAACTGGCGGAGATCGTTCGTCTCCACCGCCCGGAGACCAGTGCGGTGGAGAAGCTTTATTTTCAGCGCAACGTCAGCACCGCCATGAGCGTCGGGCAGGCAAGGGGCGTCGCGCTCCTGGCCCTTGCGGAGGCTGGACTCCCGGTCGGCGAGTACAGCCCACGCGAGATCAAGTTGGCCGTCGTCGGCTACGGCGACGCGAGCAAGAGTCAGATTCAAGATATGGTGCAGCGCCTGCTGGGGATGCAGGAGCGGCCCTCGCCGGACGACGCCGCCGACGCGCTCGCAGTGGCGATTTGCCATCTGCAGATCAGCCGCACGCGGCAGCGGATCGAAGACGCCGAATGATCTGGTCCGTGGAGGGGACGGTCCAGCACGTCGGGGAGGACCAGCTGGTCGTCAACGTGGGCGGCGTGGGCCTGCGTCTGTCGGTTCCGCTGGCCCGGCTGGAAGCGGTGCCGCGCGTGGGCAGCTCGATCTTCCTGCATACGCATCTGGCGGTGCGCGAGGACGCGCTCGATCTGTACGGGTTTGGTGACGCCGATCAGCGGCGCATGTTCCAACTCCTGCTGACGGTCGGTGGGGTGGGCCCCCGCTTGGCGCTGGTCACCCTCTCCCACATGGCGCCGGACGCCGTCCGACGCTCGATCGCCTCCGACCAGCCCGAATTGCTCACCCGAGTCCCGGGCATCGGCCGCAAGACCGCAGAGAAGATCGTGTTCGATCTCAAGGATGAGGTGGAGGCGATGGGGGTCGAACCAGAGGCGCCCACGGAAATGGATGCCGAGGTCCTTGAAGTGCTTACCGGGCTTGGTTATAACCTTGTCGAGGCCCAGGCCGCCGTGCAGTCTCTGCCCGAGGACGCCCCGGAGGACATCGAGGAGCGGGTCCGGCTGGCGCTGCGCTATTTCGCCACCGCCTGACGTCCGCCGAGAGGGAAGGACTCCCATGTTCGAAGACCAAGAGATCGCCTTCGTCGGGCCCGGAATGATGGCCGAGGCCATGGTGAACGGACTGCTGCAGAAGAAGGTGATTGGCGCCGAAGACGTCATTCTGAGCGGACCGCGCCCCAACCGGCTCGAGTACCTTCATTCCGAGTACGGCGTGGACACAACGACCGAGAACACCGAGGCGGTCGCTCAGGCCAGCGTGGTCGTGCTTTCTGTCAAGCCGCAGAGCCTTCCGGAAGTGCTCGAAGAGCTGCAAGGAGGGATCCCCGATCAGGCGCTGGTGCTCTCGATTGTTGCCGGGGCGACGCTCGAAAAATTGACCCGCGGCCTGCTGCACCCCGCCGTCGTGCGGGCCATGCCCAACACGCCGGCCCAGGTCGGCGAAGGGATCACCGTGTGGACCGCTACGCGGGAGGTGACCGAGCAGCAGCTCGCACAGTCGGCCGGTGTATTGGGGGCGTTCGGCCAGGAGCTGTTCGTCGAGGACGAGGATTACCTCGATATGGCCACGGCGCTTTCCGGCACCGGCCCGGCCTACGTGTATTTGTTCATGGAAGCCATGGTCGATGCCGGCGTGCACCTCGGCTTTCCACGTCGGATCGCGGAGCAGCTCGTCGTGCAAACCATACGGGGGTCAGTCGCCTACTACGATCATTCGCCGCGCCACATGGCCCGCCTGCGCAATGAAGTCACCTCGCCCGGCGGCACGTCGGCGGCGGCGCTGTACTACCTGGACAAAGCCGGTTTCCGGACCGCGCTCTCACGGGCCATCTGGGCCGCCTACGAGCGGTCCGTTCAGCTGGGCCAGGGCCGCAAGCGGGGTGGAGTCGAGGGCAACTAGGAATAGCGTTCAGCGTGCAGGCGATTGGCCCACAGGCCTCTGGCCCTTGGCTGCTGGCTCGATAATGCGAGTTCTCGGTCCCGTACTACGCTGCCGTCTCATAGGTGGTCCTGGTTCGGAAGGGACACCACGAAGACACAAAGGTTCCGCTTTGTGCTCCTTGTATGTGTATCTTGGTGATCTTCGTGCCTTCGTGGTTGGCCGCTCTGCTGAGCGCGAGCGTTTGTGAAAGGGTGGACAAAAGCAGGTGACTCCGGTAAACTTCACGCGCCCGAAGATGGCGGTCGACTCAGGAGAGGCGGATGGTCCGCCACCCACGACTCAGCCCTCGAGGAACGAACACGCCGCCATCGTTTTCACGCATCTTGTGCCATCGAACGCGGCCGCTGCCGCTGCACTCGTTACGCTAGCTAAAAGCAACGGTTTGGAGGCGCCATGTCGGATATGCTGAAGGACCTCACGACCGATCTGCAGAAGCAGATCGAGGACTATTCCCCCGAGGTTGAACTAAGCCAGATCGGCAACGTGATGGAAGCGGGCGACGGCATCGCCCGCGTTTCGGGGCTGTCGGAGATCCGCTCCCAAGAACTTGTTCGCTTCCAGAACGGCGTGATGGGGATCGCCTTCAACCTGGAGGCGGACAACGTCGGCGTGATCGTGATGGGAGAGTATTCGGCCATTGATGAGGGGATGGCGGCCTATGGGACGGGCCGCATCGCCTCCGTTCCGGTGGGCGACGGCCTGATCGGCCGGGTGGTCAACGCGCTGGGCGAGCCGATCGACGGCAAGGGCCGCATTCAGTTCGACAAGTACCTTCCCGTCGATCGCATCGCGCCGGGGGTCGTCGAGCGCAAGGACGTGGACACGCCGGTAGAGACCGGCATCAAGGCCATCGACTCGATGATCCCGATCGGCCGCGGCCAGCGCGAGCTGATCATCGGCGACC
>CAZFCJ010000130.1:0-8549 GCA_964517315.1 uncultured Anaerolineaceae bacterium | reverse complement strand
AACTCACAGCCAGCAAATAGAGCACGCCGACGTTGATGTCGGCCGCGATCGACTGCGACACCGTCCTGCCCATAACGCTCAGATCCGGACCGAACGGAATGACGGCCATGATAATCAAGGCCGGGATCACGGTCACGACGGGGGCCAGAACGAACAGCGACTTGTCCGCCCGCTCGGGGATCAGCTCCTCCTTGAACAGCAGCTTGAGCCCGTCGGCGGCCGGCTGAAGCAATCCCCAGGGTCCCACCCGGTTGGGGCCGACCCGCGTCTGAATCCGGGCCAGCACACGGCGTTCGAAGAGGGTCAGGTAGGCGAACCCGGTCAGGAGCGTAAACAGCAGCAATCCCGTCTTGACCCCGATCTCAGCCAGCAGGAACCAATCCATGGCGGTTTAGCCCTCCACCGCCTTGATCTCCACCGGGGCGGGCCGGTGAACGGCGACGTCCATACTGCGGGCGACCAGCGCGCTGCCCGCCGGCACATAGCGTTGGGCTGAGACCGGCAGTTCGGTCACGTAGCCATTGACCCGCAGCTCCACCCGCTGGCCTTCCTCCAGACTCAAGCGGTCCAAATCTTCGGGGTTAAGCTCCACCCGCCGCTCCTGCAGCCGCGGCCTGAGCACTTCCGACATCGCGACAGTGCGGCCGCGGTCGTAAAGGCGCGTAACCGGCACCAATGTCAGACCCTCCTCTCGCGCCGCTTCGAGGGGCGCGGCCCACTCGACCTCCGGCGCTTCGCCCCGCTCGACCTTCGGCGCCAGCTGAACCCCCAGTCCCTGGCGGTTGGAGTATGCCGTGCCGCCGAAGTACAGGTCTTCCCCGCCGACCGGCGGCCACTGGCGTTCGATCTGAGCTAGATCCTGGTAGGTGAGCCCCGCGTAGTCTTCGACGGCCTCACCGATGCCGCCGAGCACCAGCGCCGGCGCCCGAACCTCGAGCTCGACATCCAACCGGGCGCCGATCTGGGCCGCGACCTTCCAGTCGGGCCTGGAATCGCCCGGTGGAGGCAGGACCGGATAGAAGCGCTGCACACGACGCTCGCCGGAGGTGAACGTGCCCTCCCGCTCGAGGTACGACTGCACCGGCAGTACGACGTCGGCCCGCTCGGCGGAGGCCGTCAGGTAAAGGTCCTGCACCACGAGGAAATCGAGGGTCCCCAGCGCCTCCGCCCACTGCGGATCGTCCCCGGCGGGATCGGCCGCCATCAACCATGCCGCGCTGCGGCCCTCAAGCGCCGCGCCGAGACCCTCCGGCTCCGGGCGCAGGCCCATGTCCCACGCCCCCTGGGTGTTGGCGCGCGGCCATACTGCGACCAGCCCGTTCCCCGGCGCGCCCACATGATCGGTCTCCACCAGCAGACGGGCACAGGCCCTGGCCAGCGCCTCGCTGCCCGCGCAGTCCAGCCCTTCGCGCCCGTAGAACGCCACACAGCGGTCGGCCTCTTTCAGCCTGCCGGCCGCGGACCGCAGTTCGGCGTCCACGTAGACGCTGAGTTCATCGTCCCCGCTGACCGCAGCGAGCAGACCCAAAGCCGTATTCACCGCGTGGGCGTAGTCGTAGCGCAAGGTGTGAGCGGCGAACTTGTCCAGGCGGGTTTCGCGGCCGTTGGCCACCACCAGCTTTGCGCCCCGCTCCACGGCTTGCTTGACGCGAAGCCACCAGATCGGGGCCTCCTCATGCAGGTCCGAGGCCACGACGAGAATCGCGTCGCCCTCTCCAAGCTCGCCGAGATTGGTCCCGCGGGCGACTCCGAAGTCCTGAATCAGTTCCCCGCCGCCCATATCATCGATCAAGACCGCGCGCCCGCCGATTCCCTCCACAGCTCGACGGAACGTGAACAGGTCCTCGTTGCTCACCCGCCCCCCGGCAAGACCGACCAGGTTTTCACCGGCCTCCTCGAAGCCCTCGGCCACGCGATCCAGCGCTTCTTCCCAGCCGGCCTCGACGAGTTCCCCTTCGTTGTCCCGCACAAGCGGCCGCTCCAGTCGCTCCAGGCTGTCGGCGTAGTGATGGGCGAAGCGGCCTTTGTCGCACATCCAGATCTCGTTGACCGCTTCGTTCTGGCGCGGCAGCACACGCTGCACGGTTACCCGGCCTTGCGCGTCCGGCTGGCGTCGGGTGTTGACCGTCGTGTTGCAGCCCACCGGGCAGTGCGAGCACACGGAGGCCGAAGCCTTGAGTTCCCACGGTCTGGCTTCGAAGCGGAAGTCCGCCGTGGTCAGCGCGCCGACCGGACAGACGTCGGTTGTATTACCTGAGAAATAAGAATCGAAGCCCGGTTCCGAGTAGGTCACAATCTGCAGCCGTCGGCCGCGCTCCTCGAATCCAATCACGGGATCGTCGACGAGTTCGTCCTGGAAGCGGGTGCAGCGGGCGCACTGGATGCAGCGCTCCTGGTCCAGGTAGATCAGCTCACCAAGGGGCACTCGTTTGCCGAGCTGCATCTTGTCTTCGAAAAGGAAGCGGCTCTTGCCGGAGCCAAAGTCCATGGTGAGCTCCTGCAGCGGGCACTCACCGCCTTTGTCGCACACCGGGCAGTCCAGCGGATGCGAAGTGAGCAAGAACTCGATGATTTCCTTCTGGCCCTCGAGCGCCTTGTCGGAGGCAGTGCGCACCACCCAGCCCTCTCCGACCGGGGTGGTGCACGCCGTCTCAAGCTTCTGGCCGAACTCGATCACGGGCTCGCCGGTCTCATCGCGCACGAAGTCGCCCGTCTCACGGTCCTTCTTCGGACGGCCGATCTCGACCAGGCACATACGGCACATGCCCACCGGATCCATCTTAGGGTGGTAGCAGAACACCGGCACATAAACACCGGCCATCTTGGCCGCGTTCACCAACAGCGTCCCCTCGGGCACGCTGACTTGGTAACCTTCAATCTTCAGAGATACCTGCGAATCACTCATGTTCCTGCACTGTCCGTCGCTCAAAATCCTCGCGGAAGTGTTCGATGCTGGAGGTCACCGCGCCGGCGGCGAACTCACCGAGCGCGCACAGGCATTTCCCTTGGATGCCCTCCGCCACCGAGTCTAGGAGATCGACATCCTCCGGCCGCGCCGATCCGTTCTCGAAACGGCGCAGCACGTTCAACATCCAATATGTCCCTTCTCGACAGGGCGTGCATTTGCCGCACGATTCGTGCTCAAAGAAGCGGGTGATCTTGTACTCCGCCCAGGCGATATCCACCGTCTCGTCGAGCACGACGATCGAGGCCGATCCGAGCTGCGATCCGACCTCTTGAATCGATTCGTAATCCATCGGGGTATTCAACACCTCCTCGGTCGCCATCAGGATCGGCGCCGAGGCACCGGCCGGCAATATGGCCTTGATCTCTTTGCCGTCAGGGATCCCACCTCCGTGCTCGAAAATCAGTTCGCGGAAGGGTGTACCCAACGGGAGTTCGTAATTGCCCGGGTTCTGAACGTGGCCCGAAAGACTGAACACCTTGGTGCCGGAGCTCTTCTCGGTGCCGTTCTGCCGATACCAGTCAGAACCGTTGGCGATGATCGGCGGGACGTTGGCCAGCGTCTCGACGTTGTTGATCACGGTGGGCTGATCGAACAGCCCGCGCACCGTGGGGAACGGAGGCCGCAGCCGGGGCATCCCCAGCTTGCCCTCCAGCGATTCGAGCATTGCGCTCTCCTCACCACAGATGTAGGCGCCGGCGCCCAGGTGAGTGTAAAACTCGAGATGGTAATCCGTGCCGAACAGATTCTGCCCCAGATAGCCCCTATCGCGCATGATTTCGATTTGGCGATCGATCTCTTGCGCCAGATCCCAGAACTCGCCGCGCAGGTAAAGGTAGGCCACGTTCGCCTCGGCCGCGTAGGCGCAGAGCGCGACGCCCTCCAGGAACTGCCAGGGGTTGCACTCCATGATTTCCCGGTCTTTGAACGTCCCCGGTTCGGATTCGTCGGCGTTCACGGCCACGTACCGAGGCTTGCTTTCGCCGAGGAACTGCCACTTCAGGCCGGTGGGAAATCCCGCCCCGCCCCGGCCCCGCAACCCCGAATCCTTGACCACGTCGATCAAGTCCTGGGGGGTCTTCTTGGTCACGGCCTCTTCAAAGGCCTCAAAGCCGCCGTGCTCCAGGTAAACCTCGAGCTCGTCGATTTCGGGGATCTCCCTGTGGCGCAGAAGGACGAGATCAGCCATGCTCCGCGTTCTCCCCGAGCGATTCGATGTAGGCCATCGCTGAATCGACCGTCTGGTCTTCGTGGTAATGAAGGCCGTCTCGATCCTGGACCTGGAACATGGGCGCCCGATCGCAGGCGGCCAGGCACATCACCTCTTCCAAGGTGACGAGTCCATCCTCGGTCGTGCCGCCGACCTCGATGCCGATCCGCTCGCCCAGTTCCTGGGTAAATCGTTCGGCGCCGCGCAGGGCGCAGGGCAGATCGGTGCAGACCTGAATGCGGACCTCACCACCGGGCTCATCGTGGTAAAGCGTGTAGAAACGAATCAATTTGGCGACTTCGGTCGGGTCCAAGTTCAGAATCCCCGAGACGTCTCTGACCGCCTCCTGGGAGAGGTGACCGTACTCCCGCTGGGCCAGGTACAAAAGGGGCATCACGGCCGCTCGCTGGCGATCAGCGGGGTAGCGGGCGAGGATCATCTCAATTTCAGCGGAGTACTTCTCCGCCAGCACTCCTTCCTCTCCTGCCATGCTCAACGATCCACGTCCCCCAGGACCGGATCGACGCTGCTGATAATCGCCACCAAGTCGGCCACGAGGTGATCTTCAGACAGCACCGGCAACGCCTGAAGCGCGGCGAAGCTCGGGGTGCGGAAGTAGACGCGGTACGGGTTTGGCCCCGCATCGCCGACCAGGTAACAGCCAAGCACGCCGCGCGGCGATTCCGTGGCGACGTAAACCGCGCCATGCGGCGCCCGAAAGCCCTCGGTCCACAGTTTGAAGTGGTGAATCACGGCCTCCATTGAGTGGCCGAGCTCGGACCGTGGAGGGGGGACGAATTTGCGGTTGTCGCTGCGGAAGAGGCCGTCGGGCAGGTCATCCATGGCCTGACGAATGATGCGCAGCGATTGGCGCATCTCCTCCATCCGCACCAGATAGCGATCGTAGACGTCGCCGTTTTCCCCGGTCGGAACCTCGAACTCGTAGTTGTCATATCCGCTGTAAGTCTGCGCCACCCGCAGATCCCACTCCACGCCCGTAGCCCGCAGCAGCGGCCCGGTCAGGCCCTGCTCCAGCGCGGTCTCGGCGTCAATCGGGCTCACACCTTGCGTGCGGTCGAGCCAAAGCGGGTTCTTGGTCAGAATCGCCTCGTACTGCTCGAGCCTGGTGGGGAATTCGTCCAAAAAGCGGCGCAGCGCGGGTTCGAATTCCTCGGGGAGGTCGCGCCAAACGCCTCCCGGCCGGATGTAGGAGGTCATCATGCGCGCGCCGGAGACCATTTCGAATAGATCCAGGATCACCTCACGCTCGCGGAAGCAGTAGAGGAACACGGACTGCGCCGCCAGGTCGAGCGCGTGAGTCCCCAGCCAGACGAGGTGGGAAGCGATGCGTTGCAGTTCGACCATCAGGACCCGGATGGCCTGCGCCCGCGGCGGTACGTCGAGCTGCACCAGCTTCTCGATCGCCAGGCAGTAGGTCAAATTGTTGCCCAGGTTGTTGAGATAGTCGGTGCGGTCGGTCATGACCAAGGCCTTTTCGTAGGTCTTGGCCTCCATGTTCTTCTCGATTCCGGTATGGAGATATCCGATGTCCGGGATGCAGTTGACGATCCGTTCTCCGTCGAGCTCAAGGATCAAGCGCAGCACGCCGTGGGTGCTCGGATGCTGGGGCCCCATATTGATGACCATGGTCTCCCCGGTCTGAGCTCTCTCGCTGAGGAGATGCTGAAGCCCCTCCGGGACGTTTTCTTCTTCTACATACGGAGTCGTCACGACGATCTCTCTCTTCCGCTCGCTACTCTTCCGCGTACGGCTTGTTGCGGTCGATCTCCTCGAAGTTGAACGTGAACTGAACCTCTTCATAACCCAGCGGATAGTCCTTGCGCAGCGGATGCCCTTCCCAATCATGGGGCATGAGGATGCGGCGCAGGTCGGAGTGGTTCTCGAAGGTGATGCCGAACATGTCGTACACCTCGCGCTCATGCCAGTTGGCGTTCGGATACACGCTCTCGATCGTCGGCAGGGAAGGTTCGTCACCCGGCAGCGGCACGCGCAGTCCGATGTAGGTGTTGTTGACCATGCTGTAGAGGCGGTAAGCGACCATGAACCGTGGCTCCTGTGGAAAGTAATCCACAGCGGTCAGCATGGCCAAGAAATCGAATTTCAGATCCGGGTCATCGCGCAGCAATTTCGTGGCCGTGACGATTGCTGGCGGCTCGACGACAATCGTCGTCTCGTCCCGAAATGTTTCGACGCCCTGGATCTGCTCGCCCAGTTCGTCCTCGACCAATGAAACGGCGCGTTCGATCACATCCATGACTTACTCCACGGGCCACAGGCCCGCCGGGACCGGCCGGGCCGCCGGCGCAATGAAGACCCGGATCGGCCTAGAACCAATCCGTGAGCTTCTCCTGTTTGACTTTTTCATGCAGGAGCAGAATGCCGTGCAGGAGTGCCTCCGGGCGTGGTGGGCAACCGGCGACGTACACGTCGACCGGCACCACCTCGTCCACACCCTGCACCAGCGCGTAATTGTTGAACACGCCGCTGCACGAGGCGCAGTCGCCCATCGAGAGCACCCACTTCGGCTCCGGCATCTGATCGTAGAGGCGGCGCAGAACGGGCGCCATCTTGCGGCTGACTCGGCCGGCCACGATCATAAGATCGCTCTGGCGCGGGCTGCCGCGCATCAGTTCCATGCCGAAGCGGCTCATGTCGTAGTCGGACGCCTGCGTGCTCATCATCTCAATGGCGCAGCAGGCCAGCCCGAACAGCATCGGCCACATGGCGCCCGTCCGGGCCCAATTAACGGCCTTCTCCAAGGGCACGGTGATCGCGCCCGGAGCTCCCGTCTTGTCCCCTTCTAGCGGCGTTCCCACTCCAATGCACCTTTACGCCAAGCGTATACGTATCCAATCAACAGCACGACGATGAATATTGCCATCTCAATGATACCGAACAGCCCGAGCTGCCTGAGGCTGACCGCCCACGGCAGCAGAAAAATGACCTCGATGTCAAAAAGGATGAACAGGACCGCGATCAGGTAGAAATGAACCTGGAGCTGCCGCCTGCCGGGCCCGTACGGTCGCATTCCGGATTCATAGGGCTCGGCTTTGCGCGGGGCAGGACGCTTTGGGCCCAACAGGTGACCCAGAGCAACGATCAAGAACGCCAGTCCGGTAGCAACAAACAGCAGAATAGCGATGGGCAAATAATCTGCTAGCATGCATTCCTCTGGGGTCGCCAGGTGGCCAGCGGCTCCGGCACCTGCCTTACAGTGCGTTCATTCTATCACAATGGGAAAACGCGGGTCAAACGAGGCTGAATCTAACTTCCGGGAAGTCCTAAGGACTTCCCGGAAGTTCGGTCTTAAGAGAGATAATCGCGCAAATGGCGGCTGCGGGTGGGATGGCGCAGCTTTCGCAGCGCCTTGGCTTCAATCTGCCGAATGCGTTCGCGGGTGACTTCGAAATGCTTGCCGACCTCTTCCAGCGTGTAATCCTTCCCGTCCATCAGGCCGAAGCGCATTTCCAGCACCTGGCGCTCGCGCTCGCTGAGCACGGAGAGGGCGTTTTCGACCTGCTCCTTGAGCAGCTCCTTGGCCGCTGCGTCCACCGGCTCGGGCATGGTCTCGTCCTCGATGAAGTCCCCGAGTTGGCTGGAGTCTTCCGATCCGATCGGAGTCTCCAAGGACATCGGCTCCTGGGCGATGCGCATAATGCTGCGCACCTTGCCGGCGGCGCGCTCCCAGCGGCGCCGGACGGCGGGGCTGAGCGGCTCGTCGCTATCCAGATGGCTGCGGATCGCGATCAATTCCTCGTGATCGAGCAGATCCATTTCCAGCGCCAGCTCCTCCGAGGTCGGTTCGCGCTCCAGATCCTGAGTTAAGCGCCGCTGGGCCCGCATCAAGCGGTTGATCGTCTCCACCATGTGGACGGGGATCCGGATCGTGCGCGCCTGGTCGGCGATGGCCCTGCTGATAGCCTGGCGGATCCACCACGTAGCGTAAGTGCTGAACTTGTATCCTTTGGCGGGGTCAAACTTAACCACTGCCCGCAGCAGCCCAAGATTGCCCTCCTGGATCAGATCCTGGAAGGCAATACCGCGGCCCATGTAGCGCTTGGCGACGCTGACGACCAGGCGCAGGTTGGCCCGGATGAGGTCGTCCTGAGCTTCGTCCGCCAAATCGTTCACCACTTGAGCGTCGGCTTCAATTTCGTCGACCTCGGGTAGCCATCGACGAACGGTCCGCACGGAAGGCAAGCCCTTACCCTCGGCCAGCCGCTCTGAAAGTCTCTCCTGCACTGCAGGCACCAGCAAATAGAAGGAGATGAACACCTCCAGGGCGTGATGGGCCATCTCCTCCCAGGCCGGGTCCGAGCCCCACATCCCGGTATCCAGCCAGGCACGGAGGTA
>CAZFCJ010000129.1:0-8693 GCA_964517315.1 uncultured Anaerolineaceae bacterium | reverse complement strand
AGCACGACGACGAGCAGCTCGAGGGATACGTGGGAGGTGGCGATGAGCGGTCCGACCCGCCAGCCCTGGCGCGGGCTCTCCGTCACAATCGCGGCCGACACGGGACCCGGTGATACGACCGCGCCGAACGAAATCACCATGCTGAACGCGAAGATCGAAAACAGTGAGTCGGTAGGCATCTGGATTGGAGTGGCCTGCAGGCCGGAGGGGACGCGCTAGCGGTCCGAGGGAACCGGTTCCCTCTGGCGGACCCGCAGTGTGCCCAGCGGACCGGTTTTTGCCACGGCATGGCGTGAGTCTTCCACTACCTCGGCCAGTTCCTTAAGGGCCTGGTAGTTTCCGGGGACGTAGGTCGTCAGGTTCCCGGTAGGGATGTTCTGGTCTTCGTCCATCTCGGGGGGCTCAATGGCCACCGGCAGGATCGGCAGTCCGCCGGCCCGCATGGTGGACAGGACCGACTGGTGGTGAGGCAGGCGCGGGTTGAAGTAAGTGAGCAGGATGCCCAGCAGGGACAGATCGGGATTGAGCTCGCGCTTGATCCGTTCGACAGTGCCCAAGAACAGCCAGAGCCCGCGCATGTGGGCCAGGTGAGGCTGGGTGGGGATCAGCATTGTATTGGCCGCGCCGAGCCCGTTCAAGGTGAGCAGTCCCAGGCTGGATGGGCAATCGATCAGAACGTAGTCAAAATTCGACCGCAGTTGATCGAGCCTCTGCTTCAGCACGTACTCGCGGCCCATGCGCGCATTGAGGCCGTACTCCGAGTGCGCCAGGGAGATGTCGGAAGGGGCCAGGAAAATGTAATTCCCGGGGACGATTTCTTTCAGAATATCCCACATACCGACGCGCCCCGGGATCGTGTTGCCCATGACCTGCGACAGGTTCGCATCCGCCGCATCCTCCACGCCGCACGCGACCGTGAGGCTGGCCTGCGGGTCAAGATCCACCAGCAGCACCCGGTGCCCCCGTTCAGCGAGCGTTGTACCCAGTGAGAGGGTCAGTGAAGTTTTGCCGGCACCGGCGCGCAGATTGGCGACGGCGATGACGTCGGCGCTGGTCAAGCGAATTGCCTTTTCGAACGCTGCATATTGAACCTATTCTATCGAATTCGCCGCCGTTCGTGGGCTTACTGTCCCCTTTCGATCTACACCCACGCCTATTAGCGGATCATAAAAGAGTCCCGGGCCGCTGCCTCGAGTCCTTTGTGAATCACCCAAATCTCAAGGTTCACCTGGGTTCCCGATGGCTCCCCGTCCAAAAGCAGAGACATCCGGCTGACGCCTTGGCTGTCGGACTGCGGCATCAGGAAATAACGATCTCGATTGGGGAGATGGGCGATCAACAACGCAGCTGCCCCATCGACGGGCTGCTGATTCTGGTCCCGCACCACCAGGTATATTTCCTGCGGGGTCTCGGGAGGGATGGAGGGCTGCTGCACAGACGCCGAGGGTCGCAGCCCCGTGATTCGGTACTGGGTCTGCTCTCTTCGCCGGGAGGGCTGCAGCAGTGACGCGTCATAACCCTGGCGCTCAAAGTGCTCTCTCCCTAGCGGTGCGACTCTTACTTGTTGGCCGCCCGCGGCCTCTGGATACCAATCCAGTCGAAAATACTGGAAATATTGCACGATGCGGTTGTTCTCGATGATGAACCCTGAGACCGGAACGCCGAAGAGCTCTCGGCCTCCGTTGGCCTCGAAGAACTCGAGGAAGGCATAGCAGGTGGTGTGCGGAGTATCGGCGAACGACCGGCAACCTTGTCCCTCAAGGTTCTGCTGTTGTTCGGGTGGGTACGACCCAGCCAGGATCTCCCCCAACGGGGCCAGGGCGGCGTGGGGGCTGCCGCCGGGCCGGTCGGTAACCCATTCAAGGCGCGCGTTTTCAGTGTATTGGATGAACCGTGCGGTCTCAGGGTCGGAGAATCCGTCGGTAATTGGAAATCCTAGAATGTCGACGCCGCCGTGGCGGTCGAAAAAATCGACGAATTGGGCCTCAAGGACATGCCCCGTCTGCGGATAGTATCGTCCCCCTGCCTGTGCCTGAGCCGTAAATGGGAGCAAGGCCAGCAGCAGCGCCACGAGGTGCAGCAATCGGAGGGTTCGAGCTCGCCGGGAATATTGGCCTGCTCGCGTTTTGGTAGAGGCTTTGCCCAAGCGTCCCTCCGGCTGCAACAGGGCTCCGGCCCACAGCGTGCGTCAGGGAAGTGCGCGCGCTGGGAGCAGCTGATCGTGATTCAACGCGCACTATCTTATCATCAGGGGCAATGGCCCGCAGGCCGATGAGTAGAGACAACGAGGTTGGCTAACTGCGGAAGAAGCGGTCAAGATCGGGGAACACGAGGGATTTGCGCTCTCCGCGGCTGAGGGGCACCTGGTTGGCGGCTTCGAAGTTCCGTAGCACTTCCCGCAGAGCTCGCACTTGCCAGCCCGGAGGCTCATCGGAAAATGCCACCAAAGCGGCCGTGTACTGGCCAGGGATGAGCAGCAGGTTCACGCCGTCGTCCGTCTGGGTGGCGAACATACGGCCGGCGCGCGGCTCTTCGGATTGGGGACCAAAGGTGGCCAGGAACCGCATTGCGTCTTGGGCTTCGGCGGGCAACTCTCCCTCATTGTAAATGCAGTCCCGGCTGCTGATGTCGTAGAAGGCGACGCAGCGGCACTCGGCCTCGTTAAGCTGCATCAGGAACATAGTCTTACCTTCTTCTAAGACGACCCGCCAACGGTCGCTGGCCGGGTTGGCTTTGTGCAGTTCCAGTGCGACCTCGTGCTGCTCCAAGTAGTGGTGACGAATCGCCCGATACTGAGTGGCGTTGATGCGCCCCTGATGGAAGTCGGCCTCCAATCGGGCGATTTTCTCCGAGAGGCGGGCCAGCTTGGTCTCCAACTCTTGGTCGAGATCGAGTTCCTTCAGCCCTTGCGTCGTGCCCTTGGAAGGCTCACTGGCCGCGCGCGCGGGGTGTTTTCCTTCTGGAAGCGGTTCTACATGAAGATGAACGACCGGCTCCTCCTCGATGAATGGAGCCGCGTGCTCACCCTCCATTTCGGCCAGTTGGAGCTCCTTCTCCCGCAGCATTTCGCGCACAGCTCGAAGCTGACCTTCGCTTATCAGCCCGTCGCAGAAGGCCAGTGCGGCCGAGAAAAATCGCTCGCGCGCCCCCTCTATGCGTTCCTGAGCTTCCTGAATCTCGGGGCGCTGGGGCGCGTTTTCTCGCTCAGGTGCCGGACGCGCGTCGTCGACGGGGGAGGTCGAGCTGGTTTCGGTCTGAGTCGAACCGTCCTGGATTTTTTCCATCCATCCTATCCTACAGAAATGCAGGCACAATGTGAGTGGTTCGCTCGTACCACCGGTCATACCGGCAAACCGGCTGCGGTATACTGGCTTGGGGCTTGTCCGTGACCCGCGATCTACACGCTGACATTCAACCGATTACAGAGGAGAGAACCGGATGAACGCCCCGACGAGCCTGGCCTCTATGGCGGCCACGGTCTCGCTACTGCTGGCCGGTTGCGGCCTTGGTGCCCCGCTGGCGCCGACTGCTCCCCCAACCTTGAGCAGCGAACAGGTGATGAACACGGCGGAGGCAATCGCCGCGGCCACACGGCAGGCCTCAACCCCGACACCGACGCAGGTGCTGGCGACCCCCACGTCCACCGAAGTGCCGCCCACGGTGACCCCCAGCGTGACTTCGACCCCTTCTTCACCGATTGTGATCGCGGACTACAACGCCAACGTGCGCTCGGGGCCGGGAGAGGGGTTCGACCAGATTGATTTCCTATATGAGGGGGATACGGCCGATGTGGAGGGCCGCTTCGAGAACGACGATTTCGGCGTGTGGTACTTCATCACCCGTCAGGGTCAGGGACTGCCGGGCTGGATATGGAGCGGAGCGGTCACGCTGGAGGGCAATCCGAATGGGATCCCGGTCCTCGAATCACCGCCGACGCCGACGCCTGGGCCCTCGCCGACGCCGGAGGGTGGCTAACCACAGGAACACGAAGGCCACAAACGGAAAGATCTCAGAACACAAAGGCCTTTGTGTCTTGGTGTTATTTCGTTTGGTCACTGGTAACTGGTGACTCGTTGACTGGAGATCGGAGACTGGGGATTCGGGACTCGGGATTCGGGATCCGGCTGGGTAACCACGAAGGGCACAAAGGGGGAAGTTTGTGTCTTTGTGTTGAATCGTTCCTGTGAATCGGCCATTTATGTCCGGCCAGGCTCCCATATGAACCTGCAATCGGTGGGGCCGAGCTAGCAGCTTCCCTGGCCAGTGACCATCATCTCAGCTCCCGGCGCTCAGTGGTCCCTACCCGAGGCCCGAAGCCTGCTACCCGGCCTCGAATTCGATCCCTTGCGCCAGCGGCATTTCGCTGGACCAGTTGATCGTGTTGGTCTGGCGGCGCATGTAGCTCTTCCAGGCATCCGAGCCCGACTCGCGCCCGCCGCCGGTCTCCTTCTCGCCCCCGAACGCGCCGCCGATCTCGGCGCCAGATGTGCCGATATTGACGTTGGCGATGCCGCAATCCGATCCGCCCACCGAGAGGAACCGCTCCATCTTCTCGACGCTGTCGGTGAACATCGCGCTGGAGAGGCCTTGTGGGACGTCGTTGTGCATCCGGATCGCCTCGTCGAGCTCCTCATAGTCCATCAGATAAAGGATCGGCGCAAAGGTCTCCTCTTTCACGATCTCGGTTTGGTCGGGCATCCTGACAATCGCCGGCTCGACAAACGTCGGGCCCAGGTCGGGCAGCGGCTTGCCGCCGTACACCAGCTCGCCCCCCTGCTGCTGGGCTTGATCGAGGGCGTCCAACATCTCCTCGATCGCCTGAGGCGTGACCAGAGGGCCCATCAGTGTGTCCTCGTCGAGCGGGTCGCCGATGCGGACCTGTTGGTACGCGCCGGCGAGCCGGTCGGTGAGCTCGTCGCCGATCTTCTCATGCATGAATATGCGGCGGGTGGTGGTGCACCTCTGACCGGCCGTGCCGACGGCCCCGAACGTGATCGCCCGAGTGGCCAGATCGAGGTCGGCGTCCTCCTCGACGATGATGCCGTTGTTCCCGCCCAATTCGAGGATGGTCCGGCCGAAACGACCGGCCACCGTCTGGGAAACGTACCGGCCCACCTTGGAGGAGCCCGTAAACGAAATCAATGGCAGACCTTCGTCTTGGATCAATCGCTCGCCGACGGTCTTTCCCTCTCCGATGACCACATTGAACACACCCTTGACCCCGTGGTCGGCCATGACCCGGTTGGCGATGCGCTGTACGGCAAGCGCGGACAGCGGGACGATCTCCGAAGGCTTCCACACAACCGCATCGCCGCACACGCTGGCGATGGCGGAGTTCCAAGACCAGACGGCCACCGGGAAGTTGAACGCGGTGATCACGCCGACGACTCCCAGCGGGTGCCACTGTTCGTACATACGGTGTCTGGGGCGCTCGGAGTGCATCGTCAGCCCGTAGAGCTGACGCGACAGCCCGAGCGCGAAGTCGCAGATGTCGATCGCCTCCTGGACTTCGCCGCGACCCTCTTCGCGAATCTTGCCCATTTCGAGCGAAACCAGGTCCCCCAGCGGCTCCTTGTACTCGCGCAGGGCGTCGCCGAAATCGCGGATCAGCTGCCCGCGTTTCGGGGCCGGGGTGCTGCGCCATTCTTCGAAGGCGGCGGACGCGTCCTCGACGACGCGATCGTAGGCCGTGCTGCTCGCCTGGATGACCTTGGCGATCGGTTCCCCCGTTGTAGGGTTGAATGAGGTCAACTCCACGCCCTCAGGATCTTCGTACCAACTGTCGGCGCCGCTACACGCGCCCAGATTGACCTCTTCGATGCCGAGCTTTTCCAACATGGCCTTCACGACAATCCTCCTTACCATTCGCACGCGCCTTGAGACCAAGTCACCATCGATCTTGGACGGTTTAAGTCCCGGAAATGTATTGATTCCTATTGTACTCAGGCCGTGATTCGGGTTCCCTCCAGGTCGCCGCCGAGAGCCGATTCAACCGATCCCGGTTCCTCGCCGGAAATAACCCACGCTTCCATGTCGGGAAGTTCTTCGACCAGCCTGGCAGTGCGGAAGACCTTGTCCCGCATTCCCCCTGTCACGTCGGTGTCCTCGGCCCCGGCGAGCTGGACTTCGCCCAAATCCCCGGCCGAGAGGACCGGAATGACCCGCTCCCGGGCCGGGTAGTCCTCGTAGACTCCCGATTCGGTGCCGGCCAGCAGAAGTCGATCGGGGCGCAGCTCTCGGGCGAGGCGTGCGAACACGGCTTCCGTCGAGACGATTGCCGCGCCGCGAATCCGGTCGACGGCGACGTCCCCGTAGACGATCGGAAGCAAGCCCGCCTCCATGACCCGACGCAAGGGGGAAACAGCCAGCTCGATCAGTTCGCCGTCCTCGCAGACGGCGCTCGCCGAAGGGGGAAATGATACGACCGATAGATCGACGGTGAGTAGAGCATCGAGCACCAGGTTGTGCAGCTGGCGGGCCGCTGCCCACACTTCGGCAAAGCCGCGCCAATCCTCGCGCTCCGTGATGCCTCTGTGAATTTGGTGCTTTGCCGCCGCCATGTGGCCGAACGAACCTGAGCCATGGCCCAGGAGCAACAGCTCACGAGGCTGTTCGGTCCTGAAAGCGGCGATCTCCTTGGCCAGCCGCTGGATCACCGACAGTCGGGGTGTGTCCGGCTGATCCTTGGCGGTGATCAGCGACCCACCGAGCTTGAGGAATATCATGGCCGTACCTCCGTCTCGTAAACGCCGGCGGCACCGGCAGCGCGCAGGGCATCAGCCACATGCGCCGATCGGCCCTGCTCGACCAGCGCCAGCATGATCCCCCCCAAACCGGCGCCGGACAGTTTGGCGCCCAACGCCCCTGCACTGCGGGCGGCGCTCACCAGCTTTTCCAGCTCATTCGTGGACACCCCGAGCTGTTCCAGGAGCGAATGATTGCGGTCCAGCAGCGGTCCGAGGCTCTCGACGTCGCCCCCTAGAAGCGCCTCGCGCGCCTGTATGGCCAGGTCGGCGATCTCGTCAAACAGGGCCTCGTACCGCCTGGGTTGCGCATCCCTTCGCTGGCGCACGCCCTCCACCGCCTTGGTCGTCGGCGAGCTGTGGCCCGTGTCGCCCAGGACGAGATGGAAGGAGGCTCCGAGCTCCAGCAGGCGCGGTTCAGCACCGCGAATCAAGGATACCGGCCGCCCGTAAGCGATGACCGTGTTGTCGATTCCGGATGGCGTGCCGTGGTGGAGCATTTCGACCTCGTACGCCAGCGCGGACTGCTGCTCCGACGGCAGCTCGCGGCCAAAGTGCGCCGCCAGCGCCCGGATGACCGCGATGGAAACCGCGGCCCCCGAGCCGAGCCCGGCGGCGATCGGCAGGTCCGACCGCACTTCCAGCTCCAACGCCGGCGAGGGGTCGAGCTCGAGTGCCTGCAGTGTCAGGTCGACGGCGCGCCGCATAGGGTGGTCCTCGTCCAGTTCGTGTAGCCACGCATCGAGTTGGATTTGCGGGGAGAGCAGCCTCACACCGGCCCCCGCACGGTCCGCGACGCTCACGCGGGCGCGCAGGTCGGAGACCGGGACGGCCAGGGCGGGCCTTCCGTAGACGACGGCGTGCTCGCCGATCAAAATGACTTTGCCCGGCGCCGAGGCGGTCGTCATGCCCCCAGGTAGAGGAACGCTGTGGAGCTGGCCGCCCAGAGCACGAGCGTCGCCAGCAGAGGGCGATCGCGCACGACGAGATCTTCCGGCGCACCGCCTTTGCCCTCGACGTGGATCAAGTGCAGGTAGCGGAAGATGCCGTAGATGACGAATGGGATGGTCAACATCATCAGGTGATTGTCGGGGAGATCCTCCGCCGAGAACGTGTACAGCGAATAGGACATGATGGTCAGCGCGGAGACGATCTGAATCAGATGGTCCAGCAGATCCAGATTATAGCCGTCCAGCACACGGCGATGCGTGTTGGCGGCCTCGGCAAGCATGGCCAGTTCGGCGCGGCGTTTTCCAAAGCCGATAAACAGCGCCAAGAGCGACGTGCACACGTACAGCCAGGGCGAGAAACGCTCTACCGTGATCAGCGCGACGCCCGCACCGACCCGGAGCAGAAACCCGGCGGCGATGATGAACACGTCGATAATGGGGACGTGCTTGAGCCAGTAGGAGTAGAAGAAATTCAGAATCAGGTACGAAGCGACGATCGCGCCGAAGCCGGGGGCGAGCATCCAGCCGCCCACCAGCGAAAGGATCAGCAGCACTCCCGCTGCCATTCGGGCCACAGACACCGAAAGCGCGCCCGAGGCCAATGGCCTCAGTCGCTTGGTCGGATGGTTTCGGTCGGCCTCCAGATCGACGATGTCGTTGAGAAGATACACTGTGCTGGAGGCCGCGCAGAGCAGTAGAAAGCCGGCGCTGGTGCGCAGCAACGGCTCAGGACGGAAAAGCTGGCCGTCGAAGACCAGCGCGGCGAACACGAATCCGTTCTTAATCCATTGGCGCGGCCTCAACGCGCGCAGAAGCGCCCACAACATGGGACGGATGATAACAGTGCTCCCAGGTGTGGGCAAGGTGGTCCACATCAAACGTCAAGCACCAAGCGCTGAGGATATGACCGCTGGCTGCTGGCCGCTGGCCCGGTGCGGAGGGGCTGCGGGTCAAGCTCAAAGGTGACCGGCTGGATATGGCGGTCACCTCCGATGGTCTA
>CAZFCJ010000128.1:0-8782 GCA_964517315.1 uncultured Anaerolineaceae bacterium | reverse complement strand
AGGGGAATTTGTGTACACTCTGGGAAATCTTGCCCCATCGCACCGTGGTCCGGAGGCGGTTCGGACTTCATCAGACTCTGGCAGGGCGTCCATGCAGTCCATCGTCGTTTCCCAGATTGATTTGCCTGGTCTCAACTCGCCCGATCTCAATGCTGGAAGCGGCATTCGTCCTTCGATCTAGCGCCAGACTTATCGGCTGACGCTCGCCGGCGACGTGCAGGGAGTCCACGTAAAACCAAGGGAGCAACCGAGATATGCCCGTCGATGAAAGAACTCTTTTGGTCGATTACGAAGCCTTGGATGAGATTCTTGGCCACCTCCAGGCGATGCAGGACCAGGCCCTCGAGATGCGGGACCTGCTCACGCGGCACAGCGACAACCTCGAAGGTGGCCTGTGGAAGGGTCAGGACGCCGTGGCCTATTACCACGAGGTCGATGACGTCATTAAACTTGCTTTGGACCGGCTTGTGGGCGCGATGGAAGAGGCCCAATCAACGCTGAAGCAGATGAAGGGTGAGACCCAGAGTCTGGAGGAGCAGGTCGCCGCTGCCTGGCGCGAGATGATCGGTATGTTGCCCTCGGGGGGTCTGACCGGCAGGGCCGCGTCGAAGGCCTGGGCTGACGCACTTCAGAGCTTCGGTACCGGACTGAACATCTCCGGCTGGAGCCTCACCGGACTGGGCAAGCTGGCCTCCAATGTGGCCGCGGACGCCCGCTTGATGGCGAATGCTCGCCACCAGCAGATGGTCTCAATCTTCGCCCGCGGCGGCGAGGCGGCTCTGCGCCGGACGGGAGTTCACTCCGTCGTCGCCGACTGGACCAGCCGCTCGGCGCGCGCGGCCCGTTCGGCGGAAGTCCTCGGCCGTTGGTCTGACCGGCTGGGCAAGGGCGCTGCGATTTTCAGTGGAGCCAGTCAGGGCGTACGGTCCAGCGCCGAGACGTGGGTGGGCAAGGTGAGCGACGGAGGGGCGGCCGGCGCATTTGCCTGGGGCACCCGCGCCAACCCGTGGGTGTTCGGCGCGGACATGGCCGGGATGGCGCTCGGCGTGGACGGCCCCTCCTCAATTATGAACGGTTCCTTCGAGTCGATTGCCGTCACGACCGAAGGTCTGATCACCGGTTCGCCGGTCGGCATGTCGAATCTGCACGAACGGCAGTTGGCCGGGGAGTGGGGGCCGATGTTCCGTGAGGCCGCGGAGGCCGGCGACTTTTGGACCGAGCACGGGGTGGTCGGCGGCATGGGGATGTTCTGGGACGCGGTCACTGAACCCTTTTAGTGGGTGAAAGCCAGGCGATGCCACTTCATCAGATCCCGGCTGCGGTATTGAGGGCGCTTCTGCTGAACGTCGATCGTGAGATCTCGGCGGCCAGCCCGTACGCCTTTCTATTGGATGCCCAAGAGGACGGCCAGATAGAGCCGCATTTGGAGTGGCTGGAGGGAAATGACCTCCTGGATTCGCCGCCGGAACAGGATGGCAGACCGGCGATCGCACCGTCGCTGCGACTCGCGCTGGACATCCTGGCCCGGCCGGTCAGGCGGATCCTCATCAGCGAGCTGGATGATCGCGGGATGCGCCGTGCGATGTACGTGTCAGATGGCGCCCAGGTGGTCGTCGCCATGTTCCAAGATGAGCGTTGCCTCATCTCCGACCCACTCGGTCTTGAGCAGTTCCGCGACGCTCTGGTTGACAGCGTCGCCCCGCCGAAGGAGTCCAACTCCGCGGTGGACCCGCTTCAGCTGCACCCCTCGGTTCTGGGTTTCCTCGGCGCCGTCGTCGGGCCGTGGTCGAGTGCGGACGAAGGCGCCGCTCACGGCGTGAGTTCGGACGCTTCCGAATTTCCGGAATTGAGCTGGCCAATCAACCGCCCGGAGGCCGAATCACGGCTCACCAGCTTGACCGGAGATGCCGAGTTCCCCGGTCAATTCTTGGACAGCCTGGTGGTCGACCGGATCCTGAAGTCCTCTGATGGAAAGCTGGACATCCATCCTGACTTTGAGCCGTGGCACAGGGCGTTGTCGTCAGGGAAGTTTCTTGAAATCCAACGCCTGGAGTTCCCGGACAGCGATCTGACGCGGGCGCAACCGCCGGTCCGGGCCTACTTTGCCGGACCTCGGGGAGCGCGCATCTTGTTCTGGCCGGCCGAGGCACCGGCGGGAGAAAATCTGCTGTCGAGGCCCTCGACCGATGAGCTTGAACGATTCATCGGCTATCTCGTCGGCTATCTTGAGCTGGAAAAGGAGACCTGAAGCCTCGTTCGAGCGTCGCCTCGGCTTGAGGCCGTTTCCCTAGAGAGTTTCACAGCTCCGAGCATGCCGTTTCCCTCGCCAGTTTGCGCTCGAGGAGTCGGATTTGACGGACGTTGATGGCATTCTGAGGGAGAACGCCGCTGGCTCTTGAGTTCTGCGGTCGAAATCACGGGAGGGACACCGATCGAATGTCCCTCGTCACTGGTACGCGTTTTGGCCGTGGAGTGTGCAATCACGTGAAAGCCCGAAAATGGGCGTTTCTGGTCGACGATCGAGCACAAGTTTGGGACTTGGATGCCTTATCGGGAACGGTGAATGGGGGCTTGGAGAGGATTTCATGCAACAGGAAGCGGACACTAAAACGTACGCGGCGTTCGTCGGGGCAGTAATCATCGGCGGCGCCAACTTCATCGCGGTCAGCATGAGTAATCAGGAGCTGCCCCCGCTTTTCGGCGCGACCTTGCGGTTCGGCCTGGCGACCCTGGTTTTCATACTGATGGCCCGCGTCGGTCGGGTGGCGTTCCCGGATGGTCGCTCGGCCGCGGGAGCTGCGATCTACGGGATCTTGAGCTTCGGGGCCGCCTACGCGCTGCTGTACTATTCGCTCGTCGGGCTCCCGGCCGGCACCGCGGCCGTGATCCTCGCCGCCGTGCCGCTGTTCACCCATATGATCGCAGTTCTGCTGGGACAGGAGCAACTCTCGGTGCGAGGGATTGCGGGAGGTGTGCTGGCGATCGCCGGCATCGTGGTCCTCTCGTTCGGCGCGCTGGGGGGCGATCTCAGTGCCTCTTACTTGATCGCGGCCGTGCTGGCGACCGGGGTTGTGGCCGCATCCGGCGTGGTCGCGAAAGCCCTCCCGGATGTGCACCCGGTAAACATGAACGCGATCGGGATGGCGACTGGAACGATCCTGCTGGCGGTCAGCTCGCTCCTGTTTGGCGAAGCCTGGACGCTCCCGCGTCAGCCCAGGACGCTGGCGGCGGTTGGCTGGCTGGTCGTACTGGGCTCGGTGGGATTGTTCCAGCTCTTCCTCTACGTGATCAAGAGATGGACCGCGTCCGCGACCGTCTACGCCGTCGCCGGGATGCCGCTCGTCGCCGTCGTGCTGGGGGCTCTGATGCTCGGGCAGCCGATCACCCTCGAAGTCCTGGCGGGCGGCTCACTGGTTCTGGTTGCCGTCTATATTGGGGCCATCGCCGGGGTAAGCGCGGAGCGGAAGGCTCCCCTGCCGGTCGGTGCCGAGCCCGCCGAGGGAGTGGTCTTGAAGGAGGTGGAGTAGGCGGGGCTGTCCGCGCCTGCCCGCTCGCTCGGCCGCTCCGGACGGGTGAGCTGTGGTGGGTTCCGTTTTTCGCATGACGATGCCCCGTGCTTCGGGTCGCCCGTCGGGCGCCCAAAACCTGGCCCGTCGGATGCCCCATGTCGGGTTCCCCTCCTTCCTCCTTTAACCAGGTGGTTACTCTCACCGCTTTCGCGTAAGGGGTGGGGCCATCCTGACACCCCGCCGGCGATGGGCCAGCGCTTGGTCAGCGTCCCGATGATGGAACTGTGCCGCGAGCTCGTGCCCGAGGTCGAGGCAGACATCGAGCAGGCCGAAGCCGTGCTGGATATCCGTCCGCACCGCCACGAGCCGTTCGAGTGCCGGTTCAAGGGCTACGACTGGCGGCATGTCCCTGAGCCTCCTGCAGCACAGAATGGAGTGGCTTTGCCCGTTCTGCGACACAGCAATTCGTGTAAAATGGCCAGACACTCAGCTTCGATCAGCCATCCGGGCTCCGGGGATAGACCCGTTGGCGCTCCATCAAGATCGAGGCTGCCCATGTAGCCCTGGGTATGAGATGATGTCGCACAATGGCGATCGCCGGTGAAACGGTGTTTCCGGAGCGCGAGGGTGATCGAGCGCTCCGTCTCCGTTCATTCCCGGTCCCGGTCACCTGTGCTGCTGCCGGTTGTCTTTGACCTGGGTCCTGGACAAATCCGCCTGGTGACCGATGCCGCAACTTGCCATCTTGCTCGCGTATTATGAATCCCGGGAAGAGGGACAGCGCGCCCTGAACGCGATCACGCGGACCGGTTTCTCGCGCTCCGCACTCGCCTATCGCGACGGGGATGAACCGGCGCGGGTCGTGCACCCCGCCCGGCGGGCCCAACGTGCGGTTGGGATTTCCAGCGGACTAGCGCTCGCGGCGGCAGCCTTCCTGCTGGCGAGAGCCGTGGCGCCGGAGCTGCCTCCGTTCCCGAAAACCGTTGTCGCGGCGGCCGCGGCCGGGTTGGGCTTTGCTTTGGGTGTGACTGCGGGCTATCTGGGACTGGGCTGGCTCCGCCCTCGGGCTACCGTCGAGCTATTGGACCGGTTTGCCCGCATGCTCGCCCCGGATGAACAGGTGGTCGTGACCCAGGTTCGATTGCCGGCCTTGCACCGGCTCGTTTCGAGCTTGCACGATGTGCCGGGGGCGAGCCCCACGCTCTTCCTGACTCTGCCAGAACGCAAACTGCAGCCGCACATGGAGGTGACTCGGGCCCCGCTGACGCTGCCTCAGATCGAGGCGCACGCCGAGAGACTGGCGCGAGAATCTCGCACTCGCGATCGGCCGTCCAGGATCGATCTCCTGAACCGCTTGGACCGGCTGCGGCGGGACATCCACGTCATCTGTGGCGACCTTGGTGAGATTGCCCGGCTTGAAGGCTCGGTTGGGCCGACGGTGGAATGGGTCCTTGACAACGAATACGTCGTCGAGGGACACGTTCGCGACGTCCAGGTCAACCTGTCAAAGCGCTTCTATCGCAGCCTGCCCTCGCTGGCCGTTGGTTCATACGCCGGACTGCCGCGAGTGTACGCCATGGCCCGTGAGCTCATCCAGCACACGGACCTCGTTGTTGATCAGCGCAATATCGGCGCCTTTCTTCAGGCCTTCCAATCCGTGGAAGCGCTCACGATCGGCGAGTTATGGGCCTTCCCGCAGATGCTCCGGATCGCCTTGGTGGAGGGAGTTCACACCTTGGCGGTTCAGGCCTTGGCCGGGGCCCGCGAGCGCCAGCGCGCAGGCTACTGGGCCCACCGTCTCCGGGTGACCTCGCGACGTGAACCCAGTCAACTGTTCTCGACCATGGCCCTGCTGGCTGAGGATCAGCCGGATCCATCCTTCCTCTTCGGCGCCCAGCTTACCGGACACCTCTACGACGAGGAAGTAGCCTTGGTTCCGGTCCGGAGCTGGTTGGAACGGACGCTGCGCAGGTCATTGCGGGAGATCCAAGTGCGCGAGCAGAGCCGCCAGGCCAGCAAGCAGCTGTCCATCGGAAACGCAATTTCCAGCCTGCGTCAGCTGTCCCTCTTGGATTGGCGCCGGATCTTCGAGCGGAACAGCACTGTTGAAACTGAGCTGCGCCGCGACCCGGCGAGGCTGTACCCGGAAATGGACTTCGAGACCCGTAACCGATACCGTGAAGCGGTGGAGGTCCTGTCCAGAGCCTCAGGTTTGACCGAGGTCGAGGTTGCGGCTGAGGCGATCGACCTCGCCCGTCGTGCGGCGCAGCGCAACGGTGCCAACGGCCGCGGCGGGCATGTCGGCAGTTATCTGCAGGCTGAAGGGCGGACGGAGCTCGCCCGTAGCTTGGGCTGCTCGGATCCGGTGGCGTACCGTCTGCGTCGTTGGATCCACCAGCATCACACGTCGATCTACCTCTCCGCTGTGCTCCTGCAGACCGCGGCCGTGGTCGCTTTGAGCTGGCTGGTGGGTCTGCGTGATCTGCAGCCTCCGCTCCAGTTCGTCTTGGGCTTGCTGCTGTTCGTTCCAGCGAGTCAGATCGGAGTGGAGCTGACTAACTATTGGATTACCCGCGTCCTGCCTCCTCGGACCCTGCCGAAAATGGATTTCCAAAAGAGCGGCATCCCCGACTCTTTCCGCACGCTGGTCACCGTGCCGGTGCTCGCTGAGAGCCTGCAGAGCTTACGGGAGGACGTCGAGCAGCTGGAGATCCGTTATCTCGCCAACCCGGAAGCCAACCTCGTCTTCAGTTTGTTCCTGGACTACGTCGATGCTCCCGAGCCCGAAATCGAACAGGACGGTCACTTGCTTGCCGCTGCAAGGGAGGCGATTGAGGGCCTCAATCAGAAGCATGGCCCCAACCGCTTCATGCTGTTCCAAAGGCGACGCCGGTGGGCCGAGTCCGAGGGGGCGTATATCGGCTGGGAGCGTAAGCGGGGCAAGCTGGAGGAGCTCAATCGTCTGATCTGCGGTTTGAAACCCATTAGCGAAGGCCCACTGGTGGTTGTCGGTGATGCGAACAGGATGGTGGATTTTCGTTTTGTCATCACGCTGGACCGGGACACTCAGCTGCCGCGCGACACGGCCCGCCGAATGGTGGAGACGCTGGCCCATCCGCTCAACCAGCCTCGACTGGGGCCCGACGGCGAAATCGTCGGTGGATACACGGTCATCCAGCCGCGCGTGTCAACCTCATTGCCCAGCGCGGCGGCGACGCCCTTCAGCCGCTTGCTCACCAATCCCGTCGGCATCGATCCGTACAGCCGGGCCGTGTCGGACGTGTACCAAGACCTGGCCGGCGAGGGCTCGTATCACGGCAAGGGCATCTACGATCCCCGCGCGTTTCAGCAGGTTCTGCGGGGTCGATTCCCCGAGCAGATGCTGTTGAGCCACGACTTGATCGAAGGCGTGCATGTACGAGTGGGGTTGGCGTCTGATATCGAGCTGTTCGATGATTTCCCGTCGAACTATCTGACCTACGCCCGGCGCGAGCACCGCTGGATCCGTGGCGACTGGCAGATCGCGCCGTGGCTGTTTCCGCGGGTGCCACAAGCTGGTGGTTCGAGTCGTGAGAGCCGCCTGTCGGTCTTCAACCGTTGGAAAATCCTGGACAACCTGCGCCGGAGCCTGATTCCGCCCTCCGCGATGGGGCTTCTGCTCCTGTCGTGGTTTGTCGACCCAGGGCTGAGTTGGTTCGCCTTGATCATCGTGGGCGCCGTGTTGCTGTTCCAGCCCCTGGCCGCACAGTTCACATGGGCGACCACGCTGCGGAGGGCGCCGTCGGCTTCACTTCAGCAGATCCAGCGGGAAATTCTGCGCGCCTTGGCCAAGGCCTCGCTGCTCCCCTACGAGGCCGGTCTTGTACTCGACGCCATCTTGCGAGCGCTGTGGCGCCTTTACATCAGTCGCAAGCACTTGCTGCAGTGGACCACCTCTCAACTGGCCGGGGTGGCCTCCACGGGGAGGCCTTTCGCGTTCCTCGCGCTGCTGTCGTCGATTGCTGTTCTGGCCTTTGGGCTCGCCGCTTTCCTGGTTCGCAGTCAGGCGGAAAGTCTGTGGGCCGCCGCGCCCTGGCTGTCCCTGTGGATGCTCAGCCCGCTGACGGGATGGCTGCTCCAGCGTGTGCCAGGCTCGCGCAGGACCGTCGATCCGCTGGATCCATCGGAGCTCCGCTATTTGCGTCGGGTGGCGCGCCGAACCTGGCGCTTTTTTGATGAGTTCGTCGGCGAATCCAGCGCCTGGCTTCCCCCCGACAATTTCCAGGTCTCACACCAGAACCGACTGGCACCCCGGACCAGCCCGACCAACATCGGGATGTGGCTACTGAGCGCGTTGGCGGCCCACGATATGGGCTACCTGACCCTACCCGAGCTTGCCCGCAGGCTGCGGGGATCCTTCGAAACCATCCATCGGCTCGAACGCCATCGGGGTCACCTTCTCAACTGGTACAGCCTGCCCGACTTGAAGCCGCTATCACCGAAGTACGTCTCGTTTGTTGATAGCGGAAATTTCGTCGCCTCGCTCTGGACCTTAGCGCAGGGATTGCAGGATCTCCGTCGTGAACCGCTCCTCTCCTCCGTGGCGCTTACCGGCGTTTACGACAGCCTGAATTTGCTCCGCGACAGCCTGCCCGAGGGCGCGGACCGTGAGCTGCAGCTGCGCGGCGCGGCCTTTCAAACCTACGCCGGCGACCATCGCCTGGACCTCACCGGTTTGTTCCGCGCCCTGCGGGACCTGCGGGCGCAAATTCGAAAGATCAACGCTGAGCTGGACGAGTCCATCCCCGCAGAAGCCGAGTATTGGGCCCAACGGGCTCTGGCCCAGACGGAGAGCTGGCTGGGATTTTCCGAACAAATTCTCGGCTGGCTTGAGACGTTGGCCCGTCAAGTCGAAGGTCATCCGGCCGAGTACGAAAACGGGGTCGTGGAGGCTGTACGGCGCGATGTCACCGAGCCTCCGGGGCTGGCTGAGGTGGCCAGCGGAGCGGTGGAAAGCGTGCGGTTGCTGGAGGGAATACGGGCGAGGGGTGGCGGGACCGATTGGGTTGACGAGGTGCTGGCCCAGTACGCTTCGGCCCAATCCTTCGCAATCGATCTCGTGGGGCAGTTGGAAGCGGTGGAGGCTGAATGCTCCCGGGCAGAGCAGGAAGTCGAATTCAGATTCCTGTACGATGCTGTTCGGCGGCTGTTTGCCGTTGGCTACAACGTTGACGAGCGGCGCCTCGACCGAGCCTACTACGACATGCTCGCCAGTGAAGCGCGCCTGGGCAGCT
>CAZFCJ010000127.1:0-8928 GCA_964517315.1 uncultured Anaerolineaceae bacterium | reverse complement strand
TGGGCAACACCGAGACGGCCGTGATCAACGGCAACTCCAATTCCACCTTCGCGGGCACGATATACGCTCCAAGCGCGGAAGTGCAAGTCAACGGCACCGGAAAGACCGACCACTTCCATTCACAGGTGATCGGGAGCAAGGTCGATATGAGCGGCAACGCCGACCTCGACGTCGTCTACAACGAGGAAGAAAATTACCAGGTGCGGGAGCCAGAGCGGGTCGAACTGGCGGAGTGAGCGGCCTGGCAAGCTCAAAACCACTGCATGAAGACCGACCGCGGGTCGGTCTTCTTTTCCACTAGGCTCAAAGGGCGCGTAACATGGCGGCCACCCATTCGTATGTAGATACTGAACCGAGCGCTGCGTCGAGACGTGAACGCCTTCAGGCCCTTCTCGAGCGCGCTGTCAAAGGCGACAAGCAGGCCTATGGAACGCTCTACGAAATCTACATGGACGAGATCTACCGCTACTTCTATTACCGGCTGGGCCATGTCCAGGACGCCGAGGACATGACCGAGCGAACGTTTCTCAAGGTCTGGAAGTCCTTGGACGGCTTTGAACTCGGAAGGGCCTCGTTTCGAACCTGGCTATACAGGGTCGCCCACAACCTGCTCGTAGATCACTATCGCACATATAAACCGACTGACCCACTGCCTGACAGACCGCTGGCGGACGGTGGGGACGGTCCAGAAGGCCGAGTCGCATCTTCAGAACTCAGCGCGGAACTGCTGGCGGGTCTGCGCCAGCTCAAGCCCGATTACCAGCAGATCCTCACACTGCGCTTCGTCAACGATCTGAGTCACTCTGAGGCGGCCCAAATTATGGATCGCAGCAAGGGCGCCGTTCGGGTACTGCAGCACCGGGCGCTCGAGGCCTTGCGGCAAGTACTAGAGGAGAGGTCCCAGGCCTGACCAAACGAAACCCGCCATTCGACCGCGTTCTGGCCGATTGTCTCGAATCGATGCTGACCGGCAAGGCCTCGATTGAGGCTAGTCTTGATCGGTACCCGCAGTATCGACAAGGATTGTCCGATTTGCTGCCGATGGCCAAATCTCTCCACCTGGCCCCCAAGGTCAGTCCCTCGCTTCACTTTCGACTGCGATCCCGCGACCGCCTGCTATCCAGGCTGCCGGACCGCGCTTCGCTGTCTGTATCACTCCGGAAGCGGATTCGTACAGCATTCATGAGACGGTACCGGAGTCTGACATTCAGAAGGTCAGTTCTGTCATGGGTCCTCATCAGCAGTCTGGTCGTCGCACTGCTGGGCGGTGGGGGCGTGAGCGTCGCTCACGCGGCGGACGGCTCAATCCCCGGCCAGGCGCTGTATACGCTCGACCAGGCGGTGGAAGCGACCCAAATGGCGCTGACCACCAGCTCCGAAGGAAGGGCCGAACTGGCGCTGGCTTTCGCCCACGAGCGGGCACTTGAAGCCCAGACTCTGGCCGCCCAGGACGGCTCCGCCACGGCCATCGCCCAAGCGGCCTCCGGCTATCGGACCAGCATTCAGCAGGCCGCAGAAGCCCTTGCTGAGGTCGCAGCCAGCGGCGATGCGGCCCGGGCTCAGGCCCTGAGCGAGGAGTTCTCCAGCTCGCTCGCGGCGCACGAGGCCACACTCAGCGAGGTTGTGACTCGGGTGCCTCAAGGGGCCGCCCCGGCGATCCAAGCGGCGATCGAGGCCTCCAGAACGGGCCGCAATACCGTCGAGGGCCTCTACGGAGAGGGGATCCCCGGCGATCCTCCTGAGGGCGCTGGGCGGCCGGATGACCCCGGGCGACTCGAAGGCGCCCCCGGCGGGTCCGGTACAGGCGGAGAAAAAGGCGAGGCGGCCGTACCCGCCAGCTTTGAGGACCGGGTCGCCGGGTTGGACGAGCACATAGCGCAGGCCCGGATGCACGCCCATGATGGCGACCACGAAGCAGCGCGGGTCGCACTTGAGCAGTATCAGATCGAGGTGGACGCGCTGGCGCAGGAGCTGTCCAACGTGGCCACCGAGGAGGAGGCGCGCGCCGAGGCGTGGGCCGCCCTGCTCGAAGAGGCCCTCCGCCGCCACACGGAGGTGCTGACACAGCTCTCCGACCAGGTTCCTGGCGAAGCCCGAGCCCACATTTTGAAGGCACTCGACTCCTCGGCCGCCGGCCGCGCGACCGTTGAGCGATTGTTCGCCGACGGGAGGCCCGGCGGACCGCCGGAGGACATTCCCGGCCGCGCGCGCGGGAAATAAGGCGTCGACCGATACCCATCCACCTCGGGCAGACGTCCCGCGCATCCCCTCTGCCCGCTAACCAAAGCTGCGCCCCATAGGCGCGGCCTTTTCGCGCCCTCAGATCGATTCATTCCTGACGCACCCGGTGGCCCGAGGCTTGCACCTATAACATTCAAGGGTGGACCCGAATTCATATACGATTCTTATGTTCAGCAGGGGGGTTGAGCGGGCGCGCGGTGATATAATCGCCGCGCGCTTGGCGGAACGGCCGGCAGGCGCGAGGGAAGGTACCGCTTATGATGCGATTTGATCGCTTTACCGAACGAGCGCAGGACGCCGCTCAACGGGCGGCCGAAATCATCCAGCGCTACGGGCACAACCAAATTGATACCGAACATATCCTGCTGGCCTTGATCGAGCAGCCGCAGGGCGTGATTCCCCAGATCCTGGAGCGCCTGAACATCGACCTGGAAGGGTTGGCGGACCGCATCGACGACCAGCTGCGCAACAGCCCTAAGGCCAACATTTATGGGGGCGGCGCGGGGCAGATTTTCATCACGCCCCGGGTCAAACGCGTCGTGGATATGGCCAACGAGGAAGCCAACCGACTGCACGACGAGTACATCTCGACCGAGCACCTGTTCCTGGCGATCCTCTCCGAGCGCAACACGGCGGTATCCCGCCTGCTCTCCGAGGAAGGGATCAACAAGGACCGCGTCTACGACGCCATCAAAGACATCCGCGGCGGCCAGCGGGTGACCGATCGCAAGGCCGAATCACGCTACAGGACGCTTGAAAAGTACTCGCGAGACCTGACCGCCCTGTCGCGCGAGGGCAAGCTGGACCCCGTCATCGGTCGTGACGATGAGATCATGCGCGTCATCCAGATCCTCTCCCGGCGCACCAAGAACAACCCGGTGCTGATCGGCGAGGCCGGAGTCGGCAAGACCGCCATCGTCGAAGGTCTGGCTCAGAAGATTTCAACCAACGACGTGCCGGAGATCTTGATGGGTCGCCAGGTCGTCCAGCTCGACCTGGGCGCCATGATCGCGGGCTCCCGTTTCCGGGGTGAATTCGAAGAGCGGCTCAAGGCCGCGATGGAAGAGATCCAGCGCTCCGAGGGCGAGATCATCCTGATGATCGACGAGCTGCACACCGTTGTGGGAGCGGGCTCGGCTCAAGGCGCCATGGACGCCTCCAACATGCTCAAGCCTGCGCTGGCGCGCGGGGAGCTGCAGTGCATCGGCGCCACCACGCTGGACGAATACCAGAAGCACATCGAGCGCGATGCGGCCCTGGAGCGCCGCTTCGCCCCTGTGTACGTGGAGGAGCCCTCGGTCGACGAGACGATCGAGATGCTCAAGGGCCTGCGCGACCGCTACGAGGCCCACCACAAGGTGCACTTCTCCGATGACGCACTGGTGGCGGCCGCCAAGCTGTCACACCGCTACGTCTCGGGCCGGGCGCTGCCAGACAAGGCCATCGATCTGATCGACGAAGCGGCGGCTAAGCTCAGGATCGCGCTGTATTCTCTGCCGGCCGAGCTGAAGGAACTCAAGACCGAGATCGATCGGCTCGCGGCGGAGGAGGAGCAGGCGGGGGTCGAGCGCGATTACGAGCGCGCCGCGGAGAAGAAGGCCCAGCGCCTGCGCCTTGAATCCGAATTTCAAGAGAAACGCGACGCCTGGGAGACCGAACATCAGCTCGACGAGGTGGTCGACGAGGCCGACATCGCCGAGGTGGTCGCCCAATGGACGGGCATCCCCGTCAATCAAATGCTGGAAACCGAAGCCCAGAAGCTGCTGCAGATGGAGGAGCGCCTCCATGAACGCATCGTGGGTCAGGATGAAGCGATTCACGCGCTGGCCGACGCCATCCGCCGCGCCCGGGCCGGCCTCAAGGACCCCCGGCGGCCGATCGGCTCGTTCATCTTCCTGGGCTCGTCGGGCGTCGGCAAGACCGAGATGGCCAAGGCGCTGGCCGAGTTCCTGTTCGACGACGAGGACTCACTCGTCCGGGTGGACATGAGCGAGTATCGGGAGCAGCACACGGCTTCCCGCCTGTTCGGCGCCCCGCCCGGCTATGTCGGTTACGAGGAGGGCGGCCAGCTGACCGAAGCCGTGCGCCGCCGACCGTATCGTGTGATCTTGTTTGATGAAATCGAAAAGGCCCACCCCGAGGTGTGGAACGCCCTGCTGCAGATCCTCGACGACGGGCGCCTGACGGACGGCCAGGGGCGGGTGGTCGATTTCCGCAACACCGTGCTGATCATGACCTCCAATCTGGGCACCGAGTTCGTCACCAAAGCCGGCTCGCTGGGCTTCCTGCGCACCGAAGGCACGGGCGACAAGGACGCCGAGGCCAAGATCGAGAAATCATTGCGAGACACCTTCCGGCCCGAGTTTCTCAATCGGATCGACGAGATCATCATCTTCTCGCCGCTCTCGATGGAACAAATGCACGAGATCGTCACGCTGCAGATGGACGAGATTCAGCAGCGTTTGGGCGAACACGGGCTGACGGTCGACCTCACCGAGGAGGCGCGCCGCTGGCTCGCCGAACAGGGCTACGATCCCGCGTTCGGTGCCCGGCCGCTGCGTCGGGCATTGCAGAAGCACGTCGAGAGCCCGCTCTCGATCAAGCTGTTGAAGGGCGAATTCGAAGCCGACGATGTGATCCTCGTGGATTATAGCGAGGAGGAAGGGATCGTTTTCCGCCGCCAGGGGCGAGGCGTCCCCGTCGAACTGCCGGAGGAAGTCTCCGCCGACAAATAGGCAAGGTTCCGAACGGGTGCGCGCTCGGCTGAAGAATCGATTCAACCTGCGGCACTGCGGTATCTCACCGCACAGAACTCGGACCTTTTTCTACGAATAAAGAGCCGCCGAATGCCGGCGGCCGTTCTTTGCCTGTGCGCCTCGGCGACCCGTGCAAGCGGGAATCAAACCGATTCGATATCTCTCTGTGTTCTCTGTGGTAAAAACCAGAGCCACGAGCGGTTAGCTTCCTAGCCCGGTTTGGCGGCGACCTCCGAGGCGCGAGGTCCCTCCAGGAGGGCCCTGGCGCTATCGAGGTTTGGCTCGCTGACGCCGCCCAGCATCATCGCCAACTCCCGCACGCGAGATTCGCCTTCCAGTGGCCGCACCCGGGTGACAGTCCGGCCCTCGCGCACCTCCTTTTCCACCCGGTAGTGGCGGCGGCCGAACGCGGCCAACTGAGGAAGATGGGTGATGCACAGCACTTGATGGCCGGCGCTCAGCGCCCCCAGCTTGCGCCCCACAACGGCGCCCACCCGGCCCCCGATCCCTTGATCGATCTCGTCAAAAATCAGCGTCGGGGTCTCATCCGCCTCCGCCAGCACCCCCTTAATGCCCAGCATCAAGCGCGAGGTTTCGCCGCCCGATGCGATCTTGACCAGGGGTTTAAGGCCTTCCCCGGGATTGGGCGCCACCATGAACTCGACATCGTCCAGACCCTTGCGGTCAAAAGCCACCCGCCGGCCGTCGACAGGCGCTCCGTCCGGCTCCTCTCGCCATTCTTGGCGCACCTCGAACCGCGCGCCGCCCATCTGCAGATCCACCAGCTCGCGCTCGACGCCCTCGGCCAGCGCCTGCACGGCCTCGCCGCGCACTTGGGACAGCTCCTCTCCCAACCGGCCGACCTCGCCCAGCAGCTGGGCTTCCCGTTCCTCAAGCTCTTGGATGCGGTCCTCGGCGTGGGCGATCTCCTCAAGCTCCGCGCGCGCCGCCTCGGCGTGAGCCATGATTTCCTCGATTGAACCGCCGTACTTGCGCTTCAGATCCCCGATCAACGCCAGCCGCTCCTCCACCTCTTCCAACCGCCGAGGGTTGAATTCGATTCCTTCCGCATAGGATCGGACCCGACCGGCGAGCTCGAGGACGTGTTCCGAAAGCGCCTGCGCTTCGTCTCGCAGCTCGGAGAGGCTCTCGTCGATCTCGGCCAGCTCATCCACGGCTTCGACCGCTTGCCCCAACAGGTCGGAGGCCGAGATCTCGCCGTGCAATCCCTGCTCCAGCGCGGCCACGGCGGCGTCCGAAAGCGTGGTCAGCTTCTCCGCGTTGGCCAGTCTTGATCGTTCGCTCTGCAATTCCCCCTCTTCGCCCGGCTGCAACCGCGCCGCTTCGATCTCCTCAATCTGGAACGCGAGGTAGTCCGCCCGCTGCGCCGCTTCACGGTCACGACCGCGCAGCGATTTCAACTGGTCGCGGACCTCGCTCAGGGCGTCGAACGACTGTGCATAAGTCCGGCGGCGGGCCTCGGCGCCGGCGAAGCGATCCAGCAGGTCGAGGTGGTGTCGCACCCGCAGAAGGCTCAAATGTTCCGATTGGCCGTGCACATCCACCAGAATATCGCCGATCTCCCGCAGCAGGTTGAGAGCCACGATGCGCCCGTTCACGCGGCATATGTTGCGACCTTCGAGCCGTATCTCCCGGCTCAGGACCAAATCCTCGGCTCCGTCGTCCAGCTCCTCGCGCGCCAGGACGGCACGGATCGGCGCCTCCACGATGGGGTCGATCCGAAACTCGGCTTCCAGCAGCGCCGTATCGGCACCGGTACGGACGACTTCGCTGTCGGCCCGCCCGCCGACCAGCAGCTCGACGGCGTCGATGATGATCGACTTCCCGGCCCCGGTCTCGCCGGTGAAGATCAGCAGCCCGGGCCCCAGGTCCAGCTCCAGATCGTCGATGATGGCGAAATTCTGAATCCGCAGTTTCGAGAGCATCCGTTCAAACCGCCCGTTGATCGATCCCAGCCATCGAGCCCGAGACGGCGGAACCGCGCCGATCGGGCTTCCACGAGCTGAGCGTGACCACCGCCGGGGCGCCCCGCGGCCTCATGATCGAACTCACGCGCCCTGGTCCTCCTGCGCCAGATGATTCAGGTGTGTGGTCAGATTGCGGAAGAAATACCCTGGATCCTTGAAGCGCACAAACTGGGCATCGCGGTCGCTGGCGCGTATGGTGATCGAGTCGTCCCTAGAAAGTGCCTCATTAACCTGCCCGTCGCAGCTCAAGTCCGCCTCCTCATCCGACACGATCGTCAAGCGAACCGTCGTCCCTTCCGGCAGCACTATGGCGCGGTCCAACGATAGATGCGGTGCAACCGGAATCAACAAAAGGTTGCGCAACCCGGGAGGCAAGATCGGCCCCCCAGCGGCCAGCGCGTAGGCCGTCGATCCCGTAGCCGTCGAACAGATCAACGCATCGGCCACGTAATGCGCCAGATACTGCCCGTCCAATTCCGCCCGCACGCGGATCGGACGGCCGGTGTGGCCGCGCCCGACCACACACTCGTTCAGCGCCTTCCATGGACCAAGTACCTCCGCGCCGCGCTTCAATTCGACCGTGACTCGCATGCGGGACTCGATCCAATAATCCCCGGCCAGCAGCCGATCAAACGCCTGGCGCCAGCCATCCCGATGCACTTCCGTCAGAAACCCTAATCGGCCGAGATTGATGCCGAGCACCGGCACCCCGGCCGCGGCCCCCAAGGCCCCGGCGCGCAACATGGTACCGTCGCCGCCCAGCGCGACGATCAGGTCCGTCTCGTCGTCGAGCGGCTGCTGAGTCCCAACATCACTCAGCCCGTCGCCCTCACATTGGATGCCTTTGGATTTCACATACTCGGCCACGCTCTCGGCCAACCGCGCGGCCTTCTCCAAATTGCGGTGGCCCAGCAGCGCGATTTGAGTCGGCGCGTCTCCGGTCCCGTCCATCGCCGCCATTATACGCCGTGACGGGGGAGTCGATCTTGCCTCGCTTTGACCGGGCGCAGGCGACTCAATTCTGAGACGACCGTGGTCGGCCGGGGCGGATGGGTTCTCAGCGATCACGCTCCTCGAGCCCTTTGAGCGCGCGCTTGAGCTCGTGCTGCTGCATGCTGGTCGTCAGATCGCCGCGCGTGCGCTCAGTGACCCCGCGCACCATATCCGTGATGCGGCGCAATCCATGCGTAATCGCATCGGGGTAATCGATCGTCACCAGCAACCCGTAGATCTCGTCCATCCGCTCAAGCAGCCTCTCGGCCTCCACGTAGTCGTCCTTGCGGATCAGGTCCAACACCCGCCGGCGCAGTTCTCCGGCAGCCTCGCCCATACCCGCCAAGTACGCTGCGTCCTCGACCCCAAGATCCTCGGGCGCCGGCAGCGGCCGGTCCGCCAGCAGGGCCAGCACCAGATGGGCCTCCGCGTACTCCTTCAGACCGTCTTGTGTGTAGCCGGCGTGGTATAGATCGGGAAACGGCTCCAGCGCAGTTCGCATGCTCGAAACCAACCCAGCCGCCTGCTCGAGGTGGTCCTCGGCCTGCCCGCGCTCCCCCCTGTGCACGGCCCGGATGGCGATCGAGCATTGCCGGATCAAGGCGCGCGATTGCCTCAGCGCTTCATCCCGCACCTCGTTTTTCGCTTCTAACCCCCCCAGAATCGCATCGACGATCGAATCGAGGCCGCGCCCTTCGCTCACGAGTCATCCTCAGCGTCGGTTTCGCCGTCGTCGTCCTCATCGGATCGGCCTTGGCCGCCCCGAAAGAGCTGCTCAGCCAGGGACGCGCCCTGGGGGATTTCGACTTCCCCGTACTGCGCCTCGTAGCGACCGATCCGCTCCCCGAGCGCCCGTAGTAGCAGCTTGGCGTTGATGGGGGTCATCACCACCCGGGCCCGCACACGGGCCTGCTTCATCTGCGGCATCACCTGCGCGAAGTCGATGATGA
>CAZFCJ010000126.1:0-8948 GCA_964517315.1 uncultured Anaerolineaceae bacterium | reverse complement strand
CGGCTGCAAAACCTCCAACACCCAAAAAGATCTAACGCCCTGAGCCTGTCGAAGCCTGTCCTGAACGTGCCGAAGGGGGCGCAGGTGCAGAACATCCTCAGTCAGACTCATCGACCATTTCGAAGCATTAATGAGAGAGAAGCGAAAAACTGGATTGACGGAAGTACGCAGACACTTTCGATCACCGACCGTCAGGTTCAGGTCAAGGCCCAGGGCTGCACCATCCATCTCGGGGCGCCTTGCTCCAGCTTGTCCCGACCTTTGCAGTCCACCATGTCGGCCGGTCTCCGCCATTCCCCCATTCATACAACCCCTGCCATGTCCCGGTAGGAAGTCTGAGTCCTGAGGGGCAAGGATGATGTTAAGGCCCCTTGAATTCGTCCTCCGAACTGCTGCAAGACTCCACGCTCGGGTTGCACCGAACATGGACCATTTCGCCCCCCTCAGTCGCAATGGAGATGGACCGGTTGAACCGGCTCAGGCCCCTGCGTCCCGCGGCAGCGTGAAGCAGAAGACCGCACCCCTTTCACCGGCCGGCTCTACCCAGACGCGGCCACCGTGGGCTTCGACAAAGCCTTTGGCGATCGCCAGTCCCAGGCCGGCCCCGCTGCCATCCTCGCGGGACCGGCTGCGCTCGCCACGGTAGAAGCGCTCGAAGACCAGCTCCGCTTCGGACGGCCTGACCCCCGGACCGCTGTCCCGAACCCGCACCAGGACCTCCCCGTCCACGAGGCCGGCCGAGAGATGGACGCGCCCGCCTGGCGGCGTGTAGCGCAGCGCGTTATCCACGAGATTATGCAGCGCGCGTCCGATTTCGCGCGGCGCGATCCGCGCCGGATCCACCGCAGGATCGACTTCCCCCGTCAACTGCACCCCGCGGGCCTCGGCCCTCGCCGCGGCGGTCCCCACGGTATCCGAAATCAAATCCGACAGAGAGCAGACTTCACGCTCGAGTTTCAGATGACCGGCGTCGAGGCGCGACAGTTCGAAGAGATCATCGATCATCGCACTCAGCCGGTTGATTTCGCCCTGGCTGAGCTCCAAATAGCGCCGGAGGGAGCGTTCGTCCTCCACAACGCCTTCCGCGATGGCATCGACCATGGCCCGCAGCGCCGCCAGCGGGGTGCGCAGATCGTGGGAGATCCAGGCTACGAAATCGCGCCGGGCCGCCTCCATCCGCCGGGCTTCGCGATCGGCCGTCTGCAGCCGCTCCGCCATGTCGTTGAAAGCTTCGGCAAGCTGCGCCACCTCATCCCGACCCTCAACCGGTACTCGGGTGGTGTAATCCCCGGCGCTCAGCTTGCCCGCGGCCACGACCATGGATTCCAGCGAGCCGGTCAGGCTGTTGGAGAGCAGATACCCGAACGAAACGGATACGCCGCTGGCGAGGAACAGCAGCACACCCGCCAACGCGAGGTCGTGCGGGCTGATGAACATCAACCGTGCCGCCACCCAAACGTTGAAGAGCGTAAGCACTGCGGCCAGCAGGTAGCCGACGGTGAGCGCTCGGGCCAAGCTGCCCGTGCGTCGCCACCAGCCCCCGCGTTGCACGACCAGCCCGACCATAGCCGAAACGAATGCCGTCGCGGCGTAGATAAGGGCCAGTTGGAAAAGGTCGGCAGGCGGGGGCTGCATCCACAGCGCGGTGAGAAGCACTGTGATCCCGTACGCGAGGCCGATCCCGAGGAGATAACGCAGCGACGGTCTATCCATCTACCGCCTCGACCGTGAATTTGTAGCCCACTCCCCAGACCGTGATGATCCGGCGCGGCTCCGAAGGGTCCGCTTCAATCTTTTCACGCAAGCGGCGGATGTGCACCGTGACCGTCGAGGGATCGCCCTGAAATTCGTAGCCCCACACCCGGTCCAGCAGCTGATCGCGGGTGAAAACCTGCCGTGGATGGCGCACCAAGAAATGCAGCAGGTCGAATTCCTTCGCCGTCAGAGAAATTCGATCACCGTCGACGGTGACCTCGCGCCCAGCGGGATCGACTCGCACACCGCCGCGTTCGACCGCCGCCGGGGCCTCGTCAGGTTCCCCTTCATCCGTGCGGCGCAGCACGGCCTTGACCCTCAGCACGACTTCGCGAGGGCTGAATGGCTTCACGATGTAGTCATCGGCGCCGAGCTCAAAGCCCTCGATTCGGTCCTGCACGCCTCCCTTGGCCGTGAGCATCACCACCGGAACTTCGGAGCGAGCCCGCAGGCGACCCGCGAGGGACAGCCCGTCGATCCCGGGCAGCATGAGGTCAAGCACGACGAGATCTGGCGGCTCGGCCTCAAGCGTCGTCAGCGCCTGGTCCCCGTCCGCTGCCTCGCTGACCGAGAATCCCTCACGTTCCAGATATCGTCGCAGCACCTCGCGGATCGTGGACTCGTCGTCGACAACCAACACATGCTTGCCCTGCATCAGCGCTTCCTTGGCCCTCGGCTCGTTAGCCGGGCATCTTCGAATCCTCACCCGTGAGGCTCAACCGCCCAACCTCGTGCGGCTCCGGCTTGGAGAACGTGCAGTCGGATTCAAACTCCGTTTGCGGGCTTCCACAGCAGTGCACTGCGAATTTATCCCGGCCGCTCACGCATGACCCAAAGTATGAAGCCTATTCATTACCCGATCCTTAAGCGTCCCGCACGGGAAGTGGAGCAAAAAGAAAAAGGGCGCAACCAAGTGCGCCCCTGAGCTGCACAGTACAGCAAGACATCTCCCGCGGTTACTCGGACTCGTCCGCGTGCGGATCGCCCAGGCGGACGACGTACTCCTCTACGAGCAGCAGGTTCTCCCCGGCGCGCCGGACGACGGAGAGCAGCTCTTCCATCGTGGCCACTTCTTCGAGCTGCTCCTCGACGAACCAGTGCAGGAACCCCTGCGAGGTGTGGTCGCTCTGCTCGATGGCCAGATCCATCAGGTCGTTGATCTGCTTCGTAACGTTCAGCTCCCAGTCGAGCGAGCGCTGCACGGCGTCGACGGCGGACTTGATGTCGGTGGGCGGCTCCTCGATCTGGGGGACAGCCACCTCCCCTCCCGCGTCGAGCAGGAAGTGGACAAAGCGCAGCGCGTGCTCGCGCTCTTCATCCGATTGGCGGAAAAAGAACTCCGCCAGTTCCGGCAATCCGTCCCTCTCAAAATAGGAGGCGATGTTCAGATACTGGTTGGAAGCTCCCAGTTCCGATCCGATCTGACGATTCATCGCCGCGTTCATCTTTTCACTGATCAGCATCATTGTGACCTCCTAAGTGCAAAGGAAGCGGGGTTGAAAGCAGCATCCCCATCATACAATACGGGGCACCCGTGGAGCCCGATTATTCGTCCCCCCGGATGAAATTCAGCGCGTACTGTGCGTCCAGGTAATTTTGGTTGATCGACAGGGCGTCGAGAAAATCCCGCTCGGCGCCGGCGATATCCCCCTGTCGGTACTTGGCCCAACCGCGCCAGAGCATCGACTCCTCCGCTTTCGAAGTGCGGTACAAAGTCGCGTTGGCCAGGTCGATCACGTCTTTCGTTCGACCCTGGTGGAAGTAGGCGATATAAGGACCAAACTGGTAGCGCGTAAAACGCCAAGGCAATCCCATGGAAAGTGCGGTGTCGTAGGCGTCGGCGGCCTCACCGTAGCGCTCGAAGTACACCAGGTTGGTCCCCAGGTTGAACCAGGCATAGGGATCTTCCGGGTCGGTCTCGATCTCGGCCCGGGCCTGCTCCAAGGCTCGCTCGCGATTGCGGTCGCGATCCGCGTCCGGTCCCAGAAGGCGCTCGATCTGCTGCTGATTCTCGGGTGGATACAGGTAGATGTAGACACGGTTGAACTGCTGCCAGCCCTCGTCCAGCCCCTCGTAGCTGATCCGGCGGTCGGGGCCGCCCGTGCCCGGGTTGGTATCCTGAACGATGAACTCCCGCTCGCTCTCGTCGAAGCCCGTCACGAGCACGTAGTGACCGGCCCAGCCACCGCCGCCGTCGTTCTCATCCAAGACGAAGCCCTTCTCCACGATCAGCGGAAAGCCGGCGGCCACGAAGCGCTTGATCACATCCAGATCGCCGCCGACTCGGAAATCGGCGTTGAGCCAGCCGGCGCGATTTCTGACGTAGTAGACCAGCTCCTCGACGTTGACGTTCTTGTCGCCTCGGTCTGGTTTGAGCAGATCCGAGATGTCAAACTGGTCCCCCCGCCAGCCGTAGAAGCGCAGCCCCAAAGCCAACGTCGCCGGACCGCAGTTGTTCCAGTCCTGTTTCTCCCACTCGGGGGCCGGCAGTTTGACCTGCTCCGGCAGCGGGGTGGGAGTTGGCGCCGGGGTCGCGGTAGCGGCGGCCTCCGTCTCGGGGGTCACGGTGGGCGTCGGGCTGGGACGCGGCGTCGGCGGATCCGGGCGCTGGCCCGTACTGCGGGGGGTCGGCAAGGTTTCGCCGGGGTAGATCCAGCCCCGCACGATGCCCTCCGTCATGTCCAGCCGCCATTCAAGGCGGTCTTTGATCGGCGGCGCTTGATACAGAGCCAGGAGCAGCGCCATCATCGACCCCGCGCCCACCGCGAACCAGCCCGCAAAGGATAGTCGAGGTTTCATCGGCCGCCATTATAACGGGCCCGGCGGAGCGTTCGTATGTGTTCGAGGTTTCCCAGGTCTCCATCGCCATTTGCTAGAATATCGCCAGCATCGAACTTCAATCGTTCTTGCGGAGAGCAGATGGATAGCCCATTCAGCCTGGTGATCTTCGGCGCGTCCGGAGATCTTACCCAGCGCAAGTTGATCCCCGCCATCTTCAGCTTGTACTGCAAAGATCGGCTGCCCGCCGAGTTTCAGATCATCGGCATGGCCCGCACGGAAGGAGATGACGAGAGCTTCCGGCGGGAGATGAAGAAAGCGCTGGAGACCTTCGCGCCCGATAAGATGGACGAACGCCATTGGGATTCGTTCACCGCCCGGCTCGCCTACGTCTGCGGCGACTTCAACGAAGATCCACATATGGACGAGCTGAAACGCCGCCTCGCCAAGCACGAGGATGATGGCTCCGGCAACCGTCTGTACTATTTGGCGACACCGCCGCACGTTTATGAACCGGCGTTGCGCCGTTTGGGGGAGACGGGCATGACGGAACAGAAGGACGGTTGGCGCCGCGTCGTGATCGAAAAGCCCTTCGGCCACGACCTCGAGTCGGCCCAGCATTTAAATGAGGTCGCCCACGAAGTGCTGCAGGAGGATCAGATTTACCGCATCGACCATTATCTGGGCAAGGAGACGGTCCAGAACGTCCTGGTCTTCCGCTTCGCCAACAGCATCTTCGAGCCGCTCTGGAATCGAAACTTTATCGACCATGTTCAGATCTCGGTGGCCGAATCGGTGGGCGTGGAGCACCGGGCCGGTTTCTACGATCGGGTCGGCGTGCTGCGGGACATGTTCCAGAACCATCTTATGCAGCTGCTGTCGTTGGTGGCCATGGAGCCTCCTGCTTCGTTCGGCGCCAATGATATTCGCAACGAGCGCGTCAAGGTCCTCAGTTCGGTGCGCCCGATCCCGATCGAAGAGGTCCAAGAACACAGCGTGCTGGGGCGCTACCAGTCCTACCGCCAGGAGGAGGGCGTGGCCGAGGACTCGCGGACGCCGACCTACGCCGCGCTGCGGTTGTTCGTCGACAACTGGCGTTGGAACGGAGTCCCGTTCTATCTTCGCTCCGGCAAGCGGCTCAAAGACAAGGTTACCGAGATCCGGATCCAGTTCCACTCGGTGCCGCATATGATGTTCCCCATGGACCCCCACGAGGTCATTCGACCGAACGCGCTCGACATCTGCATTCAGCCCGACGAGGGCATCCACCTGAATTTTGAGGTCAAGGTGCCGGATGAATCCTCCAAGATGCGCACGGTGGATATGGAGTTCCACTACGCCAGCGCGTTCGGCTCGGGCGCCATCCCCGATGCCTATGAGCGCCTGCTGTTGGACGCGGTGAACGGGGACCCCTCGCTGTTCACCCGCGCCGACACGATCGAACTGGCCTGGAAGTTGATCGATTCGATCATCGCGGGCTGGGAACGGCCCGGATCCCCCGACCTGGAGCCATACGAGCCCGGGACGTGGGGTCCGCAGAAGGCGGACGAGTTCCTGGCCGAGGACGGCAGCAGCTGGGCGATGGGCTGTCACAAAGCGTAGCGCGACAGCCCGCCCCACTGGGGACATTCGGAGAGATCGTCGTCGCCCTCGGCAGTGGCGCGATAGCCTTGCCCAGACCTCAGGTGCTGGGGATCGTGTCACGGCTGAATTAGGGATACGCCGATTTGGGGAACGCATGCCGCCCAGGCGTGCGATGCGCCCTTCGTCGGGCCGGCACAAGACCGGCCCCTACATTGGGTGGCATGAGTCCCAAGGCGGGATCTTTCCAGATGAACGTAGAGGCGCCCCTGGTGGCCTTCCGGGGAATGAACCCCCTCGGTCAAGGGTTTGCATCCGGGTCAGGAGGGACGGCTACATTCGTCGTATCGGTAAGGGGATGTCCGCTCTCACCGTGCAGCAACGATTCACCCTGCGGACAGTGGCGTTGGCAATTAGAATTATGAGGGTACAACTGTCGAAGGTACACGCGGAGGTATGAACGAACCATGGAGAAGGGACTCATCGTTTACGGCAACGAGTGGTGCTGGATGGCCACCCGCACCGCCCGCTTCCTCGACGAGCACGACATCCTCTACGAATGGATCGACATCGAGGAATCCGAAGAGGCCGCGGCTCGAGTCGTCGAGATCAACGACGGCTACCGAAGCGTTCCCACGTTGGTGTTCGAGGACGGCTCGACGCTGACCGAGCCCTCGCTTGACGAGCTGGCCCAGCGCCTTGGCCTCGAGGCATAAGCTCACTCCGTTTGCTCCCCAAAACCATCTTCTTTACTCCTCCCAACCGGCGGCGGACCGCGCTTATAATCAAGCCGTCCAAAGGAGGTGCCAGTCGTGGCGCGTCGACTCGTGCGCGATCCCTTGGCGCCCCATGAAGCGGGCCAAGGGCCGTTGCGCACCAGGAAGTCCCACTTAACTCCCGCAAAGTCTGCCCACCGTAACACTCTCGCAATCTCTGCGGTTTATCCTGATATCAGCAACAAATTCTCATCCACAGCTCACGGAGCGACCCGATGAACACATCACGATCCTACATGCTGCGCGGCGCGCTGGTCGGAGCGGTGACCAGCCTGCCGCTGATGGCGATGGCTTACCTGGGTGCGGAGGTGGCCCGTTTGCCGTTCCTGCCGTTCGACATCTTCGACTGGATGGCGCGCGTGCTGCCCGGCGACCTGGTCACGCTGGGCATCGACACGATCGTCGCTCTGGTGCGCGGCCTGAACCTGGGCGCGACCGACGCCACGGCCAAGTTGATCGAAAAGTCGATCGCGCTGGGCCAGTTCGCGGCCACCGGAGCGGTTTTCGGCCTTGCCCTCGTGCTCCGACGCCGCCGTGACCCCGACACCGGCTTGCGGGACGGCCTGATCGGCGGCGTGCTGCTGTGGTCCGGCGCGATGGTCGTCGAGGGGCGGCTCGGCTTCCCGGCCGCCGGCACCATCGCCAGCGCCGTCTGGCTGGGCGCGCTTCTGCTCGGCTGGGGCGCCTTCCTCGGCTGGGCCAGCGACGAACCGTTGGACTCCACCGAACCGCAGCGTCTCGAGCGCAGGGGTTTCCTTGCGCTGGTCGGCGGCGGCGCGGTCGGTGTGGCCCTGGCGGCGCTTGGACTGACGCGGCTGTTCGAGCGCGAGGAGGAGCCCACCGCCGGCCTGCCCGAGGACATGGGCACCGGGGAGACTTCGGGCCCGGCGGCCTCGCCGCCCGAGGAGGTCCTCGAGGGCCGCATCGAGCCTGCTACTGGTACGCGGCCCGAACTGACCGCCAACGCCGACTTCTACCGCATCGATATCAACACCACCCCGCCCGTCATCGACGGCGAGACCTGGGAGCTGCCGATTGATGGATTGGTCGGCAACTCACTGAGGCTCACGATGAGCGACATATTGGCCTTCCCCGCCGTGAGCCAGGTCGTGACCATGCAGTGCATCTCGAACCCGATCGGCGGCGATCTGACCAGCACCAGCCGCTGGACGGGCGTCCCGTTCCACGTCATATTGGACGAGGCCGGCGTGCACAGCGACGCGCAGGAGGTCTACATCGAATCCGCCGACGGTTTCTATGAGAGCGTCAGCCTGGAGGTGGCCCGCGATCCCCGCGTCCTGCTCGTATACGCCATGAACGGCGTGCCGCTCCCGGTTGAGCACGGCTTCCCGCTGCGCATTTACATCCCCAACAGGTACGGCATGAAGCAGCCCAAGTGGATCACGCGCATGGAGGTCATCGACGAGGAGGGGCCGGGTTACTGGGTGGACCGCGGGTGGAGCAAAGAGGCCTTGGCCCGAACGACGTCGGTCATCGACACGGTCGCGGTCCTGCTCGAGGACCCCGAGACCGGGACGATTCCGGTGGGCGGCATTGCCTGGTCCGGCGACGAGGGCATCAGCAAGGTCGAGGTCCAGGTGGACGACGGCCCGTGGGTGGAGGCCGAGCTGCGCGAGCCTCCGCTGAGCCAGCTGTCGTGGGTGCAGTGGCGCTACGACTGGCCGGCCGAGAGCGGCGCCCACTCGTTCAAGGTGCGGGCCTATGACCGGGACGGCGAGCTGCAGATCATGGAGAGCACCCGCCCACGCCCCGACGGAGCCACCGGCGTGCACAGCTCCCGGGTGCGGATTTGAAGAATGTTTGGGATCGCGGGCTCACCAGGAACAACAGACGCCTCTCCTGCTCTTTGGCAGGACGAACGAGCCCCGCGATGGGCCTGGCCCGAACTACCTTTCCAGCGACTCGACCCGCCCTGAGCCGGTAGCAAGTGCAAGTCATCCTCACATAAAGGAACCCAACGCCCTGAGCCTGTCGAAGGGCCCAAGTGCAAGTCCCCCTCACATATAGAAACTTAACGCCCTGAGCCTGTCGAAGGGC
>CAZFCJ010000125.1:0-8968 GCA_964517315.1 uncultured Anaerolineaceae bacterium | reverse complement strand
TTCGCCGTCGGCGGGGCGATGGCCGGCGCCGCCGCGCTGCTGTACTCGCTGGTCTTCCGACAAATCTACTTCTTCAGTGGATTCTTCCCCGGGATTAAAGCCTTCACGGCAGCCGTGATCGGCGGCATCGGCAACATCGTCGGCGCCATGCTCGGTGGACTTCTGCTCGGCATCCTGGAGTCGATCGGGCCGAGTCTGGTGCTGGGCGGCTTTGACATTCCCGCGTTCAACCAGCTCAAAGACGTCGTCGCCTTCCTTGCCCTAGTCCTGGTACTGATCCTGCGGCCCACCGGGATCCTCGGCGAACGGTTGGCAGAGGAAAGAGGCTAGTCATGGCACAGGAGCTAACCGAGGTCCAGGAGCGGAGGCAGGCAGAACTGAGCACCCCAGCCCGCGAGGCCAAGATAATCGACATCGAACTGAACCAGGCGGTCAGGTACGGCCTCTTGAGCGGGGTCACCGTAGTCTTCATCGCCGCTATCGGGATGATCGAGGCCTTCTCGGAACGCCTGATTGTCCAACCCAACTTCACGCTGAGCTACGTGACACTGTTTCTGGTGCCGCTGGTATTTGGCTACTTTGCGAGTAAGCAGCCGCAGGCGATCGAGGGCGTCGAGGCAGCTGATCCAAGCGGCCGCAACGTGCTCGCCGGCTTGATTTCCGGCGCGCTGACCGGCCTGGTCACAGTTGTATTCGTTGCGATTGCCACTCTTGTGCCGATGCGAGACATCTTGATCGCGATGTCCCCGCGGATGCTGGACATCATGACGTTTGGCCAAGGGCTGCTTGTTGGGGCCTCACTGCTGGTGGCACTGGCCTCCCTGGTTGGAGCCTTCGCTGGCTTGACGCACCTGCTGCCCGAACGCTGGCGCACCCCTCTCTACACTGCCATCACCTGGACACTGCTGATTGGCGTCCTGGACCAGATGGCCAGGCAGGTTCTGCGCGGGTTGAATTTGCAGGTCGTCATCGACTTCCTGTTCAGCCCGCTGGGAGGACTTCGCCCGCTTGGAGGCGGTGTCCTTTTTGGCGCCCTACTCGCAGGCAGCGCCCTCAATCAAAGCAAAGGCTTCTCCGTAAGAAAGCGATACGCGGAACTTGAGGACGATCGACGACAGAAAGTGCTGCTTGTCGGTGTAGCGGTCCTGGTAGCCGTGTTGGCCATCCTTCCGCAGATCGTTGGTGTTTTCATCAGCGAGGTGCTGGACGTCGTCGGTATATTCCTGCTGATGGGCCTCGGGCTGAACATCGTGGTCGGGTTCGCGGGTCTGCTCGACTTGGGCTACGTGGCTTTCTTCGCCGTTGGCGCGTACGTGACCGCGGTGCTGACGTCGCCGACATCGCCGGCCATCGCCCCCCAGCTCACGTTCTGGGCGGCGCTGCCGTTCGTCGTGCTCGCGGCCGCGCTCGCCGGCATCATCGTCGGCACCCCGGTGCTGCGCATGCGCGGCGACTACCTGGCCATCGTAACGTTGGGCTTCGGGGAGATCGCCAGGATTCTGTTTATCTCAGAGGCGTTGTTCCCGTACGTCGGCGGCGCACAGGGCATCCTGAGCATTCCGAAGCTCTCGCTCGGCCCGTTCGTCGCCAATACACCACCAAAACTTTTCTATCCGCTCGCGGTGTTTGTGCTGTTCGCGATTTACGTCACCTGGGCCCTCAAGCATTCGAGAATCGGCCGAGCTTGGATGGCGATGCGCGAGGACGAGCCGGTCGCCGAAGTGATGGGGGTCAACACCGTCGAGGCCAAGTTGTCCGCCTTTATCGTCGGCGCCATCTTGGCCAGCTTAGGTGGCGCGATCTTCGCCACAAAACTGGGCTCGGTCTTTCCTCACACGTTCCAGATCCTGGTCTCGATCACCGTGCTGGTGTTGATCATTGTGGGCGGCATGGGCAGCATCCCCGGCGTGATCGTCGGCGCCATCGTCGTCGTCGGCCTGCCCGAGGTGCTGCGCGAGTTCGCCGAATACAAGTTCCTGCTTTACGGCGCACTCCTCATATACATGATGATCAACAAGCCTGAGGGCTTCGTCCCGACCAGAGAACGGGAGCGCGAGCTGCACGAGGAGGAGATGATGCAGGACGCCTGGCTGGCGCGCGAGGAGGCCGAAAAGCAGGGAGATACCGCCGCGCAGGCCGCGGACCGGCGCCCGACTGAGGGGTTGACCTGAACCATGCCTTTGCTTGAAACGAAGGACCTCACCAAGGATTTCGGCGGGCTGCGAGCGAATGATCAGCTCTATATTCACCTCTACGAGGGCGAGATCGTCAGCGTGATTGGGCCCAACGGCGCCGGGAAGACGACCTTCTTCAACGTGCTCACCGGCATGATGGACCCTGACGACGGTGAGATCTGGTTCGAGGGCACGAATATCGTTGGGCTCGAGCCGCATCAAATCCTGGAGCTGGGCATCGCCCGCACCTTCCAGAACGTGCGACTGTTCCCCAATATGACCGTGCGCCAGAATGTTATGGTCTCACGGCACGCCCGCACCCGCTCCGGTGTGATCAGCGCCATCTTACGCACTCCCGGCTTCCGGCGGGAGGAGGAGCAGACGCGCAAGAAAGCCGAGGAGACCCTGGGCTTCTTTGGCACCCGACTGGTCGGATTCCGCTTCGAGCAGCCGGCCTTCGTCCTCTCCTACGCCAACCGCCGCCGGCTGGAGATCGCCCGCGCGATGGGGACCGACCCCAAACTCCTGTGCCTGGACGAGCCCACGGCCGGGATGAACCCGCGCGAAACCCAGGAGCTGACCGAGCTGATCGGCAAGATGCGCGTCGAAAGGGGCCACACGATCATCGTCATCGAGCACGACATGCGGGTGGTCGAGGGCGTGTCCGACCGGGTGGTTGTGTTGGACTACGGACGCAAGATCGCCGAAGGCTCCTACGAGGAGATTTCGCAGGACGAACGGGTTCTTGAGGCGTACTTGGGAAGGAAAGCCGGGGCGTGACTCAGCCATCCAGCAACGGCAAGAACCCGATTCTTGAGCTGCGGGAGGTCGACACCCACTACGGACCCATCCAGATGCTGCGCCGGGTCAACATCGAAGTCTATCCCGGCGAGATCGTTAGCCTGCTGGGCGGCAACGCCAGCGGCAAGACGACCACACTCAAGACCATCCTGGGCTACGTTGAGCCGACCCGCGGCGACGTCTTCCTGGACGGCGAGAAGATCAGCGGCCAGCCGACGCAGACGATCGTCAACAAGGGCATCTCGATGGTGCCCGAGAACCGGCGCCTTTTCAAGCGCATGACGGTGCGAGAAAACCTGGAGATCGGCGCCTACCTTCGCTCGGACCGCGAGAGTATTCGCCGGGACATGGAACAGATCTTTGAACTGTTCCCGAGGGTCAAGGAGCGACTTGAGCAGCGCGCCGGGACGCTGAGCGGGGGTGAGCAGCAGATGGTCGCCGTCGGCCGGGCCTTGATGGCCAGCCCCAAGGTGTTGCTGATGGACGAGCCCTCGATGGGCCTCGCCCCGGTGCTGGTTCAGCAAAATTTCGATATTATCCAGCGCATCAACGAGGCCGGCACCACCGTGTTTGTCGTCGAGCAGAACGCCAATATGGCCTTGTCCATCGCCGACCGGGGCTACGTGCTCCAGACCGGCCGCATCGTATTAGCCGACACGGCCGAGGCGCTGTTGGACAACGAGATGATGAGGAAGGCCTACCTGGGCGAGGTCTAAGGCTCTGAGTCAAATGCATGAAGGTATCGTCGTAAGGGGCACGGCACCCAGCACCTGACGGGCTGGGCAGGTGTGTCGTGCCCCTACGTGGTTCCCCCGCACCCGGCCACAGTCCCAGAGGTGACCGATGAGATTGCGGGTTCTGAACACAGACGATGTCCGGCTGGCGTTGCCCATGCCGGAAGCCGTAGAGGCGATGAAGGACGCCTATCGCCAGCTCTCGGCCGGAGAGGCGCAGGTCCCACTTCGGGGGCGGCTGGAGGCGCCCGAAGTTGACGGCGTAGCGCTCTTCATGCCCGCCCACCTGGAGCGCTCGGGGGAGATGGCGGTCAAGATCGTTTCCGTGTTTCCTCAAAACCCGGAGCACGACCTGCCCACGATCCACGCCCTGGTGGTGGCGCTGAATGCTCGCACCGGGCGGCCGGTGGCTCTGCTCGAGGGCGCCTCGCTCACCGCGCTGCGGACGGGCGCCGGATCGGGCGCCGCAACCGATGAACTCGCCCTGCCCGAGGCCAACACCGTATCCATCTTTGGCAGCGGCGTGCAAGCGCGCACCCAGCTCGAGGCCGTGTGCGCCGTACGGGCGATCGAGCGCGCCTTCGTCTACAGCCCCACCGAGGGGCACGCCCGCGCTTTCGCCCAGGAAACGGCCGGCCGAGGCCCGATCCCCCAAGAAATCATCCTGGCCGACTCACCCGAATCGGCCGTCCGCGAGGCGCACATCATCTGCACCGCGACCACCTCTCACAACCCGGTCTTCCCTGGAGAGGCCCTTCAACCCGGGGCACACATCAACGCCGTCGGGTCGTTCACACCCGACATGGAGGAAGTGGACCTCGATACACTGCACCGAGCGCGGGTCTTCGTCGACTCGCTGGAGGCTGCCCTGGAGGAGGCCGGCGACTTGCTGGGGCCGATCGCGCGCGGCGAATACCGCCAGCAGGACATCGCCGGCGAAATCGGCGAAGTCCTCAGCGGGGACCTGGCTGGTCGGACTTCGCCGAAGCAAATCACCTACTTTAAGTCGGTCGGCGTCGCCGTGCAGGACGCGGTAGCGGCGGCGCGCGCGCTCTCCGGCGCGGAGAGGCAGAACCTCGGCGAGGTGCTGGAGCTCTAACACTTTTCCCCGCTCGGCGCGTGCACGTACAATGAAGTTGACGTGACGAACACCCTCCCCTCCTCGGCCCAATTCGTGATCATCGGCGGCGGCGTCATGGGTGCCAGCACAGCCTATCATCTGGTCTCCGCCGGCGCCCAGGATGTGGTTCTGCTGGAGCGGACCGCGCATTTTGAAGACAGCGCCACCAACCGCTGCGCGGGCGGCGTCCGCTATCAATTCTCCACTGAGGTCAACATCCGACTGTCGCAACAAAGCCTGCCGATGCTGGAGCGGTTCAAAGAGGAAATCGGGGTCGATCCCCAGTACCGCAAGACCGGCTACTTCTTCGTGCTTACCGACCCTGACGACGTCGAAATCTTCCGCAGGAACGTCGAACTTCAGCGCGCACTGGACGTGAATACGGATTGGATGAGCGGCGCGGAGGTGCGGGCCGAACTGCCGGCCATGCGCTTCGAAGACGCCCTGGCCGGCACCGTGCATGGGGAGGACGGCATCGCCGATCCGAACAGCGTCCTGATGGGCTATCTACAGCGGGCCAAGGAATTGGGGGCCCGCGTGTGCACCGAAGTGGAGGCCCTCGACATCGGCCTCGAGGGAGCAGCCGTCCGTTCAGTGGAGACCAACCGGGGTTCCATCTCCACGGAAACAGTGGTCAACGCGGCCGGCCCTTGGGCGGCCCAGGTGGGCGCCATGGCGGGGGTGGAGATTCCGATCGAGCCGCTGCGCCGGCAGATGATCACCACCACCCCCCTGCCCGAGCTGCCGGACGATTTCCCGTTCGTCATCGACTTCGCCCAGTCGCTTTACTTTCACCGTGAGGGTGAAGGACTGTTGACCGGCATGTCCAACCCCGACGAGGAACCCGGCTTTGACCAGTCGTTGGACGCTGATTGGGAGCCGGTCGCCATGCAGGCCGCCATGGAGCGCATCCCGCTGCTGGAGAGGGCCGGCCGTTTGTCCGGGTGGGCCGGGCTGTACGAGGTCACTCCCGACGCTCACCCGATCTTCGGCGCCACGCCGGTGGAGGGCTTCTTCCTCGTGGCCGGTTTCTCCGGCCACGGCTTTATGCACGGCCCAATCGCCGGCAAGCTGATGGCGGAAATCCTCCTCGAGGGGCGGTCGAGAACGGTCGATGTGTCGATGCTCGACCTGGCGCGCTTTGAGGAAGACCGCCTGATTCAAGAACACAGTGTGATATGAGCCCACCCGCCGCGGAGATCCTGACGATCGGCACCGAGATTCTGCTCGGCCAGATCGTGGACACCAACACCGCTGCCATCGCGCGCGCCCTGCGCGGCGAAGGGATCAACCTGTACCGAACCTGCACCGTGGGGGACAATCGCTCCCGGATCGCGGCCGCGCTCCAGCGGGCGATGGAGAGCTCCCAACTGGTGATCACCACCGGCGGTTTGGGCCCCACAGAAGACGATGTCACGAGGGATGCGATCGCCGACGCCCTGCATGAGGAGACGGAATTCCGGAAGGAGCTGTGGGCGCAAATCCAAGAGCGGTACGCGCGCTTTGGCCGCGCTCCCACCGAGAACAACCGCCGCCAGGCGTACGTCCCGATCGGGGCCATAGCGATTGAAAATCAGGTCGGGACGGCTCCGGCGTTCATGGTGCAAGGCGGGGAGGCGCTGATCGTCGCCCTGCCCGGAGTGCCGGCCGAAATGGAACAACTGCTGGAACTCGAGGTGCTGCCGCGTCTGCGCCGACGCTTCCGGCTCGAAGGTGGGATCGAGACGAGGGTGGTGAGGGTGGTCGGGATGGGCGAGTCGGCGGTGGACGCGCGGATCCAGGACCTCGAGGCGCTCGCCAATCCTACGCTCGGCGTGTCCGCGCACCCTGGAAGGGTCGATCTGCGGCTGGCCGCCCGCGCCGGCGAATCCGATTTCACGCTCGACGAGCTCGAAGCGGAGCTGCGTCAAAGGCTGGGGGACGCCGTCTACGGAGTGAACGACGAGACGTTGGAACGGGTCGCCTTGCAGGCGGTCGGGCAGCGCAGCTGGTCGCTGTTCACAGTCGACGCAGGCACCGCCGGCGCGTTGGCCGCCGCCCTGTCCCCGCTCGGCGAACCGTATGACAACGGACTGGTCCTTCCCGCAGTCCCGGAGGTCGGCCGGGCCGAAAGGCGCTTTGACTCGGAGCTGACCGCCTCGGGGGCCGAGGTCGGCCTTCTGCTGGTCCAGCGCCCGGGCGACCGCCGGACGCTGCTCAGCGTCCGCTTGCGCTGGCCGGACCAGCGCGCCTCTGCGGAACACACCTATGGCGGCCCTCCTTCCACGGCGGCCGCGTGGGGCGTCAGCCGGGCGTTGGATTTGCTCAGGCGCTCGTTGGCGTGAGGTCAGGTGCCCGGCACTTTGAAAGTGCCCGGACACCAGGCCCCCTGCCCTTTTCACCCCCGACCTTCCTTTGTATAATGGGATTTAGCCAGCGGGTGTGGCCAAGCGGTAAGGCACTAGCTTCCCAAGGTCCACGGCCCGCAAAACAACCGAATAATCCGGCGCAGCCTGACTCGCCTTCAAAAAAAAGCAATCCCGTTCCATCCATCTATTAGGCGAGGAACCGAGGCCGCGCCGCCCCCAGTGGCGGATGCGATTGCCTTGCTCGAAAGGAGCAAAATCATGTCCGCCGCACGTTATTCCCCCGAGTTACGGCACTACCCCCAGCTCGATGAAGCATGGCAAGATTTCATCTTGTCGCGCAAGACTGACGTAGACTGCTCGCCGGAAACGCTCAAGACCTACCGCTTCACCGCGGGCAAGTTCTGCGAATGGTTGCGCGACCGCGGGATCACCGAGCCCACGGATATAGAGGCCCGCCACGTTCGCGCCTACCTCTCGGCGCTCCGCGACCGCGGCCTCAAGTCGAGCACCCGCAACACCCACGCGCGTTCGATCAAGACGATGGTCCGCTTCTGGCACCGTGAGGACTGGATCGCGGAGCCGGTCGAGGTCAACGTACCGAAGGTCCGCGACCTTGACCTCCCCTACCTCAACGCCGACGAATTGCGCCACGTCCTGCGCGAAGGATGCGGGGACGCGCGCGATACCGCCGCGGTTCTCTTGCTGGCAGATACCGGCCTGCGCCGCGCGGAGGCCTGCGCGCTCAAATGGGGAGACGTGGACTTTGACGATCAATCCGTCTTTGTCCGCCGATCCAAAGGGGGAGAGTCGCGCATGGTGTTTTTCGGACCGGACACGGCCCGCGCCTTGCTGAAGCTCAGGCGCACGATCCCGCACGATGACAATGACCCCGTGTTCCGCTCCAAGCGAGGGGGAGGCCATCTTGCCGGTCAGTCGTTTCGCAACTGGTTCCGACGAATTGGAAAACGCGCAGGGATTCGCCTAACGCCTCACGCGATGCGGCGCACCTTCGCGACTCTCAGCCTCAATAGTGGCATGGATAGTCTGCATTTGCAACGGCTGCTCGGCCACAGCTCGCTAGAGATGGTTCGCCGGTACGCTCAAATGGCAAACGCCGACCTCAAGCGAGCGCATGAGCAAAACTCGCCCGTAGCCTTCGCGATGAACGGCCGCGGCCGTTGAGTTTCACCGGGGGAATATGCTAGACTGAATCCGCTTGCGTTTACGCGTGAGCGAGGCGAACGGCCTGCCCCCCTCAGGCCGTTCGTCTATTTAATTCCGGAGCCGGAATCGCAGGCCCCAACGCCGCGGCCCGCACGCCTATCAAGTGCTAGACTTCCCTTCCGATTGTTCACTGGGATGGACTGCCTTTCCCAACTGCTCGATTCCCTCATTCTCCCAGTGCATTTGCTCACCCGACAAAACGTGATTGTGCCAAACTAGCAAGAAGGCCACAAATCCAGCCAGAATCGCCATACCCAAGTTAAGCACTCGGTCGCCAGAACAAGCAGCCAACACGATCCGGGTAATTCCGAAGAGGATCAATGCAACGCCGTAATTTCCCATCATCTCCTTCAGGATTACGAGTCTTTCTCTCTTCCTCCACACCAGCCGCGATTCCTCGGAGATGATGAGAAACTCAACCGCCTTCTTGACAGATTCCGGAGTGGACTTGTCCCCTTGCGCGGGCCACACGTGCGTATGAGCTAGCCCAACCACCATTCCGACGAATTGGAGCAGTATTCCAGCCGCGAGCCCAATTCCATAGAGGACGATGATCAGGAGGACCAA
>CAZFCJ010000124.1:5104-9132 GCA_964517315.1 uncultured Anaerolineaceae bacterium | reverse complement strand
CACCATGCCGCCTGTCAGCCTCGGCTCTGGCTTACCGGTTCGCCGGCCTTATTCGTGATCCGCTCAAGGCCGTGGTAGACGTTGAAGCGCTCCCCGCGCAGGAATCCAACCAGCGTGACCCCGAACTGGCGCGCCAAACGAACGGCGAGGTTGCTCGGCGCCGACACCGCGCAGACGAACGGCACGCCGGCGACCAGACTCTTCTGCAGGATCTCAAAGCTGGCCCGTCCGCTCACCATCAACAGCGCATCGTGAAGCGGCAGCCGACCTTCGAGCAGCGCCCAGCCGATCAGCTTGTCGACCGCGTTGTGGCGTCCGACGTCTTCCCGCACCGCGACGAGCTCGCCCTCCGGCGTGAACAGGCCGGCCGCATGAAGGCCGCCCGTGTCTTCAAAGAGGCCCTGGGCCCGCCGCAAGGCGGCCGGGAGATTCTGCAGAACCGAGATCGACACCTCAGGGCCGGGAGGCACCTTGCTGACTTCACGGAGCTCAAGCGCTTCCAGGCTCGCCTTGCCGCACACGCCGCACGCGCTCGTCGTGAAGAAGTGACGCTCCAATGGGCGTAGATCGGGGGCGGTCTCCGTCATCAGCTCCAACGTCACGATGTTGTAGCGCTGATCGAACTCCACCTCCGGATCCAGGCAGTAGGCGATCGTCCCCACCTGTTCCCGGCTCTGAATGATTCCCTCCGAGTAGAGGAAACCGGCGGCCAATTCGAAATCATCGCCGGGCGTGCGCATCGTAACCGCGGCGGTGTGAACTTCGCCCCCCACGTCCAGCCGAATCTCCATCGGCTCCTCGGTGGCCAGATCATCGTTGCGGCGAGAGCGGTTTTCTCCTTCGAACTTCCATACCCGCTCTCTCGTCTTGCTTCCGGGTCGAGCTCTCATCTCAGATGACCTCCTCTGAGGCTTGGACTTTCTCCAAGCGCGCCACCGCGTTGTAGTCCGGGATCTTGGCGTCTGGCGAGCGCCGTCGACGGTCCACCAGCACATTACCCTCGGGCCAGTGGACTTGGAGGCAGCCCGGCTTTACAGGAGCCAGCGCGGCGCGTCCCTCAAGCTCCCCGACCTGATTCTTCAGGACCAGCCGATCGCCGCTCTCGACTCCCAGACGGGCCGCGTCGTCAGGGCTGATCAGGATCGCCTCCCGGGCTGCGCCGGTGAGCGAATCGACCGATTCCTGCACCATGCTGTTGAATTGTTTGCCGCGGCGGGTGCTGACCAAGAAGTGCCCTTCGGACAGTTCCAGGCGGGGCGGATCGGTGGGCACGAAATGGGCCTTTCCATCCGGGGTGGGGAATTCCCAGTCCCAGCACAGATGTTCACCGCCGTACTGGAATTGATCGCCGGCCCTCGTCAAGTGCTCGATCCCCTCGTATGCGGGGATGACCTCGCCGATCTCACGCCGAATGTCGGCCGTGGTCTCAAAGTGCAGGCGATCGGCGCGATCTGGGCGGGCCCGGCGGGCGATCTCGAGAAGCACCTGCCACTCCGGACGGGCTTCAGCCGGCCGCGGCCCCTCGATTTCAGGGCTGAACATCACGCGCCTCTCCGTGCTGGTCTGTGTGACGCCGCCGGGGATCTCATATCGGGTGGTCGCGGGCAGGAGCAGAACGGCCTCTGCTGGGTCGATGAACATCTGCGGATTGAGCACGATGTCCATGTGGACGCGCAACGGGATGCGCCCAAGCGCCTCCCTCACGTAGTCCGGCTCCGGCAGGACGTCAATGAAATTTCCCCCGGCGGCGAACAGCAGGTCCAGGCGACCCTCATGGGCGGCATCGATCATATCGGTCGCAGTCATGCCGGGGTGGGGATCCATCTCGAACCCGTAGTGACGCTGCAGAAGGGACGCGTTTTCGGCGTTGATGGGTAGTCCACCGGGGAACACCGTCGCGTAGGCGCCCATCTCCGCGCCGCCCTGCACGCCCGAGTGTCCCCGAATCGGCATCAAACCGCTGCCTTCACGGCCGACGAACCCCTTTGTGAGGGCCAAATTGATAATGGTCGTCACGTTGTCCTCGCCGAACTCGTGCTGCGTGATACCCATGGCCCACACGAAGACCGCCCGTTCCGCCTCGGCGACCATTTTGGCGAACTCGAGCATCTCCTCTCGCGTCGTTCCCGAGAGCGACTCCAGCTCTTTCCAGGATTGACCATCAAGGCGCCGTTTGAGGTCTTCGAACCCAGCCGTCTTGTTGTCGACGAAATCCTGGTCCACCCATCCGTTGGCGATCATGTGCTTGATGGCGCCGTTCAGAAAGGCGATGTCGCTGCCCATGTTGATCAGGAAGAACCGATCGCTCATCTTCGTGCCGAAGAGCGCGCTTTCGACGTCGGAGGGCACCCAATAGCGGTCCATCCCCGGTTCTCTGAAGGTGTTGACGACCGCAACTTTAGTTCCGGCCTTGCGCGCGTAGTACAGGTACTTCATCGTGACCGGCTGGCTGTTGGCCACGTTGCAGCCGATGAACACGATCAGATCGGTTCCGATCCAATCCTTGTACGAGCAGGTGGTCGCCCCTACCCCCAGCGCCTTTTTGAGCGTTCCCGTGCTGGGCGAGTGGCAGACGCGGGCTGCGTTGTCGATGGAGTTCGTGCCCAGGGCACGAACCGCCTTTTGGGCCGCGTAGTAGGTCTCGTTGGGCATGCCGCGGCTGGTAAGGTAGAAGCCGAGTCGATCCGGCTCGGAATCGCGGATCTGTTGCGCGGTCCGTTCGAGCGCCTCGTCCCAATCGATCCGTTCAAACCCGTTCTGACCCTTGCGCCGCAGCATGGGGTGGGCCAGTCGTCCGTGCTGACGCAGTTCGCTCCCTCGCAGCCCGCGCAGGGCGGAAACGTCGGCCAGAAGATCGTGGTCAAGCTCACCCATCGTGTTGAGGCGCAGCAGCCGCAACCGGACGTTGCACAAGTGAATGCCGTCGATCGTCCAGTCTTTCATCCCCGTCGTGCCCAGCGAGCAGCCATCACACACCCCCTCGTTCAATATCCTCCACGCGTAGCCGAGCTGGTCGCGGTTCTCCCACGCGGCGCGCAGGATCTCGAAATAGTTGTTCGGTCGCTGTTCACCTACTCCGAACGGTTTCCAGCTCGCCCATAAGCTGGGGTCCCAAGCTTTCTTCACCTTCTTCATCGCCCGTACTTCTCCTTTTATCCCCGACTCCACCTCTCATGAGGAAGGTCACAATTTGAATTTCTGCGGCCCGCTTCCGCGAGTACGACCGAGAAAGCAGCTACGAGCGGATCCCGGCAAGAATCCGCCGCGCGCGTGCCAGATCGTCCTGTGTGTTGATGTTGAGGAAGCTCATCCCCCGCGGATCGTGCCTGCGTACTTCCCCCTCGGTCATCTCTTCCAGACTCAGCTGTCGTAGGAAGCCCCGCATCTCCAACTCGTCGTCGTCGAGGGCGGCTTCGACCGCCTGAATGCAATTCCGTGCGTAAACCGCCAGAAATGGCTGCAGCCGCCCGTCGAAGCGCGGGACGAGCGCATCCGCTGCGGTTCTGTGAGTGGACATGGCGTTGAGAAGGTCGGGGTGGACGAGCGGCATGTCGCACGCCAAGACCAGAACACGCCCCGTCCGCGCCGCAGCGAGGGCCGTTCTCAGGCCCTCCAAGGAGCCTCGTCCCGGTTCGCGGTCGGAGACCGTGCGCAGATCGAGGAAGCTGTAATCCTTAGGGCGGTTGGTGGCGATGAAGACCTCGACCTCCAAATGACTCGCCGCCATGAAGACGTGCTCGACCATCGGCCTGCCTTCAAGCGTCACAAGCCCTTTGTCCCGACCCATCCGTCGAGATCCTCCGCCCGCCAGGATGGCCACGCTAAGATCCATACAAGGATCGCTCCGTCTTCACGGGCGCAGTTGCGAACCATCCGCGCATAAGTCATTCATCCCCCAGCGGATCTCCGGGGATTGTCCCAGGCGAGGTGCCCCTCCGGGCGGGTGTGATGGAATGGTTGGTGACAGGGGTTCCCGCCTGGGGGTCTTTACGGTCATGATAACCGGGCGGGTTCAAGAAGCGGCACAC
>CAZFCJ010000124.1:0-5004 GCA_964517315.1 uncultured Anaerolineaceae bacterium | reverse complement strand
GAGAAAGACAAGAAGGAAGACAGCCAGCGCAGCGCGCTGAGCGAGGACATTCACCTGCTGGGTGATCTTCTGGGCCAGGTGCTGCGCGAACAGCACGGCCAGGATGCATTCGACCTTGAAGAGCGGGTGCGCAAGGCGGCCATCGCGCGCAGGGATGGCGACCAGCGTGCCGCCGAAACGGTCGTTGAGGCGATCGGGTCTGCGGATCTCGAAGCCAAACGGGTCCTGACGAAGGCCTTCTCGAATTACTTCCAGCTCGTGAACATCGCTGAGGATCAGCAGCGGATCAGGGTGCTGAGAGGGCGCGAAGCGCGCGGCGAGCTGGGAGAGTCGGTCCCGGCAGCGCTCGATGAACTTCACGCCGCCGGCTGGGGCCCCGCCGAAGTTCGCCGGGCCCTTGAGGAGCTCAGCATCACCCTCGTTCTCACCGCCCACCCAACCGAAGCCAAGCGCCAGGAGGTGTTGATCAAACTGCGCTCGATCGCCGATCTCGTCGACCGTCGGGAACGCCTCGATCTGCTGCCTCGCGAACAGGCTGATCTTGAGGCCCGCCTGCTGAAGCGTATTGAGGAACTCTGGCAGACCAAGCCCACCCGCTCTGAGGCGCCCTCCGTCATGGACGAGGTCGATTTCGGGCTGTACTTCCTCACATCGGTGATCATGGACGTGACCGTCGAGGTGTACGAAGAAGTGAGAGACGGACTCTCCCGACGCTATCCGGAGGAAAGCTGGTCCGACCTGCCGGTTTTCCTGAGCTTTGCCTCGTGGATCGGTGGGGATCGCGACGGCAACCCCGAAGTCACACCGGAGGTCACCGTCGAGACGACTGAGCGTATGCGCCGTGCGGCGCGCAGGATCTACATGCGCGATCTGGAGGCTCTTCGTGATGCGTTCACCCAGTCGATCGGTGAAACGGAGTTCTCCACCTCAATTCTCGACGCCGTGGCGGGCCGGGACGACCTGCAGGCGATGTATCCTGACCAGCCTTACCGTCAGTACATCAGTCTGCTGCTGGAAAGGTTTGAGGACGACTCGTATCGTGACCGTGAAGGACTCATCGAAGATCTGAGACGCGTACGCCGCAGCCTGCTGGAGCACCGCGGAGTCTACGCTGCTGAAGGTCCGCTTTGGAGACTGATTCAGAAGATCCGGGTCTTCGGCCTGAACATTGCGCCATTGGATGTGCGCGAGGATGCACGGCGCATTACACAGGCCCTCCACGAGATCCTGGGGGATCTTCCGGAGGACGAATCCGGCCGTCAGGCACGATTGGAGTCTGAGCTGGAGCGTAACGAACCGTGGGATCTGAGCGGGCGGGATCTGTCAGAATCTACACAGGGGGTGCTCGCGATCTGGAGACTGCTGGCCGACATGATCGAGCGCTATGGGCCCCAAAGCGTGTCGAGCGTGATCGGAAGCATGAGCCGGACAATTGAGGATGTGCTGGCCATGCTCGTCTTCAGCCGCGCCTTCGGCGTCGCCGAGTTTGTGGACGTGGTGCCGCTCTTTGAGACGATTGAGGACCTGGATCGTGGCCCGCGGGTGATGGACCGTCTGTTCTCGGTCGGCGGTTTTCGGGAGCACGTGCGCCGGCGGGGTGATCGCCAGCAGATCATGATCGGTTACTCGGACAGTGACAAGGACGGGGGCTATCTGGCCTCTAATTGGGCCCTGCACGTGGCGATGGAGCGGATGGCGGCCGTTTGCCATCGACACGGCGTCACGCTTGAGCTGTTCCACGGGCGCGGCGGCAGCATCGGCCGCGGCGGGGGGCCGACCAACCGGGCGATCCTCTCTCAGCCGCCCAGCGCGACCGAAGATGGCAAGATCCGCATGACCGAGCAAGGTGAGGTGATCGCCTACCGTTACGCCAACGCCGCGATCGCCCGGCGACACCTCCATCAGGTGTTTCACGCCTCGCTGTTGGCGAGCACCCTCCGCAGCAGCGAGAAGATCAAATCCGAATGGCGACAGGCGATGGAGCAGCTCGCTCGCAGTGGGCAGGAAGCCTACGTAGACCTCGTCTATCACACCGAAGGGTTCTTGGAATATTGGAAGCAAAGCACGCCGTTCCCCGAGCTGACGCAGCTTCAAATCGGATCGAGACCCTCCAAGCGCAGGGAAGGGGGATTCGAGGAGGTACGAGCTATACCTTGGGTCTTCTCTTGGATGCAATGTCGGGTGATTCTCCCCAGCTGGTACGGAGTCGGGACGGCGCTGGAGGGGTTCGTCGATATGGAGGGCGATGGCCTTGAGCGCCTGAGGCGGATGTACGCCGAATGGCCCTTCTTTCGGCTGATGATCGAAAACGCTGAATTGGACCTGGCGAAGGTCGAGATGGACATTGCGGAGCGGTATCTACCGCTGGTCAGGGAGGCCGATCGGGGGCGCGAGCTGTTTGGCCTCCTCAAGGCGGAGTTCGAGAGATCCCGCCGGGCGATCTTGCGCGTGACGGAACGCGACGAGCTGCTGGACCGGTTGCCTGTGATCAAGCACTCGATCAAGCGCCGCAATCCATACGTCGATCCGCTGAACTTCATTCAGGTGGACCTGCTGCGGGATCTGCGTGAGCTGGAGCCGGATGACCCGAGATATCCGCAGATGTCGGTCGCGACGTTAGCTACGATCAATGGGATTGCGGCCGGCATGAAGACCACCGGTTGAGGTTTCTGGGAGCACAGCTTGTCGGGCTGGTCGACGCGAAGGTCAGCCTATTGATACCGCAACTCGGGGAGAGGGTTTCGGGTGAGGGGATTCTTTTTAACTCATGGCACAAAGATCTTATCGCCCATGGCTCCGCGCAGCCGCTCTACTGAGCCCCCAGGGGGCATTGCTCGAGGGCGGGGCAGAACACCATGGGGGAAGAGCCGGAATGGATGGTGATCCAGGCCCGGCACCTGACAGAGGATCTGCGGATTGATGAAGTGTGGGTTGTCCTACGGATGAAATGTGGCTCCTCGACTACATTACCCATACTATGGAAAGCTGGATTCGACCCAGGAACTGGTTGGCGAGGAGCGTGTCCTTCCTTATCGTCGGCGGACTGCTGCTGGCCGCATGTTCCACTGCGACCTCCGAGGAGGCGACATCGTCGCGGGAGCGACAGACGCCCCAGGAGGGGCGACCGGCTCCGGATTTCACCCTGACCGTGTACCAGGGGCAGGAAGTGCTCGGGGGGGAGGAAGTGCAATTCTCGGAGCTCGTCGGGGAAGGTAAGCCGGTCGTACTCAACTTTTGGGCCGGCCTTTGCCCGCCATGCCGGATTGAAATGCCGGACCTTGAGTCCGTGTATCAGGAGCGCTCGGAGGAGATCCTGCTCGTCGGCCTGGACGTAGGTCCGTTCACCAATCTCGGCACTCGGGAGGACGGTCGCGCTCTGCTGCGCGAGCTCGGAATCACCTATCCGACGGGGACGACGTTCGATCCGGGGATCATCGAGCAATACGAAGTCCTCGGCATGCCGAGCACGTATTTCATCACGCCGGACGGCCAAATCCACAAGAGCTGGTCCGGCCTGCTGACCGAAGCGAAACTGAATGAATTGGTCGATGAACTCATAGCCGCTTCAGGATGAGGGTGCGATGAGCGACGCGGACAAAGCTCAAACCTCGCCGCGGGCGGATGAGAGCCGAGAGAACCCCGGACTTGGCCCGGCAAGACTTTTGGTGCTCGCCGGTGTGGTGTTTCTCCTGATCGTCCTCCTGGCCCGCGTTCAGCTCTCGATCGAAGCGGCCTCGGCGGAGGTCGTACGTCTGCTGCCGATTGGGTTTGCCTTTGCCGCCGGGATGGTGGCGACCGTGAATCCCTGCGGGTTCATGCTGCTGCCGGCCTACCTCTCCTATCAGCTTGGGTTGAAGGAGGATGACGATCATGCGCGCTCGCCGACGGCGAGACTCACCGATGGGCTCGCGATGGGTGGGGTGGCGACGTTGGGATTCATGCTCCTGTTCGGCGTGGTCGGTGGACTGCTGGCGGTGGCAGGTCAATGGGTCCTGCGAGTGTTTCCCCACGCGGCGGTCCTCGTAGGTGTGACGTTGGCCGGGCTCGGATTTTGGCTGCTCGTGGGCGAGCGGGATTTGGCGTTTCTGGTCCGCGACCGGTTCACCCTGCAGCCCGAGCCGGGGATGCGCAATGTGTTCCTCTTCGGGATCGTGTACGCGATCGGATCGTTGAGTTGCACGCTTCCGATCTTCCTGGCGGTCGTGGGCAGCAGTCTCGCCGGTGGAGGGTTGCTCGGGGCCTTCGCTCCATTCCTCAGCTATGGCCTCGGCATGGGCCTGGTCCTGATGGCAGTGACCATCGCCAGCGCGTTCCTGCGGCGGGCGCTGATTCAGCGCCTAAAGAGCGTGATGCCCTGGGTGCACAGCGCCAGCGCCATGTTCTTGGTCGGCGCAGGCATCTATCTCGTTTACTACTGGTTGATCTACACAGCTCCCATGATTTGACGGCATCCCTTCTCCTCCTCGCAAGCGCCCGGATCCGGCCCAAGCCGATCCGGGCGCTTGGCGTTTAGCCCTTCAGTGCAGTTGCGGCGCAGGGCCAGGCGCGTAAAATGGGCCAAGATTCGCTCCCAATTTGAACTCATTGCGAGTGGAAGGAGACTCTCGTGGAAGGGATCTTTGCCTTTTCGGGTTGTGTCGTCATCGCCGCGGTGCTGGCGGTCGTGTTACTGCTGTTCTCTGCCGTGAAACTGCTCTACGAGTACGAACGCGGCGTCGTGTTCAGCTTGGGCAAGTACAGCGGGATCCGTGGCCCGGGCGTAACCCTGATCTATCCGATCATCCAATCCATGGAAAAGGTCGACCTGCGAATCAAGACGGTGGACATCCCGCGCCAGGAGGTGATGACCAAGGACAACATCCCGATGCTGGTCAACGCGGTGGTGTATTTCAAGGTTCAGGACCCCAAGGCGGTCACGATTGAAATTGAGGATCACCTCTACGCTGTGCGCCAGTACACTCAGGCGGCGCTGCGCGACATCATCGGCAACAGCGAGATGGACTA
>CAZFCJ010000123.1:0-9182 GCA_964517315.1 uncultured Anaerolineaceae bacterium | reverse complement strand
CCGGGATGGCGGCGGGGATCGAGGCCGTGCGCAGCGGCGTCACGGAGAACGACGTGGCGGCCGAGATGCACTACGCGATGATCAAGGCCGGCGGCCAGTGGCCGGCCATCGCGCCCTTCGTCGCCGCCGGTGAGCGGGGCGCCGTTGGGCACGCCACCTGGATGGGCAAAGCCATCGAGCCCGGACAAAGCGTGATGCTGGAGATCGGCGGATGCCTGCACCGCTACCACACCGCCATGATGCGCACGGTCTTCGTCGGCGAGCTGGACGGCGAGTTTCAAGAGGCCGAGCGGGTCATCCAGGAAGCCATGGAGGCCCAGATGGCCGCCATCCGCCCCGGGGTCAGCGCCCACGACGCCGACGCCGCCGGCCGGGAGGTGATCGCCGACTCGAGATTCGGCGGCAAACAGGGATCGCGCTCCGCGTACTCGATCGGGATCGGACTGCCGCCGGACTGGGGCGAGGGCCAGATCTTGAGCATGCAGCCCAACGAACAGCGCCCCCTCCAGGCCAATATGACCTTCCATCTTCTCCCCTGGGTGCAGATTCCGGGCAAGGCAGGTATCAGCCTGTCCGAGACGATCCGAGTGACCGAAGATGGATGCGAGACGCTCACTCACCTCGATCGGAAGATCTCGATCAGCAGCTAGCGGCGGCGAACCTGTGGCCGTGGCCCCTGGCATCCGGCTTTTGGCCTATGGCCCATGGCCGATGGCGTCGGCCGCCGCGGTGATGGACTACCGGTGGGCTTGGAACCCGTGTGGACCGGAGCAAACGGAAGGCGGTAGCCACGAAGCGTGCTGCGTCGCTACGATCCGCCTGGGCGGATCGAGACCTTAAAGGAAGAAGCAATGCCAGAATCGAAGTCCCCGATCACCACCGACATCGACTACGGCGAGGACGGGAAGCAGGTATCTTCCTTCCGGGTGCCGTACTCCAGCAACGACTCGGCGTGGGCCTCGCTCTTCATACCCGTGACGGTGGTGAAGAACGGATCGGGCCCGACGGTCCTGCTGACCGCCGGCATTCACGGCGGCGAATACGAGGGGCCGGTGGCGCTGATGAATCTGAGCCGCGATTTGAGCGCCGAAGATGTGGACGGGCGGGTGATTATCCTTCCGGCCCTGAACCTGCCCGCCGTGCGCGCCGGTCAGCGGCTCTCTCCGCTCGACGGCAAGGATCTCAACCGGGTGTTCCCCGGATCGCCGAGGGGCACCGTGACCGAGATCATCGCCCACTACGTGCACGACGCCATCCTGCCATTGTGCGACGCGGTCCTCGACCTGCACTCGGGGGGCACCTCGTTGGACCTGATCCCGTATATCAGCATGCATGACCTCGACGATCAGGAAATGAACCGGCGCACCCGCGCCGCGATGGAGGCGTTTCAGGCACCGCTGGCGCTGATGATCGAGGAGGTCAGCGGCGAGGGGTTGCTGGACTACGAAGTCGAGCGGATGGGGGTGCTGTTCTTGAACGCGGAGCTGGGCGGGGCCGGGACGCTGTCACCGGGAAGCCTGCGGATCGCTGAGAGGGGCGTCCGAAATCTGCTGAAACATTTCAAGCTGCTCGACGGCGAGATCGTCGGCGGCGGCGTGAAGGGACGGCCCGGAACCCGAGTCATGGAAGTGCCCGCCCAGGACTGCTACCATTTCTCGCCGGCGGTGGGGATCTATGAGTCGCACTTGGAGCTCGACGATGAGGTGGAGCAGGGCGGTCTCGTCGGCCGGGTCCACACGGTGACCGACCTGGAGCGGCCGCCGATTGAAGTCCGGGCACAGCGGGCGGGAACGTTGATCATCACCCGCGGCCCGGGCCGCGTCGAGATCGGCGACACGGTGGCCGTCCTGGCCCAGGGCCGATCGTAGGGCCGATCCTCACTCCCCTTCGAGCAGATCGAGGACCGCCCCCATCACGATTCGGCCGCACTCCATCACGTCCTCCAGCGGAACGAACTCGTCGGGCTTGTGACAGACGCGAAAGTCCCCGGGCCCGAAGTTCACGGCCGGAATCCCTTCGTCGTAGATAAAGACCCGCACGTCGCTGCCGTAGGGCGGCCCCCAGATCTCGGCCGGCTCGCCGCGTATATCGCGCGAGCTGTCCTGCAGGGCGGAGATCAACGGCGAATCAAGCGGCGCTTCCGTCGGCTCGTTCCAGTCGAGAAACTCAAGCTGGAACTCGAATGCGGGGGAGGCGGACGACCATGCATCGAGGATGGTCAGGAGCTCCTCCTCGACCCCCTGGCGGGTCTCGCCCGGGATCATCCGGCGGTCGATCGTGAATTCCACCCGGCCCACGAGGTCGTTGTGAACCCCTCCCGCCTTGACGTCGGTGACCCGGCAGCCGGGGCTGGGGATCAGGTTGTGGGTTCGGCCGGAGATTTCATTGTGGTAATCCTCGAGCGCATCCACCAGCCGCGAGAAGCCGAACAGCAGGTCCGGGGTGTCCGGAGAGGCGAGCCCGCAGTGCATGGAAGGCCCGGTGAGCGTAATGCGGTGCCAGGCGACGCCGCGGGTGGCCGGGCCGATCCGCAGGTCGGTCGGCTCCAGATCGATCGCGTAATCGCCCGTGTAGCCTTTCTTGAGCAGCGTGCGGGTCCCGTCCTCGTCCATCTCCTCGCCCATCACCGCCTGGAACATCAGGGTTCCGGGGAGATCCAAGTCCGCCTCGTGCAGCGTCTTGACGATGGCCATGGCCAGGGCCAGCGAGCTCTTCATGTCGCAGGCTCCCAGCCCGTACAGACGTCCGTCGTGCTGGGTGAGCTCAAAGGGTGGAAAGTTCCATTGCTCCCGATCGCCCTCGCCGACCGTGTCGATGTGACCGTTGAGGATCACGGTCGGTCCGCCCCCCGAGCCCCGCACCCAAGCGACCACCTGGGGCCGGTCCGGATCCGGTTCCTGGATGAACTCGGTCTCAACGCCCCAAGCATCGAGGCGGTCGCGGATGAGCTCCGCGGCCGGCTTCTCCTCTCCGGGTGGGTTGCGGGTGGGGATCTCAACCAGGCGAGCCGTCAGGTTGAGGATCAGGTCCTCGGGGAGCGAGTGGATGAGTTCGGCGTGTGGCATGAGGAGGCCTCCCAGGGACAGGGGCGTCAGGGAGCAGCGACGTCGAGAACACGGTCTCAGAAATTATACAGGTCGGCCGGTGAACCTTTCGGCCTTGGAGCTGTGCGTGGGTTTGAACGCCGCTGTGATACCGGGGCACTGCACTTCGTTCGGATCCGGACACCCTTAGAGACCGCGTGAGGGCACCTGCCTGTCCGCGGTCACTGTATCCTGGTTGGATTCCGCCGGGGTCGCGCGGCTCCAGCCGTCAGATCCTCAATCGCTCGGAGGTTCCTGCTCCGCCTGGAGATCGCGCTCAATTTCGCGCGCAAAGCGCTCGAGGTTTCCGGTCATGATCTTGTCGAACATCGGCGAGATGAGCCGCACCAACAGCCGCCCTAGAAAGGGTCCTCTAGCGTGGGTCATCTTCAGGCTCAAGTTTGTGCCAGTTTTGGTTTGCTGCAGTCCGTATTCCGCGTAATAGTAGGTGCCGTTCATCGGGATGGGCGCCGTTTCGCGGGTCACGATTCTCTCGTGGGGCTCCCACTCCAGAATGACGTGCGCGACCCGCGTATCACCGTGGTAGCACTGGTAAACAGCTCCCGGGCCGATCTGGCCTTCAGGAGGGACTGTGAGCTCCTGGCGGTCTGAGCCGTGCAGGTAAGCGCGGAACATAGGCCGGGATAAATAGTCCCACACCAGGTCTTTCGGCATCCTGATTTCAAAGCTCAACTCTCCGCTGATCTGTTCCGGTGTGAGCCGGACTTTCGACTTCTCCCGCTCGCGCTTCCACACCGGACGCATGTCTTGAATCCAAACGGAGATCTCGCCCAGAACCTCGTCGAATTCGGTATGCGCTTTCATCTCACCCTCACCGCTTGACCCCGGTGGTCCCAGGCGCTCCAGGGCTGGCTCCGTGCACAGCAAGTAGCCCACCAGCCCGAGCTGCTGGCGCACGCGGTTCTTCACGAGGCGGTGGAGCAAATTCACTTCACGCCCGACCAATTCGTTGTATTCCCCCAGGCGCTGGATCGCGAACTCGCCGTAGTGGAGAAAGAACTTGAGGTCGAGGGTCGAGAGGTTGGCGCAGGCTTTGCATTTGCAAGTGTTATTGAGCACCATCCGCTCGATCGCCTTGCGAAAGGCGACGTATGTGTTTTGGATTCCTTTGAGCAGCACCTGACCCGTGCCGATATCATCCTGCAGTCCGTAGCTGATGACGGCGTCCCCCTCGAGGCGGGATATGACGAGAGGGGGGCGGGTGTGTTCGATCAGGACTTCGAGCAGCGCGGAGAGGGTTTCCTTGGCGTGGTCCAATTCCGATTCGGTCAGGTACGTCGTGTAGCCGCTGATGTCGCTCATGAGCAGATAGCCGGTGTGCATGTCAGACATACCTCGAACCTCCGGAGATATGGATAGGACGAGGTGACTCTAGTGGGGTAAGGGCGATGTGAAGCACGGATCGGAAGTCCGCTCAAACGGATGAAGGCCTGGGTGAGCCGTGGATTAACCCATCCAGATCGAGCCCCTCGGCTTAAAGCTGGGGCATTTGTCCCCCTGGCGGATTTTGGATACCGCTTCATTATACAGGCTCCCACGGGCCCTCAACGACGACGGTAGGTACATGATGGCTCGGCCTAGTTCGGTCCGGAACGAACCGCTGCGGGTGCCACAAGACCTCGCGCGGATGACCGGAAGCCCGGTCGGCCCGGCACAAACCTGCCCGCGCACCGTCAAACACGTTGAACCACGTCTGGAGATTTTTCGGCCTCGAATTGGCCTATGGCCCGAACCTGAGGAGCCGCAGGCGACGAAGGATCTCCAAGGAAAAAGCGATCTAAGGGATCCGCCGCTGGGATCGCGAGATCGGTCCTTCGAGCGGCGGGCCGAACACGAGGTTCGCCCCTACGTTGCTTGGGTTGGCTGCGCGGAGATGCCAGGTGGACCGTGTTGCTTAATCTGCAGTTCGATAGGTGTCGTTCTGCCCTTTGGAAACAAGTGTTTGCGCGAGCACTTGGTTCGGCGGGCGAATGACCCGGAGCTAGCGGCCAGCGGCCTGAGGCCAATTTAACGTCATCCTGAGGAGCCGCAGGCGACGAAGGATCTCCAAGCGAATAGCGTTCCAACGGATCCGCGGCAGGGACCTTGACATCGGTTCTCTCAGCGACGGACGAACGCAAGGTTCGCCCCTGCGCCTTCAAATGCGTCCGATGTCCTATGTCTTCAACCCATAAGCACGATACACGTGCCCGGACCGCCAGGTGCTGGGTATCGTGCCCCTGTGGGCCTTCAAGGATCATGGTTTCTGACTCGAGCAAAGACCGGGCGCCTCGTTCGGGTCCAATGCAGTTCTAAGAGGGACTCGGCAGCACCCGCGACACAGTCGGCGGTCGCCGTGAGAGAGCGATTGGCGGCAGGAGGGCAGCAATCGTCCAGACCGCCCAACGGTTCTTGCCGTTCATCGTGCGGTTCGGTGAGCGTCCCTGTGTTGAGTGCCGGGTGATGCGCCAATGTTAGTCTTCGAATTGTGAAGAGCGCCCACGCATCGAAGTGAAGACCGGGCCCAAGCAGGCCCCAAGGAGGAGAGATGGCAGGCGAGAGGAACGGGCTCATCGAAGGGCTGATGCGGGTGCGCAGCGCATCCAGATCCTACCGCGGCGGCGACCGCTGCCTGGTGGCGCCCAGCCCGGATCTGCGCGAGCGCATCCGCGACGAGTTCAGCGAACTGCGCGACGCCTCCAGCTCGCTTATGAGCGGGATGCTGCGATTCGGCCAGGAAACTCCCATCGGGATGAACGACGGCTTGATCTATCCGGGCGACACGTTCCCGCTCGGCACCAGCGCGTTCACTGTCCGGCGCGCCGCCGCCGAGCGAGCGCCGCTGCGGGGCACGCTGGGTGTGATCGTGGTCCTGGTTGAGTTCTCGGACCGTGAAATGGACGAGAGTGTGGAGCACTACGAGGAGCTGTTCTTCTCGACCGGGGAGATGCGCAACGGCAGCGTCAAGGAATATTTCAGCGAGGTCACCCACGGCCTGGTCGATATCGAAGGGGAGGTGGTGGGCCCGTACACCCTGCCCAGGACGATGGAGGCATACGCCAACGACAACTCGGGAACCGGCCTGGCCCAGCCCAACGCGCGCACGATGGCGCGCGACGCGGCCGAGGCCGCCGACGCGGACGTCGATTTCGGGCCCTACGACAACGACGGCGATGACTTCGTCGACGCCTTTATCGTGCTGCACGCCGGGCCGGGCGCGGAGACCACGGGCGACACCGGCCACATCTGGTCGCACAAATGGGTGCTCTCCGGCGGCGCATACGACGCTGAGGGGGTGAACATTTACGCTTATCTGACGGTGCCGGAGGACGCCAAGATTGGCGTATGCTGCCACGAACTCGGGCACCTTCTGTTCGGGTTTCCGGACCTGTACGACACGGACTATTCGAGCGAGGGCGTCGGCAACTGGTGCCTGATGGGGGGCGGGAGCTGGCTCGGCGGCGGCGAAATCCCGGCCCATCCCTCGGCGTGGTGCAAGCTCCAGCAGGGCTGGGCCTCGGTGGAGGACCTGCCCGACGTACAAAGTCTTCAGATCGAGGACGTCAAGGCCAGCCACAAGGTCTACCGGCTGTGGCGGAACGCGGCACCGGGCGCCGAGTATTTCCTGGTCGAGAACCGGCAGAAGAGCGAGTTCGACCGTCGGCTGCCCGGAGACGGCCTGCTGATATGGCACGTCGACGATTCGATCCCCGATAATGAAAACGAGATCCACCCCAAGGTCGCGCTGGTGCAGTCCGACGGCCGCCAGGACCTGGAGAACGGCAACAACCGAGGCGACGATGGGGATCCGTTCCCTGGCAGCGGCGGGGTGACGGCATTCACCGCGGACAGCGATCCGAGCTCGCAAGCCTATTCGGGCCAGGACACGTGCATCAGCGTGGAGAACATCGGCGCCTCCGGACCGACGATGACCGCCGACGTGGCAACCCGGTGCGAGACGCCGGGGGAGAGCTGGTTCGAGCGGTTCCTGCGTTGGCTGGGCAACCTGTTCGGATCGGGCGGCTGACCTGGATAAGGCCAGCCAAACAGGGTGGACGACATGTCGGTGCAGATGATCGAGAACTGGTCGGAGATCGAAGGCTCCGTGCGGTCGATCCGCCCGGAGACCGAGCTGGAGGGCTTCAGCGCGGTGGCGATCGAGGTGCAGGAGGCCCGTCCCGTGGAGGGCTTTGCCCATCTGCTGGAAGATGCCGAGGGCTCGGAGCTGGAGGTGCTCTTCCCCGATGAGGTCATCGCCGAGCTGGACATCGCGGCCGGTGTGCGCATCGTCGTGCGAGCCCGCAAGGCCGGGCTGGAGCGGGTGTTCGCGCATCGGGAGCATATTCGGGTGGAGGCGGGCGGGAGAAGCCGACACGAAAGAGATTGAGGGCTGCCGGTGGTTCCTGGTTCGGCCATAAGTCGATGGCCGTTGGCCCCTGGCGATTCTCAGGGAGGAACATTCGCTTTAATTCCCACGTCATTCGCCCCCTCACCCTAAACCCTCTCCCCCCATTTGGGGGAGAGGGGATTCGATTATGGTACTTGGCGGTTGTCTGGACTCCGCCGCTGCTCGATTCCGGTTCGTCGGGTGGAAGGGCGTTGGCGAGAGGTTGCCCCTCCGGCTTGAGGGAGGGCGATTCCGGGTGATCGGGGGGTAGACTTTTGGCCGTTGGTAGCCGGCGCCTGGCATATTGCGCCAACCCCATTGAGGTAGGGGCGAACCTTGTGTTCGCCTTGCCCCTGTCCGGGGAGGCGCCGTGGGCCCGGTGACGGATCCTTTGAAGCGGTGCGTCCTTGGAGATCCTTCGTCGCCTGCAGCTCCTCAGGATGACGTTAATGGTGTACGTCGGGCCGCATGCTGCCGGAAAGGCGGGCTCACTGCTACAGATTGACCGATGTAGGACCCTCCGCACTAACTTCTCTGCTCCCCAAAAGGGGAACGAGGGGATTTGACTCTTGGTGGTGGGGGATGATCTTGTCTTTGGGGGAGATCTCACGACCCAAATCGACGCTTGAACTCGGCCACCGCCGCGTCGCCCGCGGCCTCGACCAGCCGGCCGACGATGGGGTGCACGACGACGCTGGACACCGCACCGGCGAACTGCGGCAGGTGCTCGCCGAACCACTGCCTGACGTACTCCATCGTCGTCAGGTCGGGTTCGTCTTTTTCAACGACGGCCCTCTCGAGCTCATCCAGCCGCTCGACGGCCGACTCGGCCTTCTCCGGCGGGGCCTCGGCCTTGACCTTCTCCTTCAGGGCCTCGATCTGACCGCGCAGTTCCTGAAGGTCGTCCTCGCTCACTTCCGCCGCGGCGCCGCCGACGGTCTGCGTCTGTTTGATGTCCTTGCCCACCGCGACCTGGCCGCTGACATCAGCTTCGATGTCGGCGCGGATCTCGTCGCCCTTTCGCTCTTCTTCGCTCATGGCTGCACCTCCATCCAGCAGATGTTGTCCAATTGTAGCCCCCCATCTCGGTTGCCGATTTCCAGGCTTTTCACCGACCCTTCGACCACTACCACTCCCCTATCACGATCCGCCTCGCGCAATACGACCAGCTCCGCTCCGCCCAACGGAGATCCGTCCAGCTCGCGGAAGTCTTCGAAGTCAACCCGCTCGCCGTTGATCCGGAGCATCTGGGTACCGGCTAACTCGCTGAAAGCGAACGCAGTCCGGGTGCTCTCGACCCCGAAGCTGAAGCTCAGCTTCATGTCCCGCACTTCGAGCAGCCGCTGTGACCAGCCGAAGGCGACCCGGGTCGTGCCACCGACTTCGGACACGTCGTCACCCGGTGGGAATATCGATTCGAAATCCAAGGTTCCCCCCGACTCGCTGAGGGCGGGCGAGCCGGGCTCGAAGACCTGGCCCGAATCCAGCTGATTGAAGTCGAAGCAAGGCGGGGTCCGCAGCCGCACCGAGGCGGTGTTGTTCGCCTCGTCCGATTCGAGCACACGGCAGTGTTCGGGGACGAACTCCTCGCCGGCGCAGCTGTCGGCGAGGACGCTCAACCGCAGCGCGCGGTCGTTGTCGGTCGGGTCGAGCGAGATGACTCCGTCGAACGTCACCGCCTCACCGCCCGCCAGCGGGCTCGAGACGCGCGG
>CAZFCJ010000122.1:0-9325 GCA_964517315.1 uncultured Anaerolineaceae bacterium | reverse complement strand
CTGTACGACACCGACGGCAGCTCGGAGGGCGTCGGCTTCTGGAGCACGATGGGCTCGCAGTACCGGAGCACCGTCAACCTCGCGGACACGCCGCCCCACTACGACGCCTGGAGCAAGTGGTTCCTGGAGTGGCTCACCCCGGACGACCTGACAGACGTCAACACGACTCAGACCGTACCGCAGGTGGGAGGGGCGGCGAACAACTACGCCGTTCAGCTCCTCGATAACCCAGACGAACCGCACGATTGGATCGGCTCGGGCGAGTACTTCGTGGTCGAGAACCGGCAGCAGGTGGGCTTCGACGCCCAGCTCCCGGGCTGCGGGATCCTGATCTGGCACATCGACGAAGCGCAGGGCAACAACAAGAACGAGGGCCACACCTCCGCTTCGCATCGCCTCGTCGACCTGGAGGAGGCCGATGGCAACGACGATCTTGACAAGTCCCCTCCTGCCAGCAACCGCGGCGACGCGGGCGACCCCTACCCCGGCTCGTCCAACAACACCCTCTTCGACGACACCACAACCCCGCACGCCAATCTCTACGATGGATCAAACAGCGGCGTCAGGGTCGAGATGGTGGACACCACCTGCTCCCCCGACATGCTGGTCAACTTCGGCCAGATGCCGACCGCCGACGCCGGTGGACCATACGCCACGCCGGAGGGCACGGACGTAACGCTAGACGCCAGCGGGTCCACGCCTGCCAGCGGCGACCCCGGCGACGCCATCGACACCTACGAATGGGATCTGGACAACGATGGACAGTATGATGACGCCGGCGGCGTGACCGCCACCTTCGACACGGTCGGCCAGGACGGGGTCTTCACCGTCGGACTGCAAGTCACCACCGTCGACGGCGCGGTGGACAGCGACACCGCCCAAGTCACGGTGACCAACGTCGCTCCCTCGGTGATCAATCTGGCCACCGACGCGCCACAAGCTGAGGGCTCCCCGGTGAGCGTCAGCGGAACCATCTCCGATCCAGGCTGGCTCGAGAGCCTGACCGCGACGATCGACTGGGACGACGGGGCCGGCCCACAGCCCATCAGCGGCGCATCCGAGAACACCCGGCCGGACGCCACGCTGACCTTCGACGTCAGCAACACGTACGGCGACAACGGAACGTACAACGTTGAGGTCTGCGGCTCCGACGACGACACGATGACGTGCGAGACCATCGAGGTCGTGATTGACAACGTCGCTCCCGCCGTCAGCGTGACGCCGGTTGGACCTATCGATGAAGGTCAGAGCGCTGACGTGGAGGTATCTTTCAGCGACCCCGGCTGGCTCGACACCTACACCTACGAAATCGACTGGGGTTGGGGCGGCTTCCCGGCCGACGCCGGCGTTCCCACAGTGGACACCGAAGGCCCTCCGATGGACCTAGGCTCTGTGAGCGGCACGCGCCAATATGGCGACGATGGCACCTTCACGATCGAAGTGACCGTAACGGACGACGACGGCGGCGTCGGCTCGGACAGCTTCGAGCTGACCGTGAACAACGTCGACCCGACCGCTGAGATCGACGAGTCGGGCACGGTGCTCATCAACGGGATGCCCACCTTCCTGGCTCACGCCGGGGATCCGATCGACTTCAGCGGTCGGTCGACCGACCCGGGCAGCGACGATCTGTTCTTGAGCTGGGATTGGGATGACGGCCCGCCGGCGCCCGATGTGAGCACCGAGTACCTGCTCAACCCGTCCAATCCCGATCCTGATCCAAGCCCGACGGACGATCCGCGCGACGTGACCGACATGCCGACGCACACCTTCGCGGACGCCTGCTTGTACGAGATCGTCTTCGCATCCGCGGACGACGACGGCGGCGTCGGCTCGGATACCGCCGACGTGCTGATCGTCGGCAACGCCGGCGAGCTGCGCACGGCCGGATTCTGGCAGCATCAATTCGAGGGCAACGGCCACACACAGGTGTCGCCGGAGGACCTGGAGTGCTACCTGCTGATCGTTGACTACGTGAGCAACGTGTTGGACGAGGAAGTCGACGCCTCCACCTTGGAGAAGGCCCTTGACGTCCTGAACGTGCAGGCCAACGGCGGCAGCATGGAGGAGATCTTCGACCGCCAGCTGTTGGCCACCTGGCTGAACTTCGCCAACGGCGCCGTCGAGTGGGACGAGATGATCGACACCGACGGCAACGGGGCGGCCGACACGGCCTTCTCAGACGTCATGGTCGCCGCCGAGACGGCCCGCCTCGACCCCGGCCACACGCGGGAAGAGCTGGAGGCGCAGAAGGACATCCTGCAGCGCATCAACGAGGGGGGCGGATGATCTGACTCGGCACTACATCGAGAAAAGGCCGCCCGATCGGGCGGCCTTTTCTCACTTCTAGCGAAGGCGGAACCTTAGTGAACCTGGCCTCGGATCTCACCGGGGGGGTTCGCCAGAGTGTGCACATTCACATAGGCGTTGCCGCTCTGGATCGCCGCGCGGACATCCCCCAGATCCGCCCAGTCACAGGCGTTGCCGGCGTCAGGTTCCGTGACCGTGGCCTCGGCCAAGACACCGTCGAACCGGCCCGCGACTAAGCCGACGTGCAGCGTAACGCCCACAGGGCCGTTCACCCCGGGTGCGCCGCAGTGGATATGCGCCGCCACAACGTTCTCGATGTTCGCAACGATCAGCTTGTAGCTCAACGAGCTCGCGTCGCCGGCGAAGTGAAAGATCGCCTGGCCCTGAGCAAGCGTGTCGACCGGCGGCACCTCGTTCCTCCCGGCCAGGTGGGCACGGAAGTTACGCTGCGACCCGGCCGCCGCGGGCACGGCCAGGGCCAATGCCAGCACCAGAAGCGTAGTGAAGACCAACAATCGCCTGACTCTGTATCCCATTGCATTTCCCTCCGTCTGGTCGGCTCTCTGAGGGGGCAGACTCGCCCCCTGCTACTTTCTTATACGAGCCGCGGCCGTGGATTAGATTTACGGACCTGAAGGGACGGGGGGATTCACATCGTTGCGCGAACCTATTGGAGAGCCCGAGAGCGCACAGTCCACGGACAAATATGAAGCCGTCTCAGCGTGCTCCGCGAACTCTGCGGTTCAACTTCGGATGTGGGATGAGCGTCGTCGGTTGGCCGGGGCGCTGAGTCCAGCAAGGCCTCCGCAGGCGCAGCCCGCACCTACCCAACCGTGGTAGGATGGGCACGAGGAGGTGAGCGTATGAGTTCAAACAAGGGGCGCGACAAGCGACGAATGTCGTTTTCTCAGATGGTGTTCGTCGGCATCGCGATCCTCGTGATCCTCTCCTTCGTGCTGAGCCTATTCGCGGTTTGACTCGGCGCGCTTAGAGAATAGAAATGCGAGCCGGCTTGCGCCGGCTCGTTTGCATTCACTCGGGTGAATCAGGACGGATGACTTCTTCAGGTCGGCAGAGTGAGGACCATCGACACGAACGCGAGAACGCCGGTTACGATGTAACCGATCATCGCCGCTCGATGCTTGTCCCGGTGCGTCGAGTTCACGTCTTCGAGGTAGCGGTTGTAGTCCTCGGCGAAATCGCGCAGCACCTCGCCAGCCTCACCGGACCATTCACCTTCACGAACACGGAAGGGTCGTACGTTGCGCTGGGACAGCCTCCAGTGCTGGACGGCAAACGTGAAGAAGACCGCCGCGAACACGAGCCAGATCGGATATAGGAGCATGTCCAAATCCCCTTTCCCCTTTCACGAGCTGTTTTCCTGAACAATACGTGTACAGGCCGAAGCATACAGCACAGCGGTATCCCGCGCAATCGCACGAAGGTCGCATTCCGTTTATCAATGTAGCTCCCACGCTGGAACCCAACCATTCAAACACGAGAAACTTCACGGATCGACGGATCGCGTCGATGCGTCAACGCCCCAGGTGGTTTGCCGCCGCCTGGGACTCTGTATGCCGCGGATTGAGACCGCAGTGGTACCGATGATCTATTCTGCCAGATGTAACATGCACTACACGATAACGTTATCCCTATCGGAGGCGGGGCCGTTGGGGCTCTGCGAAGAGGCTTGTCTCACAGCGCTGAAAGTAGCCTGTAAGTTCGATCCCGAGCCCACTGTGCTACGCTGAATGAGACGGACCCGCCACATCCGGTGATTCAAACGAGTCACCCTATCCCACTTCAAAGGAGGTGAGACTAAGTGTTGTATGCGCCCAAAGAGAAGGGTCAGGGTTTGGTAGAGTACGCGTTGATTCTTGTGCTCGTAGCTGTCGTTGTGATCGTCATCTTAGCTCTGCTGGGACCCGCGATCGGCAACGTGTTCAGCAACATCGTATCGAACATCTAAATTCAGCGTCTCTACCGGAGGCGTAACGCCTCCACCTGAAGAGAACAGGACCTGAGAAGGTCCTTTTCTCTTTAACTTCCGGGAAGTCCGGACGAGGCCGCGGGAATTTCAAAGCACTCCACCGGACTTCCCGGAAATTATCCGCTATTTAGGGAAACGGCGCAGCACCGTGGCGGGCGTCGGCACGCCCACCCGATCGCCCAGCTCGGGTTCTGCGGAGCCGGGGCGATAGCCACCCTGAAAAACCCCGATCGGCGTCCCCTCGCCCACGTGCTCGCGGTCAAGATAAGCCATTCCCAACAGATAGCCCTCGCTGTCGACCGCGCACGAGGTCACCCGCCCGATCACCCGGCCGCGGCGATCCACGACCGGATCGCCATAATGGGCCATGCGCACGCCCTTGTCCTCGAAGCGGAAGCGCGCGACCTCCCGCGACCGCTCGGACTCCTGGCGCAGCACCGCGGCGCGGCCGATGAACCACGGCTTGTAGGTCTTCACGAAACCGATGAATCCCGCGTCGCCGACCCCCAGTTCCATCCCGCCGCCCATCTCGTGACCGTACAGCGGCAATCCCGCTTCCGTGCGCAAGGAGTCGCGCGCACCCAAGCCTGCGGGCCGCAGCCCCATGGGCTCACCGGCCTCCAGCAGCGCGCCCCACAGCGCGGGACTCCGTTCGGGATGAACAAACAGTTCATACGCCGCCCGCTCGCCCGTATAACCGGTTCGGCTGACGATCAGGTCGAAGCCGCCGAACTGCGCCCGCATCACGCCGGACCATGGAAGCTTCTTCAGCCGCTCCGCGGCCGCCTCGTCGCAGCCGAGTTCGAGCAGAATATCGCGGCTCCTGGGGCCCTGCAGCGCAAGGTCGACCCGCATTTGCTCCTCCGCCTCCGGAGCTCTCAGGTCGCGCAGGCGGCAAGAACGGCCAAACGCTTTGGCCCCCGGACGATTCTCATCCACCCGCACTCGGCCCTCGCGGACCGCGTTGAGCCACGCCCAGTCCTTGTCATCGTTGGCAGCGTTCACGACCAGCATATACAGCTCCGGCAACCGGTAAATCATCAGGTCGTCTATGATCTGGCCCTCCGGGCTGAGAAATTGTGTGTACAGCGAATCTCCCATGGCCAGCCCGGCCACGTCGTTGCCCACAACGCTGTCCAGGAACGCCGCAGCCCCCGGGCCGTCGACCGCGTACACACCCATATGCGTGACGTCAAACAGGCCCGCCGCCGAGCGCACCGCCTGATGCTCCTCAAGCACCGAGCCGTACCACACCGGCATTTCCCACCCGGCGAACGGCACCAATTTGGCGCCCAATTCCTGATGGACCTCGTAGAGCGCCGTACGGCGCAGTTCCTCGGGTTCCTCATCCTCCCATGAGAACTGGGGCAGCGCCTCGGTCCCCTCGACCGATTCGACGCCGATGAACCAGGGTTTGTCCTCGCCACCAGCGGTGTCGGCGGCCTCCGGGGGCGACTCGAGTCCGCCGATCTCGCGTATGACCACCGGGCCCGGGACCTTCCGGTGGAGGTCCTCCTGGTCGAACAGCACGAAGCCGTCGGAGAGATCGCGGAGCCAGCTGCGGATCCAGGCCGCCTTCTCGGTGGGGACGGTCAGCCGCCAGCGGTCCGCTTCCACGCACTCGACGACGACCTCGACCGTCCTGTCGGGCCCGGTCAGGGTCGCATTAACCGGCCCATTCTCGGGCGCCGCAACGCGGGCGCTCGTCGCCCAGCGGACCATCGCGTCGGCCTCGGCACCCTCCAGTTCGAGCTGGGTATGAGGGAGGTCCGGCACCGGATCGTCGAGGTAATAGAAATGGGGGTAGCCGTGGACGGGAGGCTCAAAATCTATCCCCACCGAGGCCGCGAGATCCCGAACGGCGCTTTTGACCTCATGAAGCGTGAGGAAATCGATCTTGGCCCGCTGCCGGTCCCGGACGCGCCGATAGTACACGAACGGTCGACAGGCCTGCAGGACGGTCCCGATCATTCGGCCCAGCTCGCGGCTTTCAACCTGGGTGAACCCGCGCTGGCTCACCCATGGCGATCCCAGGCGAATACCTGAGGGGTTGATCGCCGAGGTGTCGCCCGGAATGGTGTTCTTGTTCACCACGATCCCGGCCAGATCGAGGATGCGCGCCGCCATATCCCCCGACAGTTGCGTCCCATCCTCGCCGACTACCGACTTGCAGTCCACACAGGACAGATGGGTGTCCGTGCCGCCGAACGCGATCCGTAGCCCCTGCTCGGCGATCGCTTCCGTCATAGCCGCGCAGTTGTCGACGATGGCCTGCTGGAGCTGCTTGAAGGCCTCGGTCTGAGCCAGTTTGAAGGTCAGCGCCTGGGCGGCAACGACGTTGATGTGCGGCCCGCCTTGCTCGCCGGGGAACACCGCCCGGTCGATCGCGCGGGATAGCTTCGGTGAGGTCGTTATGACGGCCGCGCCGCGCGGCCCGCAGAGCGACTTATGCGTCGTGAAGGTCACCACGTGCGCGTGGCCCACCGGCGAAGGGTACACGCCGGCCGTCACCATGCCGGCGACGTGGGCGATGTCGGCCAACAGGTAGGCCCCGACCGAATCGGCGATGGCCCGAAACCGCTCCCAGTCGACCGTCCACGGGTACGCCGAATAGCCGCCGATGATCAGCTTGGGCCGATGCTGCTCGGCCAAGGCCGCCAGCTGGTCGTAGTCAATCCGTTCCGTGTCGGGATCGACGGTGTAGTGGACGGCGTTGTAGTACTTGCCGGAGCGGTTCACCGGTGAGCCATGGGTGAGGTGCCCACCGTGCTTCAGATTCATACCCATAATCGTGTCGCCCGGCTCGACCAGCGCGTGGTACACGGCGTTGTTGGCCGGCGCGCCCGAAAGCGGCTGAACGTTGACATACAGGTCGTCCGCTGTTATCCCATTGGCCGCAAACGCTTCGGCGCAGCGTCGGCGGGCGAGCGCCTCGACCGCGTCCACGTACTCAACGCCCTTGTAGTAGCGAGGATCCCCGTAGCGCCGGTAATGTGCCAGCCGGGCTTTGAGATCGAGAATTTCGTCCTCGTCCATCCAGCGCGTTTCCTCGTCGGGGTAGCCCTCTGCATACACGTTGTGAAATGAGGAAGCCAGCGCCTCTCGCACCGCCATCGGAGCTGTGCTCTCGGAGGGGATTAAGATCAAGCGTCGGTACTGGCGCTCCGCCTCCAGCTCGGTGAGATGCTGCAGATTGGGATCAAGGTCAGCTAGCTTGCCGCGAAAGAGGAAGTCGGACATGGGGGTCTCCGGGGATTGTAAGCGTAGGATCACGAGGTGGCGCCCAGTAGCGCCACGAACCGAAATCGATTGTATGCTCCGCCAGAATGCCGGTCAAGGATCGGGTTAAACGCCCTTCAAGGTGCCTCCAAAGGGCCGCCTTCGTACACCCAATCCTGGAACAGGGCGTCCAGCTCACAGCTGCAGCTCGCCTCTGCGGTGGAATGGAAATCGTCCGCGGTCGCGAAGCCGTAGCGGTACTCCTGATAGAAACGCTGCAGGAAATCGAAGAAGACTTCGTCCCCGAGGCGCTGGCGGAGGGCCTGGTAGAAGAGAGCCCCCTTCAGGTAGACGAGAGTCGAGTATTCTCCTCCCTGGTATTCCCCAACACCCTGGCCGATCGGCCGCTCACTCTGCGGATGGTTGCGGACGACCTCGCGCAGATCGCTCAAGTAGCCCGTCGCCTGGCCGCGCCCCTCGACAAACTCCAGGTACAGCGCGGTTGAGTAGGTGGCGAACGCCTCGTCCATCCACGGCTGATCGACCTGATCCCCCCCGATCAACCCGTAGAACCATTGGTGGGCGACTTCGTGGACGACCGGCTCGATCACCCACGACGTTCCCAGAGTCCCGATCGTCACCAGCCCCGGATACTCTATGCCGCCGTAAGCGCCGGGGACGTCCACCAAATCGAGCTCGGTATAAGGATACGGGCCCACCCGTTCGGAGAGGACGTCAAACTGGGCGGCCGCGGCGTCCAACATGCGGTCCGCGTCACCCGCGTGATCCGACAAGAACCAGCCCTGTATGGCGACGCCTCGTTCGATGCGCGAGTCGTGATTAAACGGCCCCAGTGCGAAGGCGAAATCGCGCACAGGACCCGCAACGTAGACCACCGAGGTCCGGGCTGCGCCCTCCTCCCGGGCCACTTCCACACCCGAAGCCACCAGCTGCAGATCCATCGGCACGTCCAGATGTACCCAATATGCAGCCACCTCCGAATTCGTGGTGTCGCCTCCGGGGGGCGCGTCCTGGACCTCCCACTCCCCCTGCACCCGTCGAGGGACCAGCGGATAAAACGTCGGTGCAAACAAGACGCCTTCGGTGATCCCGAACCGATGAGGGGTGGATCCCCCAATCGGACCCTCCGCCGTAGCGGTGAAGGGTACGGTAAGATCGACCGTTTCGCCGGCCGCCAGGCGGGTCGGCAGTTTGAATTCGACCGCCAGGCCCTCGAGCCGCGGTTCTCCTTCCTGCCGTCCTCCTTCGATCAGCGCCGGGCCCACCTGAAGCTCGCCCCGATACTGTTCATCATTCGGCCACAGCATCAGGGGAAGGGCACCGATGGGCTCCGGACCTGGATTCGTGTATCGTATGCGCGCAAGTCCGCTTATCGTCGCCACCTGCTTGACCGAGTCCATTTCAACGCGAGCATCGATCAGATATTGGGTCTTCCCGCGCAAGACAGCGACGTCCGCCCGAAAGCTCTCCAGCAGGGCTTGCTCCTGCGAGGCGAGAGGATCCGCCGGCAACGTCGGAGTGGGCGGCAGGCTAGGCCGCTCCGTAGGCGAGGGGGTCTTCGTCGATCCGGGCGGCAGCGAGCGGGTAACCGCCGGCGGGGCTGTGGACGTGGGAGTCGCCGTTGGGGTGGCCAGTGCGCAAGCCGTCACCAGCCCCGCGGCCAACAGGGAGATGGATGTCGTCCGAACCAAGTTCGTTCAACCTTTCGTTCAACAAGAGGGCGCCCCCGGTGGGACGCCCTTATGGGCGGAACAGGACTCGAACCTGCGGCCTCTTCCTTGTAAG
>CAZFCJ010000121.1:0-9336 GCA_964517315.1 uncultured Anaerolineaceae bacterium | reverse complement strand
CGCTTCAGCCGCTGGGCCTTCAACCTCGGCTGGCTCCGGCTCGACGGGCCGAGCTTGGGGTCCATCGGTCGCTTCGGCTTCTACCCCGGGCGGTCCAGGTTTGTCCGCCTCATCCTCGGGCATTTTCGGCTCGGCTTGCTCGGCCTCAGGGCCTTCCGCTGCTGCGGGTTCAATCGTGGGGGGCTCCGGCTCAATGGCCTGGGCCGCCACGTCGGGCGCTTCTGGCACTTGGCCTTCTTCCTCGGGCGGAACGAGCTCCTCCGCATCGAGCTCCGGCGGTCCGGGTTGCTCGGCCTCCGCCTCGGGCCCTCTCATCTCCTCGGGTTCGACCTGCGGCCGCGGTTCAACCGTCTGAGCCTCGGAGATCGTCGCCACGGCGTCATCCTCCTCGGATGCTTTCACCTCCGCGGCCTCATGCGGAGCCTCGATCAGCTTCTGGGCCAGAAGGCCCGTCTGCTTGCGCGCAACCCCAATGGGCGTATCGGCGGGAAAAAGAAGGGCCAGGTTCAGGCGATCTGCGATTTGGGTGCCGTAGAGCAAGAAATCATCCCGGCGGCCGGCGAGGCGCAGAAACCGAACCAGGTCGCCGGTCCGATTTCGGGAGGGAGGATCGGGAATAGCCCCTGAGACCTCGCGCAGCGTGCCCGCTGATATATCTCCGGCCTGGGCGATCGGTCGGCGGTCCCGGAGCAGAAGTGCGGCCTTGGCTCCGCTTGAGGGCAAGCCGATGTCCAGCAGATCCGAAGCCTGTTCGAGGGAGGGAATCTGGCCTTGAAATTCGTCCGCCTCCGGATCGAACTGCGCCTCCAGGTCCGCCACCCCGCCGGCCTTCGCCTCACGATGTTCACCTCGAGCCGGCATGGGCGAGCTTTCCAGTGTCTCCTGCAGGATCTTGGGAAGGTCGGGAAGGTAGAAGGGCTTACGCAGCACGCCCTCCACGGGGACCGTCTCTTCATCGTCCACCTCGTCCCTTCCGGACTCGGGGATGACCACGAGCTTGAGTTCAGGTTGCGCTTCGCGGAGACGCCGGACGACCTTCCGGCCTTGAATGTCGGGTAAATCGAGATCGATGACGGCCAGTTCAAATGGTGTCTCGGCGGCCAGCGTCAGGGCTTCCATGCCGCTGTTGGCTACCGAAACGCTGTATTGTCCGCCTTCCTCGAGGGATTGACGGATGAGGATGGCGAACTCGCGGTTCGCGTCGACAACCAGGACTTTGGTGCCCATAATTTCACTTTAGCACGGCGAGGCCTGGAGCGCCAAGGTCCCCGCGTACCATACAAGTGCGTGGGTGGTCGCCTGGATGAGGCAGCGGACCGCGCCTGATTAAGGGGTGGATTTGGGGGTGGCTTCCCCTGTGGGCGTGGGGCTAGGGGTTGAAGTCGGCTCCGGGGTCGGGGTCGGGCCGGTTGGACTGGGGGTTGGCGTAGGGGTCACAGAGGGGGTCGCGGTCTCCGTTGCTTCTGCAACCGGGGTTGGGGTTTCCGGGGCCTCGGTCGAGCTCGCAGCGGGCACCACGATCTTTACCCAGAAAGATTGATCTCCCTGCGGACCGATGCCGAAGAACTCGCCTTCGGGGCTGCGCAGCTTCCAGAAACCCTGGTAGGTGCCGGGCTGGGTAGGGGCTGTCATCTCAACGGCGAGGTCGATCACTCCGCCGGGTTCAACCTCACGAGAGAGTGATACCGTCTGGGGTGCCTCCAGTCGGTGTCCCCCGAAGAATGCAAGCAGATAAGCCGGCGTCCAGGCGCAACCCCCGGCGTTGCGCAGTCGCCAAATCTTCACAAACGACTCGCCGGGCCGGAGCTCCTCGTTATCGCGAATTGTGACGTCGTCGATGAATTCGGCACTGTTTTCGCACGTCTCGTTCTCGGTTGGATTCGGGCTCGGCGGGGTTGAGGTCGGCGTGGAGGTGATCGGTGTCAGTGCGGTTTGTTCCGCTCGCCCCGTGGCGAGAATGTCGGGTCCTTCGCGCGTGAGGACCGCCTCAACCGTTTCTGCTGCCTCGGTGGAGGCCTGCTCGCCGTTGGAGGCCGATTGGGGAACGTTGCAGGCGGTCAACAGGATCGCCGCCAGCAGGTTCACGAGCAGCCTGCGAAGTACCATCACCCTCTACAATCCCTGTTCGCCCGATTCCGCCGAGATTGTACCTCGCTCGGGGATGATCGGGATCGGGGTGGCCAACCACAGAAACACAGAGGGGGCTTTGGGTCTGAGTGTTATTCCTTCTTGGCTTGGCAACGGAACACCTGCAACTTTACACATGACCCGTTACCCGTTATCCGGAATCGGGCTGCTCAAATCCTACGGACTCGCGGAGCCGAGCTAGAGGCTAGATGCCAGAGTGGAGGGGCCAGCGGCCGGAGGCCGCATTGCTCAGGGCTCGGCGCTCAGCGCTCATTGACTGGTGACAAGAGACTCGTAATCCAAGAACCGAGCTGGCCGCGAGGGGCCGGGTGCTCGTTGCCAGTAGCCAGCGGCCACCGGCCAACATCCCGAAGCCTCAAGCCTGGAGGCCCCCGTCCATCGACTCATGCGTCCCAATGACCTTGAGGCCGGTTATTTCTCCCAAGTCAGGACATCGAGGGTGATCGTTTGTGAGGACCCGCCGGTGATGTTCTCGACTTCAAAGCGTCCGAAGCGACCTTCGTTGGTTTCGAAGCAGAAGAGGTCGCCTTCGCCGAAGTCGTCCAATGACACCCGGTCCGATTCCAGAGATGCGCTGGCGCAGTCGCTGTGGGTCGGCACGGAGCTCATCAGACCCAAGCTCGCGCCATTGCGGGGTGTGAGGTACTTCTCCGTAGATGTCACCGCTTCGAACCAGATGTCGGCGCCGGACGAAGTTTGCGCGATCGAGTCCAGGTCGGCGAGGAAGGACTGATCAATGTCGACCTTGCCCGAGTTGTACACATCTGGTTCAGGGGTGGGAGTGGGGCCCACTCGGATCTGAACCCAAAACGCCGTTTGGGCATTGGAGCCGATGCCGAATTCTTCGCCGTCGGCGTTGCGCAGCATCCAGTTTCCGCGGTGGGTGCCGTCGGTGGTCGGCGCGATCAGATCCACGGACAGGTCCATGGTGGCGTTGGGAGGCGCGCTGCCAGGCAGTGGAACGGAGGCCGGACCACTCATCGCCCTACCACTGTCAAAGACCAGCGAATACTGGGTTGTCCACGTACACGAGCCCGCGTTGCGGAGGCGCCACGTCTTGGTGAACGATTCGCCGGCTTCGAAAAATGTGTTGTCGGGCACAGTGACGTCCGTCACGAAGTCGGCCCGATCGGTACAGCCGGTCGGCGAAGGCGTATCCGTGGACTCGGCGGGCGTGTCGGCGGCGGCCGGCGTCGCGGTGGCCGGCGGGGGAGTATCGGTGGCGGGAGTCTGGGCCGCCTCGGTAGCAGCCTGGGTCAGTTCTGCGGCCACGGTCTCCGCGGCCGCCGTGGCAAGGCTGTCGGATTCCGGCGTAGCCTGCATTCCGGGCAGGTTGCACGCGGCCAGGAACAGTGAGGCCGCGACGAGAAGTCCAAGGCCAGTGATCAGACGATCGGGCTGCGATTGCATGGCGCTTCCTCCTCGGGCTGAACCCAGATGGTTCTCGAACCTTGTGGGGCTGCACTGGCTGGGATGACCAGAATGCTCAGGTTGGTAACTGTCGAGGTGGGTCTGCGAAGGTGTCACGTCGTGGTCAGGCCGGACGAGGGTCAGGCGGCGGTGGCCATCGACGCCGCTGCACGCTCCGGCGCCTCGACCAACGTACCATTGAGGCTCCAGGCCCCTGCGTGATGGACCCGCACCGGTACGAGATGACCCCGATAGTCCCCCTTGGCCTCGAAGAAAACCAGCTTGTTGGTCCGGGTACGGCCCTTCCAGCTCCCCTGGTACTTCTCCTCCACAAGGACCTCGACCGTCTCTCCGAGGTAGGTTTCATTAATCTGCGATGACACCTGCTCCTGAAGCTCTTCCAGGGCTCGGAAGCGGCGCATCTTTTCTTCCTCGGGCACGTCATCTTCCATGCGACGTTCGGCGACGGTTTGGGGCCGCGGTGAGTAGCGGGCCAGGTGCGCCACGTCGATCTTCAGCTCGGCAAGGAGGTCGTAGGTCCTCTGGAACTGCTCTCTCGTCTCGCCGGGGAAGCCGACGATGATGTCGGTGCCGATCGACACTCCCGGGATTTTCCGGCGGATGTTTTCGATGAGCCGCCGATAATCGTCGGCCGTGTAACCGCGCTTCATACGGCGCAGCACATCGTCATCGCCAGCTTGGACGGGAACTTCGATGTGTTCACAGACCTTGGGAAGATCCGCCACCGTCTCAAGCAGCTGGTCGGTCATCCAATTGGGGTGAGAGGTCAGGAAGCGGATCCGTTCGATCCCCTCGACGCCGTGGACGACGCGCAGCAGATCCGCCAGAGTTGGGCCATCCTCAATGTCCTTGCCGTAGCGATCAACGATCTGGCCCAACAGTGTGACCTCGCGCACGCCCTGCTCGGTAAGCGTATGCACCTCGGAGGCGATCTCACCGACGGAACGGCTGCGCTCCACGCCGCGACGGAACGGAATGATGCAGAATGTGCAGGCGTGAGAGCAGCCGTAAACGATTGGGACGTGCGCTGAGACCAGTGCCCCGCGTTCCTCCACGGGGAGCACCAGCTCGCCGTCCATGACCTTGTGGCGCGTGCGGGTCTCCTGCATCTCGATCCCGCGACCCTGGGCCTCAAGCAGGTGGTCGATCAGCGGCTCGGGGTCGGAAGGCGGCGAAAATACGTCGACGTAGGGGAACCGCTCTTTCAGTTTGGGGTTGCCTTTGACTCCGACCAGGCACCCCATGAGATTGATGACCACTTCGGGGCGTTCATCCTTCACCGGGCGCAGTGAGGACAATCGGCCGTAAGCTCGGTCTTCCGCACTCTGGCGCACGACGCAGGTGTTGAGCACGATGACGTCGGCGTCTTCGGCCACGCGCGTGGAGCGGTAGCCAAGCTTTTCGAGTTCCGAGGCCACGCGCTGTGAATCGGCGACGTTCATCTGGCAGCCAGCGGTCCAAATGTGATACTTCATAGGATCTCTTTGCCGCGTCCTTCTCCCTGTCAAACGCGGCCATTCTATCATATGCTGCTCGGACACCCCGTCGAGTAAGATTGGACACCGATGATCGAACGCCGCGACCTCAGTCGGATCCTTCTCGTGCCGGCGATTGCGCTGGCGGGCTGTTCGGGGGAGCGAGCCACGAACGTCGCGCCCACCCGCACGACCGGTCCCACGCCCACCTTCGCGCCCGCACAGACGGCGACGAGTGGGCCCACGGACGCTCCCGTGCCGACCGAGTCCGGGGCGTGCCGGGAGGGGGTGGGGAGCCTGGAGCGGGGCCAGTATCGGAGCGATCTGCTCGGTCGGGAGGTTCCGATCTGGATCTACCTCCCGGCCTGCGAGGCGAGCGCCCTGGCGGAGCTGCCGGCCGTCTACTTCCTGCACGGGAAGCCATTCGACGAGAGTCATTGGCCCTCGCTGGGGGTGGTCGAGGAGTTTGAAGCCGGCTGGGCCGCAGGCCGGTGGGGGGCGTCTGTCCTGGTATTTCCACGCGCCGTGGAGCCGCTGTTCAGTTCAACGGACGGCGGCGCCGGCTCCTACGAGGAGGAATTCTTGGAGAGCGTGCTCCCGTTCGTCGAAACCGAGTATAGGAACGGGGTTGGAAGCCCGGTACGGGGCCTGGCCGGCATCTCTCGGGGCGGAATCTGGGCGCTCGAGATCGGACTGCGGCACCCTGAAATGTTCACTGCGCTGGCCGCTCTCAGCCCTTCGCTGGCGGTGAATTACCCGAGGGAGGCATACGATCCGCACCGTCTGGTGCAGGAGGCCGAATCCTTCCCCGAAGGCCTCTTATTGCTCGCCGGAGAGGAGGACTGGGCGCGCAACGAAACGGAGCTCCTTTATGAGAGGCTGAATGCCCGCGGGGCGGGCGTCGAGCTCCATGTGGTGCCCGGTTCGCACGTCGATCCGACGTGGTCGAACGCGCTGTCAACCGTTCTCGAGGGACTGGTCGGGCCCCTGACGGCCCATTAATCGTGGCAAGAAAGAGGCAGGTACATCTCGGTTTGATCTTCGAGTACAATGGGCGCGCCTGAGGGAGGGACCGGCATGACGGAAAGGGAACAAAGCGCGGCGGAGGTCATCGAGGCTTACCGTCGGCGTAGGGAACGGATGATTCCGCTGTTGCTGGGCGGGGCGGCCGTGCTGTTGCTCGTGGTCGGTCTCGTGTTGGTCGTGTTGTGGATCACCGGCGACAATCCACCGCAGCTGCCGGCGGTTTTCGCCACCGATACGCCTACACCCACCGAGTCCCCCACGCCGCTGCCACCGACCGCGACCCCGACGATCACACTAACGCCCACGGTTACGCTGACCCCGACCCCTTCCGGACCGCAGGTGTACATTGTCCAGGAGGGCGATACGCTGTCTTCGATCGCCGATCAGTTCGAAGTGGCGCTGGACGTGCTGATCGCCTACAACCCTGAAATCGGTGCCGGGGGCACCATTCTGGTCGGTCAAGAAATCACCATTCCCGCGCCGGAGGCGGAGTTCCCCACCTCCACACCGTTGCCCGAAAACTTGGCCCCGGGGACCGAGATTGAGTACCTGGTGCGGGCCGGAGACACGGTGGCCACGATCGCGGCCGAATTCAACAGCACCGAGGAGGCGATCATCGAAGCGAACGACCTCGAGAACCCGAACGACATTCGCATTGGGGACCTCCTGGTCGTCCCGGTGAATCTGGTCACGCCGGTTCCGACCGACACGCCCGACCCCAATCCGCCCACCCCGACGGAGACGATGGTGCCATGAGGCCGCTGGCCTTCAGCTACTAGCTGATAGCTCCCAGCTCGATGCCGACCGTTGTGCGATCATCTCCACGACTGGGCGCAACGAACGGGCCTACCTTGGAAAGAGGAAAAGCACGAAGACACAAAGCGCCCCCTTTGTGTTTTAGTGGTTAGCGCCCGCATTCCGGTTCCCCAGTCTCCAGTCAACCAGTTACCGATTACCGAATCCCGAATCCCGGATAACCGATCTGCAGATTCCAGTCACCGGATCCGGAGGCCCGAATTCCGAACTAATTCCCCTCGAAAGGCCTCAACGCGGCGCTGATTTCTACCTGCACCGCGGGGTCGCGCTCGCGTTGGGCGGCTTGATGGAGGGCCTCCCGGGCCGGCTCAGTACCGATCTTGGCCAGTGCCCAGGCGGCATGGGCGCGCGGCAGCGGCTCGGGGTCCTCGAGCAGCGTGCGCCGTAGCGCGGGTACCGCGGCCGGGTCCCGCCGATTGCCGGCCGCCACGGCGGCGTTGCGCGCCAGGCCGCGGCGTTTGGCTCGCTTGAGCGGGCTCTTGCGCATCCTCTCCCGGTAGCTCTGTGGGTCGAGCTCCAGGAAGTCCTGCGGCTCCGCGTGCTGGAAAAACGGGCGCGTCTGATAGGCGGGCTCATCGGTGGGGGCCGCGAAGCGCTCGTTCCATGGGCACACCTGCTGACAGATGTCGCAGCCGAAGATCCACTGCCCCATCTGGGAGCGCAGGTCATCGGGGATCGCCTCGCGGAGCTCGATGGTGAGATATGAGATGCAGCGTCGGGCGTCGAGCGTCCGGTCGGGAAGAATGCAGTCGGTGGGGCAGGCTTCAATGCATAGTGTGCACGTTCCGCAGTGATCTGTCCTGATCGGCTGGTCTGGTTCAAGTTTAAGGCCGAGCAGAACCTCGGCTAAGAAGAAGTAAGAGCCTTGCTGGGGATGGATCAGGCAGGTGTTCTTACCGATCCAGCCCAGTCCGGCCCGCTGGGCCAGCTCGCGCTCAAGGATTGGACCGGTGTCGGTGTAGATACGGTGGGGCACCGGCTCGCCAACCCACGCCTCGATCTGCTCCATGAGCGCTTCCAGGCGCTCGGGAATGACCTCATGGTAATCGTCACCAACGGCGTACATGGAGACTTGGGCCGGGTGGTCCGGCTCGGACGGTGAGCCGTCTTGGGGCTGGTAGCGCATCCCCGCCACCAGGATCGACTCGCACTCGGGCAGCAGCCGGCGGGGATTGCTGCGCGCCCGTTGGGCACGCTCACGGCCCATCCAGTCCATTGTGCCGTGGCGACCCTCGTCGAGCCAGTCCTGATACACGTCGAGGTGGGGCGGCGGTTCCGGGGTGGTGACGCCCACCAGCTCGAACCCGAGGCGCTGGGCCTCGGCGACGATGCGGGACTTAAGCGACGGGCTTCTTTCTTGGTCTGCCACGGCCCGATTCTAACAACCCCTCGGCCTCATCGGGGCGTCTTGTCACCTGGTTCCATCCTCTGCTAGGAGCCTGAACCTACCTCCCAGTACGGTGACCCCATTCAAACCTGAGGCCCCCGGCCACGTGCGGGCTTAGAATGGGTCCTGGAGGTCCCCGGCATGAGCCACCCTGAAAGGGACCGCGAAATGACGATCACCCTCTCCCATTATCAGGCCCGTCCGATGCTGGAAGCGCACGAGCGCGGGCAGTCGGCGGTCAAGAGCTCGTTAAACCTGGGTCTCACTGAGGCCGAGCTGGAGCTCGGGGCCGAGGGGGTGCGGCTCCCGCAGGGCGGTCTGCTCGGCTGGGAGGCGCTGAAGGAGGTGATCAAGCACGACAGCAGTTGCTTCATGCTGGAGGGCGGCCAACTGCGAAAAATCCAGGCCTTCTCGGAGCGGCTGGGCCGACCCTATACCCTGTATCCTACCCCCGGCGCACCGGCGCTGCTGGTGGCCGGGATCCCGATGCACCGCATCAAGGACATCGAGCCCCAGGAGGACGCCGCGGCCAAGGTGAAGGCCGCCGGAGGGATGCGCGGCCGCGTGCTCGACACCGCCACCGGTCTCGGCTACACGGCGATCGAGCTCAGCCGTACGGCGCACACGGTGGTGACGGTGGAGTGGGATCCACTGATCATCGACCTGGCCCGGCTCAACCCGTGGTCCCAGGACCTTTTCCAGCGCCACAACCTCCAGCGGGTCATCGGCGACGCATACGCGCTGGTTGAGGGGGCCCCAGACCGCTGGTTCGACGCCATCCTGCACGATCCGCCGAGCGTGGATCTGGCCGGGGATTTATACGCGGCTGAACTGTATCGTCATTTCCTGCGAGTCCTGCGCCCGGGTGGGAGGCTTTTCCACTATGTGGGGAACCCGGACGCGCCGGCGGTGAGCCGCACGTGGGACGGCGTGCGCCTGCGCCTGGAGGAGGCCGGCTTTGCCTCGGTGCAGGAGCGCCGGTCTGCGTTCGGCCTGCTCACGCACCGTCCCCGTTAGCGTCGACCCGGAGGGGACTCACCGCGGAGAACGCAG